>JAAEOR010000695.1 GCA_024222895.1 Hyphomicrobiales bacterium | reverse complement strand
GCCACCGACGAGGCGGTCGCGGCTGGCTTCGTCCTCGAGGTCGACGGGGAGCTCCTCAAGAACGCAGCCGCCGCCTCATCCGTCGGAGGCTGATGCCTCGATCGTTCGGGTTCTGAGCCCGATGGGGCTGTCCGGGTGGGTCCGGGGTCATTCACAAACGTGCTGGTCAGTCACTAGATCTGCACTGGCCCATGGCCGAGCAAGCCGCTCATCCGGCCCGGTCCGTTCGGGTTCGTTAGACCACCGTTAGACGGCGCCGTGTGACCGCCGCCGGGGTTACGCTTGGCCGCGTACCTTTCGTTCGAACGACTAGCTGGGCGGCACCATGCCCGTCACCAAGCGAATGATCTGCCTCGCCAACTCCAGGAAGCTGAGCGGGCGGTGTATCGCAGGAGTGGAGCTCGCGGATGGGGAACCCCAGGGATGGATCCGGCCAGTCAGTAGCAGGAAACACGAAGAGGTCTCCGAGAAGGAACGCGAGTACGAAGATGGCAGTGACCCGAGCGTTCTCGACATCATCGACGTGCCGCTGCTCGAGCCGAGACCCCACTCCTACCAAGCCGAGAACTGGCTCCTCGATCCCGACTGGTACTGGGTCAAGACGGGACAGGCTGACACCGCCACCCTACAGGAGGCCGTGTCTCCAGCCACACCCCTCTGGGTCAATGGGCGATCCACCTACCACGGCCGAAACGATGAGATTCCGCTAGACGAAGCGGAGACCCTTGACAGCTCGCTCACGCTGATCTTCGTCGATGCACTCGAGATCGCCGTCTTCGCCCCTGGCGAGGCCTTCGGCGACCGGAAGCGCCGGGTCCAAGCGAAGTTCGAGCACGCGGGGGCCGAGTACCGGCTCTGGGTTACGGACCCGAGATACGAGCGGAGCTTCCTGGCCCAGCCGAATGGTCGCTACACCCACGGCGCCTCGTACCTGACAATCAGCCTGGGTGAGCCGTACCTTGAGAGGAACGCGGTATTCAAGCTCGTGGCCGCCATCATCGAGGACCCACCCGATCATGCCTGAGACGATCTACACAATCGGCCACTCGAACCACGAGTTGTCGACCTTCATGAAGCTCCTCAAGCTCCACGGAATCACGGCAGTTGCAGATGTCCGCTCCTCGCCCTACAGCAGGTACGCCCCGCACTTCAGCAAGGACTCGCTTAGCGACTACCTGCGTGAAGACGACGTGAAGTACGTCTTCCTGGGCCGCGAGCTCGGAGCAAGGGCGAGCGACCCGAGCTGCTACGAGAACGGGCGCGTCAGCTACGACCGCCTGGCAGCGACGGCCCTGTTTGGTCGAGGAATCGATCGAGTGGTGGACGGCGCCGAATCAGAGCGCGTGGTTGTCATGTGTGCCGAGAAGGACCCCCTTGACTGCCACAGAACGTTCCTGGTCGCAGGAGCACTCGCTGCCCGGGGTCTTCCAGTTGCCCACATCCTCGATGATGGGTCGACAGAGACGCTCGATGAATCGATGTTGCGGCTGCTCGATCGTGCCGGGGAACAACCCGAGCTCTTTGCATCGACGGCAGAACAGATCGCGACAGCCGTCCAGCGCCAAGTCGAGCGAATCGCCTACGTCGACGACGATCTCGCCCGGGCGGGCGGGCAGAGGTCAGGATGACGGTCTTCACAATCGGGTTCACCAAGAAGCCCGCTAGCCGGTTCTTCGAGCTGATTCGTGGGTCTGGCGCGCAGCGAGTGGTCGACGTTCGCCTGAACAACGTCTCGCAACTGGCTGGATTCGCCAAGAGGGACGACCTGGCGTTCTTCCTCCGCGAGATCTGCGATATGGACTACGTCCACCTGCCGATCTTGGCTCCGACGAAGGAGATGCTCGACGAGTACAAGAAGGGAGGCGGGGACTGGGCTCTCTACGAGAACAAATTCATGGACTTGATCGAGAGTCGGTCAATCGAGGACGAAGTTCCGCGGGACCTCGTTGATGATGGTTGCCTCCTGTGCAGTGAGCACGAACCACACCACTGCCACCGCCGACTCGTCGCTGAGTATCTGAACGACCGTTGGGGCGATCTCTCGATTGACCACCTCGTCTAGGCCGCTCGCCGGCGCTCGGAGCCCACCAGGCGCCCAACGCAGGTCGGTCGTCACCTCACCTCGTAGCCGACAGCAGCGACCTGACAACGCGGCAGACGACCGCATCCGAGGTACTGGCCAGAACAGCGCAGCCAGGTTCAGCGGCAGTAGGACGACCGAGAGGAGTTGCCATGCCCCCGAGAGTTGCGGTTAGCAGCCAGACGCGAGGAGGTCGCCTAGAAGGGCCGTAGCCACCTGGATCCGATCAACGGTGTCGACAAGGTCCTCACCGCACTCTACCTGTGGGATGTTCAGCAGGACCCGGTCACCCGACTCATCGATGTCGTCACGTTCGAGGAGGACGGAGTCGAACCCCGGTCGGTGTTCGTCCAGAACCGGCGGCATGACTTCGAAGCCGGCAGGCACAACGCGGAGCCTCACACCGGACTGCTTCAACTCCAACCAGCGCTCGTTGGTTGCCTGGCCGATGAACCAGGGGCCGTCATTATCGGCACCTACCACCGAGTCGGCGCATTCAGCTTCGCCGATGATCGCGGCCAAATACGGGTCGCGGTAATACCCGTTCAGCTGCACACCCTGCAGCATGCAGAGGGAGTAGCCCATCGCCTGGTCTGGGCTCCGATAGACGCCTGACCTCCCTGATCGCATCACCGGGTAGCGCACCAGGTAGTACCTCCACTCGAATCGTGCATCTGCTTCCTGGGTCTGCAACCAGTCATTCTGGATCTGTTCGAGGCGCTCTGCATCAGCAGGGCCAGGCCCGCAGAGGGCATCGAGCACGAGCTCGAGCGCGGCTCTCGTAAGAGCCAGGTTCTCTCGGTCCGTACCGGTCAGCAGTTGTCGCCACCACTTTGATGGTTGAGGTGGGCCGAAGCGGAGTGACGGTCCGATCTTCCGCTGGTATTCACCGCGTGCGAGCAGGGCGCCCGTGAACGAGATCATCAGTTCCGGTTCAGAGAGGATCCGCTCGAGAACATCTGCACGGTCAGCCAGCCGATCCGCGTCAAGGGACAGCGCCACCAGCGAACCCCGTAGTAGGTCGTGATCCTCCAAGCGGTGAACGACCGGACGAGCCTCGGGATGCGCTTCGAGGAACGACTGCTTGCGGATCTCATCAGCGAGGGCAGCCTGATTTAGTGTGGACACAGCGTCGAGGTCTCCTTCGAGCACCACCCGACGAACGTCCTCGACGATCTCGCCCATCGCGGAGGGCCGTACTTCGTCCTCTGAGGCGGCCAGCAGATTGCGAACGACGCGCAGTCGGTTGGGAAAGGCAGCGGTGTGGTCTTTGCGGTGCAGGAGCACGGCATACAGCAGCAGCTTGCGCTGACTACCGAATCGCCGCTCGTTGCCGAACTCCCTCAGG
Source organism: Hyphomicrobiales bacterium (assembly GCA_024222895.1). GTDB lineage: Bacteria > Pseudomonadota > Alphaproteobacteria > Rhizobiales > Kaistiaceae > Bauldia. The sequence goes on along the minus strand of JAAEOR010000695.1, from coordinate 7,624 downwards.
CAGGAGTCAAAGAGATTGGTGGCGGCGTCGACACCAAATACCACTACCTTCGCCTCGCCTTGGTCGTTCGTGGCCGGCACAGCTGCCAAGTGCTGCTCGAAGAAGCCGTCGACGTCGCTCCCGGTCCACGTATCGAACGCGTGAAATAGCAGGTCGAGGTCTTCTGCGGAGTCCGGCTCTGTCGGATCAAAAGCCTGCCGTGCCCGGTTGAGCAGGGAGGCGTGACGATCCGGTGCGGTTCCACGCCGCCACTCGCAGAGCTCGACGACGTAGGAGATGTAGTTCCAGAACTCATTGTCGACCACGTTGTCGCCGCCATGGTGCGGCCACAGGAGGTCCGCCCATGGGCCGTCTATCTTCTGGGCGAATTCGTCTGACCTGGGAGACCCCTCGAGCACCCTCTCGAACCGTGCCTTGAAGTTCTCGAAGTCGGTCAGTGGCTTTCCGCGTGAGTTCATCTTGATGTAGAGCTCGTCCGCCGCTCCCATGTCCTCGATCGGCAGAAAGTCAAAGGAGATCGCCGGGCTGTCGTCGACGACGAGACGGTGCCACGCAGCGTCGAGGTCGGCCTCTGCTAACCGCTCGTGGATGGCGTCGATCACGACGAGCATGGATCGAATCGTCGGGTCGGGCCGCCAAACATAGAGACACCACGGCTGGTCCTTGATCCACTCCGCGGGAGAGCTGTCGAGCTCCGGAAGCGTCACCTTGGCGAGACGCTCACAGAAGAGCCTGGCGCTCGGACGTGTGGAGTAGGAGAACTGGGACCATGCCGGGGTCTCGGCGACACGCCCCGTCCGAGACGCCACGTACCAGTGGAGCAGGAACAGCGTCGTCAGCCGCTGTTGGCCATCAAGGGGGTAGAGCCGCCCGTCCTCGACCTCGCCATAGATGAAGTCCAGCCCCACCGGGTCGCCCCCGGAGACCGCGTCGCACAGAACATCGAGGAAGTTCCTGCGAATGTTCTGGACAGCCTCGTCCTCACGACCCTGGGCGTAGTCACGCTGGATAGCCGGGATCTCGATCGCCTCGATCGCTGGGACGTCCTCGTCCTCCGGATCGAAGAGGCCAGCAAAGGACGTGACGAAGCTATGCACCGGCCGGCTCCTCGGTCAGATACGGCTGGACCAGTTCGAGGATCTCCTCCATGTACGCGTCCCGGTCTTGGGGCGACCAGAAGTGAACCTGCTGGGCATCTGCGCCCGTGTAGTACTTCAGGAACACGTTACGAGTGGCTGGTGGAATGAAGCTGCCCTGGCGATCGAGTCGGAGAATCTCCCTCCGTTTGACCTCGAACTTGGCGTTGCTCAGCACTGCGTTGTCGCCAAACGCGAGCAGGGCCAGGTTCGTCACTGCGTGGGTTGCGTCCTCTGAGTCCGCGACGGCCGATGCGAACATGGATAGAACCCGCTCCTCGAGTGAGCGAAACGCGGCGCCGGTGAGCTCACCGGCGCCATCGCCGAGGGCGTCTTGGATGTCGGTGATCAAAGCCGACCGTTCGTCAGGGTCGACCTCCGGAAGGGCCTCGAGCGCATCCCCGTGACGATGGAGCCACTCGGTCCACTGCGCCGCCGTGACGAGCGGTTCCGCAGATTGCGCGTCGATGTGCTCTAGCGACCAGTTGCGGGAAGCGTGGGACGCGAACGAATACCGGCCCGCCGCATCCGGCCGGCGGCGAAGTGTTTCGGTATTGACGAGCAGAAGCAGCCGGCTGATCTGCGCCTTGTCTGCTCTATAGCTCAGGTCAGTTAGGTCGTCGGCGGTGAGATCAAGACGGGAGCGGATCTCGTCATCGAGGTAGTCGTTCAACTCGGTTCCTGTCATCGTCTGCGCCGGTTCGACCAAGCTGGACACGCGTAGTCCGGCCGAAACGAGGAAGCCGATCTTGTGGACCAGGTCGTGGTCATCAAACCACGCCGATATGAGCGAGTGGAGGTCGAGGACTGCCTCCCAGGTCGTCTCCGGTGACCCCGCCTCGATGCGATTGCGTAGCGTCTCGAACGTGTGGAAGAGCGGACGGGTTGGACCGATCGGTCCACCGGCGAGGGTGTCGAGTAGCAGGCTGATGTGCGTTGCGATCGGGTCCGGGCGACCGGTGAGAAACGACCACAGCTCGGGGTGCCGCAGGTCGCGTTCGATGATGTCCCATTGAGCTGCCACCTCCTCCGGGCGTTGCACACGCGATAACAGCACCGCCTTCACCAGCTCCCCGTCCGTCAGCGGGATTCGACCGATGTTGAGGCGAGCGAAGAGCGTGCGCTCGTCTAGGTCGGCGGGAGCCTCGTACCAGATCAGGTGAACGCGTGAGGCAAGGGCCTGATAGACGTTCACCGCCCGGAGCGTCGGGTCGTCCGCGCCTTCGAACCAGTCGCGGATGACCTCCGCTGCCTGGAAGAGGTGGAAGAAGTCGATGTTGTCTTGGCTGCGCTCTGGGTCCAGGGCGTCGAGGTAGTCGGCGCTCATCGGACGCGTCTCGTACTCGATCGAGTAGTCAACCTGCGCCATCGGAAGGTGGCCCTGGATGTATCTCAAGATGAGGTACAGCGTGGTCAGCCGTTGCTGGCCGTCGATGAGCTCCCACCGCCCGCCGTCCAACTGCTTCACGACGATTGGCTGCAGGTAGTACTCGCCATCGCTCATTAGGACGTCATCGAGGAGGGCCTCAACCTCGTGCTGCCCCCACCGATATCCGCGTTGATAGCCGGGCACGAAGAACGCGCCGCTGAGCTGCCCGACGAGCATGTCGGTCGCTCCAGCAGCTGGGCTTCCTTCGCCCGTCATGGCACGGGCTGCCTTCTCACGGTAGGGGTCGCGAGAAACGCAGCCGCCAACGGCAAACCAGCCCCCCCGCCGGTCCCACGTCGTCTGGCCAGGGCCCCTCGTGGTTGGTGCAGCCCTGGCCACCCGCGCCGGACCACGATCACGCCGTCCCCATGGCCTTCATCGCTGCGGTCTTCGGGTCCCCGTAGAAGATCGGGTCGACGTGCTCCATGATGTCGGCATCGACATCGAGGAAGTTGCGCTTGTTCTCGATAGGGATCAGCGCGCGTTTCGCCCCGTTGTCCTTGGCGACCTGGAGCGCCTCCACCAGCGAGCGGAGTGGCTTGATGTTGCCTTGGACGCTCATGTCGCCGAGCACGACGAGCGCCGGCGAGAGTGGTGCGGAGCGAAGCGCGGACATCGCGGCGGCAAAGAAGCCGATCCCGACTTCAGTCTCGATGCGGTTGGCCAGGAGGTCGATGACTTCGACGTGCAGGTCGGAGGTGTCCATGTCGCGCGCGATGCCGAGCTCACCCTTGTGGGCCTGCATGTAGGCGAAAGCACGCTGCGTGGATTCCTTGACGAGGCCTGCGATTCCGCCCGCTGCCTTGAGCTTCCCCGTGCCAGGCGAGACTGAGACCTCGATGCGGAACAGCCCGACGGTGCCATCGGAGGTGACGCCTGCGCTGTAGGCGGAACCTGGGGCCAGCGGGTCGAGCGCGATGAGGTCGCGGCCGCCCTGTTCGGGGACCCCGACGAACCGCTCCTCGCCGGTGGACTCGACCAGGTAGCTGAACGACGTCTCGTAGTACTCGAACGAGCCCATCTTCTTCAGCTGTTCCTTGACCCGCCGTCGTCCCTCGATGGCGAACTCGAGGATCTCGCCGAGATCCTCCTCGGACGGCTCGCCATTGGGATGCACGATCTTCACCAGACCCGAGACAGTGCGGCGGACAGCCTTGCGGTCCCGAGCATTCAGGTGGCTGCCCAGCGAAAAATGCCGGTCGATGATCTCGGTGTAGTTGTGCTTGCGAAGCTCCCTGAGAGCTTCTGCGAGATAGTCGACAACGAATCCGTAGTGGTCGGTGAACATCGCCGTCTGCATCTTCGGGACTTCCCAGCCCGGGAGGTAGAAGTGCAGGCGGTCGATGAAGGCCATGTCGTCGCGGATGATGTCGGGCATCGGCTCGAAGAGGTGACCAGACTGCACGAGGACCTCGACAGGCTGGTTGGTGTTGCCGAACATGGCGATGCTGGCGTCGCCCGAGGCGGCCTCGGTGCCCCGCTGGTAGGTGCCCGACTCGCAGTAGGTCTTCATGGTGGTGATGACCTCTTTTGGCATCTTCTGCAGGTCGGCGACTTCGTCGAAGCCCACGACGTCCCAGATCTGCACCATTCCCTTCTGCCCGCCCGAGCGCATGTGGCCGAAGAGGTTGGCCACGGTCGTGGGGCCGGTCAGCAGCGACGCGTACGGCGAGACCTCTTGGATGACGTAGCTCTTGCCGGTGCCGCGCGGGCCGAGCTCCACCAGGTTGAAGTTCCGCTCAGCAAGCGGAATCAGTCGCGTGAGAAAGAGGTACTTGAGTCGGCGTTCCATCCCCTCGGGCTCGTAGCCGAGGGAACGGAGCATGAAGTCAAGCCACTCTTCGGTGGTGAACGACTCGCGGGCAGCGCGGTAGTCCTCGAGGTCGAACGTCGCGATCTGGATTGGCTCGAGCTTGGTGATCCAGAACGACCGTTTGCCTTTGGAGTCCTCATCGTACTCGTGCTTCATGTCGAGCTGGGCCCACACGCCGCCGGTGAGCAGCCGTTCGTAGTCGCGGGCGTACTGGCTGGGGATGTGGATGAAGTTGTCGCCGAAGTTGGTCGCCTCGGCCCACGGCTCGGAGTCGACGATGCGGACCTTGACCTTGTCGATGAAGCTGTGGCGGCCTTGGTCAACGACCCGGTGCTGGGCCTTCATCGACTCGTCCGGACGGATGTAGTTCTCGGCGAGTGTGTCGTTGACGACCTTGAGGCCCATCTCGATGGCGACCGGGTCCTTCGACGCGCAGTACTTGCCGAGGAGGAACTCGAGGACGAAGACCGGCACGTTGGCGCCAACCTTGACCTTGCGGACGAGGTCTTTGCGGACGACCTTGCCGGCGAAGACGTCGGTGACCTTGTCGTCGAGCGCGTCGCTCGCCGGCGTTGGGGCGGTGTCGGTCATCAGACCACTCCTAGCTCGACGGAAATGTCCGTCGGCGATCGGTACAGGACGGCGTCGGTCATGGGATCCAGGATTACGATCTGGACGGACTCGACACCGTCATCATCGAGACGGAAGCCCAGGGTTGCCTCGCTCGCAGCCCCGAGCGCGACCGCTCCGGATGGCTGGAGCTCGGCGTCGAGCGCCATCCCGACAGCCCCGACTTGGCGCCCGTCGCTCATCAGAACCGGCATGACGGGCAGGTCCGCGCCTAACAGCGTTGCGTACGCCAACTTCACGCTGAACATGCGGTTGGTGATCACCTCGGGCACCTCCGAGACGGTCATCTCGGCGTTCGTTGCCGGCATCGGTTCTGCCGCGTGCGCACGGAACGTGATGACGGGAATGACCATCTCCTGAAGCGTCGGGCCGCCGTGATGGAAGCTGAGGTCGCCGCCCGCCTTGAAGACGCCGGCAGTTGCGGGGAACACGAAGTCGAGATCGGAGTCGCTGCCGAGCTCGCGTGCTGAAATGCGGGCGCACCCGGGAGGCGTCGATCCGCCTCGTCCGACCCAGCATCGTCGATGGAGTTCGACCTGGTCTCCGCCTGGCGCTTCGATCTTCATGGAGTCGTCTCGGTCCTCCGCTGCGAAGAGGTGACCGTGATCAGACGCGACGACGGCTCTGGACACTCCGAGGCCTGCGAGTTTTCGGACTGCACGAGCGAGGTTGTCGATCACGGTGTCCATCACAGAGCGGGCAAGAGATGAACCCCCCTCACCGAACAGGTCGATCTCTTGGGACCTGACGACGATGAGGTCGTGTGCTCCGACCTTCTTCGTCAGCTTGGCCTTCGAGAGCTGGAGCACATCCTCGAGGGTCAGGTCCACCGAGGAGGGCACGCGAGCGGCAAGATGCTTCTTCCGGGCCTTGAGGTCGCGCAGTGGTGCTCCGTCGACTTCGGGCGTCAGGCCTCCGCTGTGATCGGCAATGACGTAGTTGGTTCGTGCCCCAGGCATGAGCGCGGCCATTCCCGTCGTGGTGATGCTGGGGAGGACACCTACGGCGGGGGTGATGACGGTCTCACCGAAGTCGTCCAGCCGCTCGGCGAGCTCGGCTCCCATTTCGTAGCGCATCGCGTCGACGAGGAAGTAGGCCACCCGACCCTTGTCTGGTCGAACCAGATCATCGAAGACCGACGTCTGGGCGACGACGCCCTCGACAGACCAGCTACTTGCGGCGAGCGCTGTTGTGAATCCGGTCGAGAGCTTGTCGAGCACCGATTCGTATCGGTGCCGCACTGAGGTGAGGGCTAGCTCATCGGGGTCATCGTCGAGCTTCGGGAGCCAGGCTTCGAGCTTTCGCTGTGCGCGATCGAGTCGGTGCCACTCACTGGCGTACCGATTGATCCAGTCGGCGGCGCTGGGCGTTGCCGACTCGGTGCGGGTTTCGACTTCGGCCGCGGCTCGTCCCAGCTCAGCTGCGAGCCGGATCGCCTCCCACTGCGCCTGGCGCTCAACCTCGTGTGCGAGCCAGAAACTGGTTCTTCGCTCGGCCACGATGTCGAGAACTTGGTTGTACTCCCCTTCACGAATCAGCTGAGCACACCGATCCAGCAAGGACCGCTCTTCGAAGCTGAACGTGTCGATCGAACCAAGCGCCGTCGCGTCGATGGAGTCGGACGACAGGCTGAGTTCAACTTGTGTCCGGTCAGCGATCTCTGGGTACGCGTCGGCATGGTCTCGTCGTAGGAGTGCCGTGATGGCACGAACTCGCTGCTCGACGTCGGAGGTGACCACTGGCAGTTCGGCCAGCTCTGCGCCGGCCTCCGCAGTCAGATCGGAACGGAACTCCGCGCCAAGTACGAACCGCGCCGCTATCGAACGCAGCTTCGACAGATCCGCATCGCCCACGTCGAGTCCGAGTCGGGCAACGAGAAGCTTGCGAAGCTCCTCATCAGCCCCCTTGTCGAGAATCGCCGCGTCGGTCTCAGCAGCGGCGAGCCATTGTGCGATCTGCCCCTCGCTGCTGGCACTCGTGAGGATCGTCTTCAGTACGGAGGGTGTCTCGGGCCCGCCAACCCCTGCTGCATCCGCGATGTCCTGATAGGTGAGATTGTCACGAGAGAGGAGCTCGTCGATCACGCCATCGGTGAATCGTTGCCGCAGAGCGTTGCGGGCAAGCCGTCGAAGCTGGGGCTCCCAACGAACGCCCGCCGTCTCGAGCTCCATGAGTGGCGAATCGTCCCGGCGCTCCACGCCGGCGAGGTACACGAGGGTCGGCTCGGGGGCATCTCCCCCGACACGGGGCTCGACGAGTGACCGAAGCGCATACATCGACCCGTCGAATCGGGCCACCTCGATACTGAGCTCGCCCAGCGCTGCCGCAGCCGCCGCGCCGGAATCGCTGGGGGTGAGCTCCGCTACGAACGTCTCGAACTCGCCTCGGGGGTCGAACCACACGACGATGCCCCGATCGCGAATGTGGCCTTCGAGCTGTTGGGCGACGTAATCGTGGAGAAGGTGGCTCATGTGCTGGCCTGTTGGAGTGCGGTGGTGATGGTGGGGTTGTGGCGGTCGGCGATGAGCTGGTCGATGGGTGTGGTGGGGGTGGTGCGAGGATGCCACTTGTCGTCGTTGTCGTCGTCTTGGACCCAGAACACGTCCTCGAGGCCAT
>JAAEOR010000694.1 GCA_024222895.1 Hyphomicrobiales bacterium | reverse complement strand
CTCGAGATGACGATTGAACGGATCATGCCCGGCGTGACTTCGTTCGGCCTGAGCCTCTCCGAGCTGGCCGGTCTGGCCGGCGAGGGCGAACGGCCAGACGCGGCCGCACGCCGCCTTGCCGAGGCGTTCGGTCTGGACAGGATCTGCGTGCACGCCGACGAATGGGCTCTAGCGGTCACCCGCGGCGAAGCCGAGCGTGAACTCGAGGCGCTCGAGTTGGGTTGCCTGCTCGCCTCGGCTCGCGCTGCCGCGGGGTATTTTTCCGTTCCGAACCGACTGCCGGACGGCGTACGATTCCGAAAGCCGCCGCTGCCCTCCTCCCGGAAGCGTGACGGCTGGTCGATCGTATGCTGTCCGGCCCCTTACCTGGAGAAGCCGGCCGCGACGATCGGGCTGGGAGACACATTCCTGGCCGGCACGCTTCTCGTGCTTGGCGGATCGACAGATCCGGCACGTACGCGCAGCAGCCGCCAGTCGGCATCGGTGGCGCTGTAATGACCGCGCCCACCACCATCTCAGCCCGTATCCGGGCGTTCTGCAAACCAATACCTTCCACGAGGAGCACGCATGTACCGCCTTGACACCAAGCTCGCCAAGATTCGCGCCGGCAACTACGCGAAAGGCGACTTCATTATCGCCGATGCGAAGGACGGCGATATGTCGAATCCGATCCCGGGCACCGGTCCGATCCGCGACGGGAACGGCGAATTTGTTCGCCACCGCACGCGCGCCGAGTTTCTGGAGGTTGTCACCCAGATCATCCGCCAGGACGTGTTGGACATCATGCTGGTGTCGGCCTCCAATCTGGAGCTGCTCACCGAAGCGGGGGCATTCGACGGCAGCGCCGTCAAACCCGTATTCCGCGCCAACGACTCCAGCGACATCTGGGGTGCCAGGCCGGACGGATATGGCAAGCTCGGCCCGTCACGCCCGTTCCGCACCCCGGAGCTGAAGGACATCGCCGAGGCGGGCCTGTCCGACCTCGGCCTCTACTCGATCACTTTCGTCAACGACATCGAAGCCGACCTGCGCTCGCTGGAGGCTTTTCACGCCTTCCGGCAGGATGCCAACGCCAACGGCATCAAGTATTTCCTCGAAGTGTTCAACCCCAACATCGACTCCGGCGTTCCGGCCGAGTCGATCGGCGCGTTCGTCAACGACAATCTGGCCCGCTGTCTTTCCGGCGTCCTGAAGAACAAGCGCCCACAGTTCCTCAAATATCCCTTCAATGGCCCCAAGGCACTGGAAGAGCTCGTCGCCTTCGATCCGCAACTGGTCGTCGGCGTGCTCGGCGGCGGAGCCGGAACCCATCGCGACACGTTTGAACTCCTTTATCAGACCGAGAAATATGGCGCGCGGGTTGCCCTGTTCGGTCGCAAGATCAACTTGGCCGAAAGCCAGGTCGATATCGTTCACCACATGCGGCTGGTGGCCGATGGCGAGATGACGCCGCTTGAAGCCGTCGCCGCCTACCACGCGACGCTTAAGGATAAGGGGATCGCTTCCGTCCGTTCTCTCGAGGAGGACAGCAAGATCACCGAAGCGGTGCTGAAGGAAGCTGCCTCCGCATGAAGCTGCCTCGGCCGAAGGCGGATGCCCACGAAAAGGGGCCATAACTGG
>JAAEOR010000693.1 GCA_024222895.1 Hyphomicrobiales bacterium | reverse complement strand
CGCTCGCACCAACCAGGGATGATCGATGCGCGTCAGGTCGGTTCTATTCGGGATAACGCTTGCAGCTTCGATGAGCGCCGCGGTTGCCGTCGCACTCGCCCACGGCGGTGCAACCGGAATCGTGCGCGAGCGGATGGACGCGATGACGGAAATGGCTCGGTCGGCGAAAGTCCTGGCGAAGCTTTTCGGCTCGAATTCGAACGACCCGGTCGTGATCGAGGAGGCTGCAGGCGTCATCCAACGGCATGCAGGCGGGGCGCTGCTTTCGTTGTTTCCCGAGGACAGCATCAAGGGACCATCCGAGGCTTCCCCGGCGATCTGGTCCGACTGGCAGGAATTCTCCGCGTTGGCCCTCGATCTCCGGGCTCTGGCGACTGCGCTCCCGGACGCGGACCAGACGACCCAAAAGGGAATCTTCACCGAAATCGCCCGGACGTGTTCGGGTTGTCACGAGAGGTTCCGGCGAACCATGCCGTGAAGGGCCGTCAGGTCTTTGAGGTCGCCAGTTGAGCGAAAATGACTCTCAAGCCCCATCTGACGGCCAGGCCGGCGGCGCTCAAATGTCCAATCCAAAAAGCCCGCGAGGAGGGCGCTGGAAAAAATAATCCTGCTCAGGGAACGCTGGCGCGTTTGCCGAACCACATCCTCCTCAGCGTCGCGTCCCGTTTGACGAAGTGATGGAAAAGCGCTGCACCGGCATGCAAGGCAATCAGGGCGACCAGCAGCGTGGCGGCAAACCCGTGTACGGCCCGCGGTGCATACTCAAGAAAATCCGGCATCGGCGCGGTCCCGAAGATCGCGTCCGGGGCACCGGACATGACGGACAGAGCGATACCGCTCCCGAGCATGACCAGCAGCAAGACATAGAGGAGACGATGGGTCCATATTGCGACCGCCTCTTGCCAGGCGGGCGCGTTGCCGAGGGGGGCGGGCTTTTGATCGAAGCGCCACCAGCGGCCAAGGCGCCAGAGCGTCAGAACGAGCACGGCGACTGCCACGGGCAGATGGATGCGCAGAAACGTTGCCTTGGCTTCCGGATTCAGCGTCATGTCCGACCTGAAGCCGGTGCCCAGAAGAATCAGGATGAGAATCGCACCGAGCCAATGAAGAGTGACGGCGGTGCGGCTGTAAGATGCGTTGGTGCTGTTATTGTCCATATCCATGAACCTCCGGTTCGACGTTTTGAAGAGTCATCAGAGATCAGGGCGGAGCGCTGCCCGCACGGCCACGATGATTGCGAAACCCTTGATGAATTCGTCCTCGGTCAAGGTCGCGCTGTCGTCGAGGTCGGCGCGCCGGAAATCAGCGTTCACGGCAAATCGCATTTCGGGCTCGGAAATCGTCCCGCTGCCGTTGCGATCCCAAAAGGCGAAGACGATCTTCTTGGCTGTCGTGAGCGTGTCTGATTTGCCCTCCGCCTCGGCAATGGTGGAGAAACCCGGGTCCCAGGCCGCAAATTCACCGAAACTGAGCTTTCGGTCTTCATCGTAATCCATTCCGGCGAACACGCTCGCCCGGAACTGCTCCATATCCCCCAGGTGCACATAGCCCTTGTCCGTCGCGTCAATGGAGGCAAACGTCAGCTCGGCGGTGAGCCGACCCTCGGGTTTGTCTGACTGCGCAGACGCGAGCGATGCTGTACCCAACAGAAGGGCAAGGCCCATTGCCGTCCGGCTCTTCATTTTGCATCTCCCTCTTCAATCCGATATATTTATTTTACAAGCAAATCTATTACAGGGAAAATAATTACATGGCAATCAAAAAAATGACCCTGCCCCGATCGTTGGGCCGGCAACTGAATTTCACCACGGGTGCGTGCAACGCCGTCTGTCAGGCGGTGCTGGAACCGTATGATCTGTCGCTGCCCCAATGGGTCATCTTGTCGGCGCTTTGGCAGCAAAGCGGAATGACGATCGGCGATCTTGCCGTCTATACGGGCAACAACGCGCCGGCGACCTCCCGCATCGTTGACCGGATGATCGAAAAGGGTTTCTTGTTGCGCAAGCCGGACAAAGCTGACCGGCGCATCGTCAGGATCTATACGGCTGAGGCGGGCGAGGCCCTCCGCCACCTCGCGACTTTCTTTGAGGACATTAATGCCGTGCTGCTTGCCGGGTTGTCGGAGGAAGAAGCCGACCTGTTGTTCGAGCTGCTCGCACGGGCAGAAAGGAATGCGCGAAACTGGAACAAGGTGCCGGTCGCGCCAGCATAGGGGCGCCATCCGGCTTTGCTATATCCGGTAAACCTGTGCTTATCCGAGTCGCAAATAATGCAATTAACGCAACAAAGTTGAATTAAATTGGATTACGTGAGCGCCTACAAGCTTGGCAAGAGCAATACCTACACCAAGCGGCTCAATCGCAAATACGTGCTGGACCTGATCCGCAGCGGTAGGGCAGCAAGCCGGGCGGACGCTACCCGCTTCACCGCGCTGAGTCCGCAGACGGTGTCGAACATATTCGAGGAACTCGAGGCAAACCGGCTGATCCTTGCCACCGATAAGACGCTCGGTCAGCGGGGTCAGCCCAGGAAAAACTATCGCGTTCACCCTGAGGCCGGCTACGGCATCGGGCTGCATCTGGACGACTGTTTTCTCTCCGGCAGACTACTTGATTTTTCATACGAAGTCGGGGCCGCGCAGACGGAACCGCTGGTTGCCGGGCGACCGGCTGAAGTGCTGGAGCAGATTCACAGCCTGGTGGAGCGCCTGTTGAGAATGAGCGGCATCCCGGCCCGCCGTTTGTGGGGCCTTGGCCTCGCCGCGCCGCAATTGCTGGACGAAAACCTGATCGAACCCGATCTCCTGTCTGACCATCGCTGGCTGGAGTTGAGCGCCTTCGGTATCGACCGGCGTCTATCGGACGCGTTCGGCTGCCCCATCGTCATGGAGAACGACGCCAATGCCGGTGCGGTCGGGGCGGCAATCTTCTCCCAGGCGAAGGAAATCGACAATTTCTGCTACATCTTCATTGGCTACGGCGCCGGCTGCGGCTTCTATCGCGACAAGTCGATCTACCGGGGTGCGTGGGGCAATGCCGGCGAAATCGGCAGGTTGGTTCAATCACCGCGCGATTCTGATCGTATCGTCGAGAGCGTCTTGTCAGTCGGCGGCCTGATGGACTTTGTCGACAGACCCGTGACCGACTTCGATCCGGTCGATCCGGGGACCATGTTCTCGGGTGATGACGCCGCACGGGCGGGCGACTGGGTGGACGCTGTTGTGCCGTTGCTCCGCTGGACCCTCTCGGTGGTCGAAAACATGGTCGACCCACAATCCATCCTGATCGCCAGCCATCTGCAGCTGCCGATCATCGAGGAGATGGTGGCGAAGCTCGATCCAATGATCCACACGATTTCGGCGCGCAGTACCCGCGTCCATCCCCGCGTCCAGGCGTGTGTCATCAACCGGGACAGCATCGCCCTCGGTGCGGCGGCGTTGCCCCTCATCGTCACGCTCGACGCAGAACCCGTGAACGAGTGGATCGTCACCGGTCCGGTCAGGAACGTCTACGCGCTCTAGCCCGACCGGGCCGCTCGGCCGCATGCCAAATACCCATGGGGCCGACATGCTCAGCGTCTGGCCGGTCACAGCCATTTCTCGGTTGGTCGTGTTTTCGTTTTCTCCGGTCACGCCCAAAGTGCAGCGGCGCCGATCGCACCGGTGTCAGCGCCGAATTTGCTACGCAGCAGCGGCAAGGATCGGCAATCCGGTGCCCAGATATAGTCCGGGACCCGTTCGACGATTCGGTCGGAGTAGGCTGGCGCGGTGCCCAGCCCGCCGCCGAGAATGACGGAATGGGGATCGAAGATGTTGACCAGCTGACCGATATAGCTCGCCAGCGCCCGGGCCGCCTGGTCGCGGACCTTGTCACCGCAGACGCCGGCCGCTCCGTTGAGGATGTCGCCGACCGATGCCTCTGCGCCCGAGAGCCGATGGACGGTGCGCGTCAGGCCGGCGCCACCGGCCATGTCCTCGAGTACGAACGGATGCTGCTGGCCGCAGCCCGCACACACTGTTTCGAGCGGGCTGGAGGCGAAGTGGATCGCGTAACCGTTGGCGCCGCGGTGCAGCCGGCCATTGGAGGCGAAGGCAAAGGACAGCCCGGTGCCGATGCTGACATAGACGAAGCTCTCATAGTCCTGGCCCAGTCCGAACTGAAGTTCCGCCAGCGCGGCGGCTCGGACGTCGCTCTCCACCCGGACCTCAACCGCCCGCGTCTTGCAGATGTCCAAGTCGTGCTGCAGGTCGATATCCCCGAGGTCAAAGTTCCATGTGCTTTTGACCGCGCCGTTCAGGTTGACGAGTTCCGGGACGCCGATGCCGGTGCCGATCACTGGCCAGGATTTCTCATCAGCGTCCTGAAAGATCTCGTCGATGATGATGCTCAGCCTTTGGAACACTTCGGCGCCGCCGTCACTTGCACCGGTGGCAATCTGACGGCTCGTCAGAATCCGCCCGCTATCGAGATCAACCAGCGCGCCAGCGATCTTGCTGCCTCCAACATCGACACCAATCGCGACACGCGGACTCATTGTGCTCGTCCGGCCGCGGCTTGATCCGCCAGAAGCATCGGTCGATTGCACTCGCTGAGGATCGATGCAGGCCAATCCGGGTCGTAGGTGTGGGCTGCGGATATCCGGCGAAAGGCCGTCTGCTTGCCTTCACCCCAAACCACCAGGGCCGCGCGTCGGGACAGACTCGCGATCGTGTCGATGCCGACGGTGACACCATGGCGTGGCACCTGGTCAATGCTTTCGAACCGGGGGAACGTGGCCATGTTGTCCATCCGGGTCTGCTCCGCCAGCTCGACGACTCGGGATCGGGAGTCGCGTCGGCTGCCGGGCGGGTTGAAGGCAATGTGCCCGTCGCCGGCGCCGGAGGCGAGGATGAAGAAGTCGATACCGCCGCCATCAGCCAGTCGCGTATCGTAAGCCTTTGGCGCCCCAGGGTCGGGGAACCAGACGTTCTCCGGCTTGATCCACATCTGAGACGGCAAGCCGTCGTTCAGAGGGGCAACAATGTCCTGATGGGCGAAGCGCCGGCAACTGAAATGGCTGTCGGCGTCGACGTGTTCGAAGCCGTCTCGGGTCTGCTGCACATAGTCGTCCATCATCACGATGATCAGCCGGGACAGGTCGAGTGACTGATGACGCAACATTCCCGACATGGCCTGGTAGACCGGGATTGGGCTGCGGCCGCCAGGACAACCCAGCAGAAACTGTCGGTTGGCGTCCCGGATGTCCGCGAGGATTTGTGATGCCAGAAAGGCACCCAGCGCGTGTTCGTCCAGGAACACCTCGTTCTGCATCAGGGCGCCCGCGCGCTCGTCGGACCGATCAGGCAAGCGGCGCATCTGCGCGCGCGGGTCCTCGGGCCTGATATGCCGCCGGTGTGTCGGGTCAGTTCAAGCTGCTCCTGGATGGTACGGGACCCTGGTGGCGTGCTCTCAGCGGCATCGCCGGGATCTTGGACGCAGTTTTCCGCACAATTCATTGTCCGATTACGAGGCGTCGCAACAGAAATATCATACGCGTGCAAAATAAATCAAGTATAATGAATTAATAGATATCTGCGGCATCCGAACGTCGCGTTGCAGCCTCAAGCTCAACAAGAAGTGAGCGTCTCCGGTCGCGCCCCAATTCAGGATACGCCGATCCTGGTCTACACTCGGTCAATGCTGGCAATCCTGCGGAACCGCACCTACAGGCATCTGTTTGCCGCCCAGGTGATTGCGCTGACCGGCACCGGATTGATGACCGTCGCCCTCGCGCTGCTCGCCTACGAGCTTGCCGGCGAGAATGCCGGCGCGGTCCTCGGGACGGCGCTGGCGATCAAGATGGTCGCCTATGTGGCGGTCGCGCCGGTTGTCGGCGGACTTGCGGTGAGACTGAACCGACGCATGTTTCTCGTCGTGCTCGACATCGTCCGGGCGTCGGTGGCTCTTGCTTTGCCTTTCGTCGACTCGGTCTGGCAAATCTACCTGCTGGTCGCGCTGCTCCAGGCCGCTTCGGCGGGCTTCACGCCGACCTTCCAGGCCACCATTCCCGACATCCTGACTGACGAGGGTGACTACACGCGCGCGCTGTCATTGTCGCGATTGGCCTACGATCTCGAAAACCTGCTGAGCCCGCTTCTGGCCGCGGCTCTCATCGGTCTCGTCGGTTTCCATTGGCTGTTCGGCGGCACGGTCATCGGGTTCCTGGTGTCGGCAGCCCTGGTGCTTTCCGTGAACTTGCCGAAACCAGCGGCGGACGGGTCGGCAGAACCCGTGTCCGACAGGATGAGCCGTGGCATCCGCATTTACCTTGCAACACCGCGGCTGCGTGGACTGCTTGCGCTCAACCTTTCGGTCGCAGCCGCCGGTGCAATGGTTCTGGTCAACACCGTTGTCCTGGTGAAGGGCCGCCTTGGCCTGACCGATACCGATATGGCAGTCGCTCTTGCCGCGTTCGGCGCCGGATCGATGCTTGCTGCGCTGGCGTTGCCTCGATTGCTTGAACGGGCAAACGACCGCATGGTGATGATCCCGGCGGCCGCGATTATGGCAGTGCTGTTGTTCGGCTTCGCCGTCGTTGTCGAGACCGCGACGCCGCCGGAGCTTTGGGTGGCATTGCTGGTGGTCTGGGCGCTGCTCGGTTTCGGTTACGCGACGACCCAGGTCCCGGTCGGCCGGCTGCTGCGCCGCTCCGCCCATGCGAATGATCGACCAGCGGTTTATGCGGCCCAGTTCGCCTCGTCGCATCTTTGCTGGCTGGTGACCTATCCGCTGGCGGGGTGGCTCGGCGAGGCCGCCGGGATGACGGTGACCCTGATCTGCCTCGGCGCTCTTGCCGGCGCCGGCGCCTTTATCGCGGCGCGCCAATGGCCGGTGCATGACCCGGAAATCCTGGTCCACGATCACCAGGACCTGCCGCCCGAGCATCCTCATCTCGCCGGAGCGACAATGCGCCACGCGCACCCTTATCGAGTCGACGACCTGCACGCCCATTGGCCGACGCCATCGCGGTGAGTGGCGCGCCATGGACCACACCCGAGCTTGACCGAAACGCAGACATATGTTTTCTTGATTTCTGAAAGAAAAAAGAAACTTTTATGTCAAGATGATAAAAGAACAGTCCGGTTTGAAGCTCGTTGACCAAGCGGTGCTGGAACCGTCGGCGGTCATCGACCTGTTTCAGAGGCTGGTTGCAGCGGCCCGGTCGCCGGATGCAACCATGCGGCGCCTGGCGGAATGGGTCATCGATCACCAGTCCAGAGTCTCCGACATGTCGATCTCCGCACTTGCCAGCGAGGTTGGTGTCAGCGAGACGACGGTTTTCCGGTTCTGCAAGCTGGTTGGTCTCAGCGGTTATCGTGATCTGCGGTTGGCACTGGCCGAGGGACGTGGTGTCGCGCTCGGAACCCGTCTTGCTCAAGCGGCAACATCCGACGGGGAGGACGAGGGGTCGCCTTTTGCCGGCATCGTGCGGCGCGTCATCGAGGTGAACTCGGAGGCACTGATCAAGACCATGGGCCTCGTATCGCCTAGCCATCTGGCTGCTGCGACGGAGGCAATCGTCCAAGCGAACCACATTCACCTTGTCGCTTTCGGGTCATCCGCGCCGGTGGCATTCGATGCCTATCAGCGTTTTCTTTGCCTCGGGCTCACGGTCAGCGTTCACTCGGATCCTCATATCCTTGCGGCGGTCATGGCCAATGTTCGACCGGGTGCCCTGTTCTTCGGAATCACCTGTTCAGGCCGGACACGCGATCTCATTGAGGCCTTCGAGTCCGCCGGGACGGGCGGGTTCCCGCGCGTCGTCGTCACCAGCGACCCGAACTCGCCTGCGACCGGGGTTGCCGACATCGTCCTGACGTCGTCGATCCGGCGTTCGCCGATCGCCCGCGAAACGATTGCCACCCGCATCTCGCAGTTGGCGATCGTCGAGATGCTGTGCGTCGGCATCGCGCTCGATCATTCCGACAGGGCGACGATCAGTCGAGAAGAAAAGAAGCTTGAAGAGGAACTTGCCAAGAAGCGGCTTTGACAGCCCGCGCCGCGGCAATGTGAAAGGTAGGGTGCAATTCCGTGTCGGTAGTCGATCCAATCAAGAATGAAATTGTCCATTGCTGCCGGCTGATGGCAGAGAAGAGCTTGATAGCCGGGACGGAAGGCAATGTCAGCGCTCGCGCCCGCGACGGCGGCGTCTGGATGACGCCGGCCAACATCAACAAGGGCGACGTGACCGCCGACATTCTCGTTCGTCTCGATCTTGATGCGAACGTCGTCGAGGGAGACCGCACCCCGACATCCGAACGGTTCATGCATCTGGAGTTTTATCGTCAGCGCCCGGGTGTGGGCGGCGTCGCCCACGGCCATCCGATATTTTCCACGGCATTCGCAGCGGCCGGCCGGCCGCTGCCGGTCGACATCCTGCCGGAACTGATCGCCACCATCGGTGAAGTCGCGCTGGTTCCCTA
Organism: Hyphomicrobiales bacterium; assembly: GCA_024222895.1. Taxonomy (GTDB): domain Bacteria; phylum Pseudomonadota; class Alphaproteobacteria; order Rhizobiales; family Kaistiaceae; genus Bauldia. Next base: position 5,747 of record JAAEOR010000693.1, on the reverse strand, counting down.
TGGTCGGCCGTCGTCACCGAAACTCGCCACAGCGATCGCGCCATATTGCCGGGCACACAATGCCTTCCTGCTTCAAAATCACGGATCCATTGCCTGCGGCGGGACCGTGCGTGAGGCCTACAACCGGCTTGAGGTTGTCGAGGCCTACGCAAGAACCTGCTGGGCGGCCGAGACGCTTGGTGGCGTCAAGCCGTTGGGTCCGGCCGAGATCGCCGACCTGCCTTCCCCGAGCTTCGATTAGGGCCGGGACACCGAGGGGCCGTCAGGGAGCGGTCCATAAATGGAGGAACCCATGACTGAGAAAAGCAGATACTGGCGTCGGACCATGCGGGCGCTTGCGTTCGCCTCGCCGCTGGCCATTGTCGCCGCCGGGCCGGCGGCGGCCGAGTCGACAGTGACCTACCGATCGTGGAGCCCGATCCTGGAGACGACGGACCAGATGATCGCGGCGACCGAGGCGAAGCACCCCGACATCAAGATCGACGCCCGCATCTTCAACTACCCGGACTACATCGTCGATCTGCAGACGCGCACGGCCAGCGGTGACATGCCCGACATCATCGGCCTTGAGCCGGGAGCGCTGACCCAGCAATATCGGGAGTTTCTGATGCCCGTTCAGGATTGCGCCGAGAAGACCTGGGGGCCGGACTGGAAGGACAAGTTCTTCCCGGTCGGTATCGACCAGGCGCGGTTGGGTAATCCGGACGGGGACGAGAATTTCTACGGACTGCCTGTTCTCACCCAGACTATCAATCTTTGGTACACGATCCCGGTTTTGGAAGAGGCTGGCATCGAACCGCCGACCAACTATGACGAACTCAAGGCTGCCGCGGAGAAACTGCAGGGTTCTGGCGTGGCACCAATGCTGGTTGGCGCCGGTGATGGCTGGCTGCGGCGCGACATCTTCATGCAGCTGATCCACAACGTCGCACCGGGAGAGATCTACAAGGCCGAAGACGGCGACGCGAAGTTCACCGACGCAGCATTTGTCGAGGCGATGACGTGGTGGAAGCGGCTGTTCGACGACGGCATCATACAGCCGGGAGCGCTTGGGCTCTCCGCCTATCCCGCGTCGATGGAGCTGATCGAGGGCGGTCGCGCGGCGATGTTCCCGATGGGCGCATGGTGGCAACAGCAGGCCGCTCGCCAGGATGCGCCACCGCTTTCCCAGGGGCTGTCGGGCTTCGCGCCAATGAGGTTCCCCGACGTGACAGGCACTGGCGGGCCGGAAGACCTGCTCGGCGGCATTGACGTGATGATCGGTATGACCAAGGACGCCAAGGATCCCGATGCTGCCTGTACGGTGATGACCGACTGGATCGGCGGCGCAGGAGCGCAGGCGCTGATCAACACGTTCAACGATCTCCCGGCCTTCGTTGGTCTCGCGCCGCAAAGCTACGCCTCCGACAATCAGAAGGAAGTCTGGCGCGTCTTCACCGAGGAATGGCTGCCGACGGTCAAATATCCCCGCCAGCTCAAGTCGCCGGCGGTCAAGCAGGCGCTCGAGGACGCGCTGGCCGCCGTGGCCGCGGGTGATGTGACTCCCGAAGACGGAATGGCCATGGTCCAGGCGGCAGCCGAACAGTAGGCGGAGCGCAACGGCGGGTGTCGCCGTGAACACTATCCGGCCGGCGGTGGATGGTTCCCGTCCGTCGCCGACCGGCACGGCGAATCCGGCCGCCGTTCAGGGTAAGGGTCTGTTTGCACAATTGATGGACCGACAGCAGGGTTTCCTGTTCGTATCGCCGGCGCTGATCCTGTTTTCGGTCTTCGTGCTCTATGCGGCGTTCTATATCTTCTACGCCAGTTTCTATCAGTGGGACGGCATCAACGAGGGCGTCTTTGTTGCCGTCGACAACTACATCCGGATGTTCACCAGCGACCACGCATTTGCGTTGTCGATGCGCAATTCGCTCTACTGGGCATTTCTGACGATTTTCCCGCAGATGCTGCTCGGCTTTGTCATCGCCGTGGTGCTGACATCGGGGGTGCCGGGGCAAACCTTCTTCCGCGCGGTGTTCTACGTCCCGGCGATCATCTCACCCGTCGTCGTCGGGATCGTCTGGCAACGCATCTACAATCCTTTCGGGGGACTCCTTTCCGATATCGGCATCGAGACCGGAGCCTCCTTTCTGATGACGCCATTCCTGGCGGATACGAAGATCGCGATCTTCGCGGTGATCGTGGTCAATGTCTGGCAATGGACGGGTTTCTCGATGCTGCTCTACCTCGCCGGCCTGCAGGAAATACCCAAGGAAGTGATCGAGTCGGCACGGGTGGAAGGAGCGAATACCTGGCAACTGATCGTCCGGATCATCTGGCCGATGCTGAAGCACATCCATCTGACCCTGATTCTGCTCGGGATCATCGGTACGCTGCAGACATTCCCGTTGATCTACATGCTGACCGGTGGCGGGCCGAACCACGCCACCGAGATGCTGCCCAACTACATCTTCCAGCAGGCGTTCCGGCTGCAAAGCATGGGGTATGCCTCGGCACTCTCCGTTGTGCTGCTGGTCCTGGCGCTGGCGCTCAGCCTGTTCCAGGTGCGCGTCCTCGGCGCACGCTTTGCATTGGCGAAGTGAGGTCCGGTGATGGTTCTCGGAACACAAGGACGACGTGCCGGACTGGTCTTCGTTTCGGTCCTATCGCTGGTATGGATCGTTCCGATCTTGATTATGCTGACGGTCGCCTTCATGCCGGCCGACCAGCGCGCGCCGAAGTTCGGCGGTCTACTGATCGAAGGCCTCAGTCTGCACAACTTCATCACCGTCTTCGGCGATGCTCCGATCTTCCGGCACTTCGTCAACAGCCTCGTGATCACCGTGTCGTCGGTCGCATTCGTGGTGCTGGTGGGATCCCTGGCGGCCTATGCGTTTGCCCGGCTTCGCTTTGCCGGCAAGGAGATCTGGTTCTATCTGCTGATCACAACGCTGATGTTGCCTGTCCCGGCGCTTATCGTTCCGATGTTCCAGATCAACAAAGGCCTCGGCTTGCTCGACAGCTACCTGGGTCTGATCCTCCCTTATGTCGCGCTCGGTACCCCCTTTGCCATCATCATCCTCAGGAGTTTTTTCGAGGCGCTGCCCAAGGAGCTTGAGGAAGCCGCGCTCGTCGACGGGGCTTCCCGGTTCCGGATCTACTGGCAGATTGTCATGCCGCTATCGTGGCCGGCCTTGTCGGTGGTCGTCATCTTCCAGTTCATGACGTCGTTCAACGAGTTCATCCTTGCGCTGGTGACGATCGACGACGCGGCGCTCAAGCCGCTGACTCTGGTACCGTTGATCTACAGCGGCCAGTTCATGGCCCGCCCCGGATCGATGTTCGCGGTCCTGACCTTGATCACGATACCGGTCATCGCGGTCTACGTCCTCATGCAGCGCTTCCTGGTGCGTGGGCTGACGGCTGGTGCCGTGAAGGGTTAGCGGGCGATGGCGGACGAACTGTTCCTTGGCCTCGATCTGGGTACCAGCGGCACCAAACTCGTTGCTTTCGACCGGTCGGGCCGGGCGGTCGCACACGCGTCGCGCTCCTATCGTCTGAACAGGTCGGCACCCGGACACTTCGAACTCGATCCCGACGGCGTGTGGGCGGCCGCGGTCGAGTGTTTTGCCGAGCTTGATCTCCAGTCGGGCGATGACCGTCCGGTTTCCCTGGCCATTTCGTCCCAGGGTGAGGCGGTCATTCCGGTCGATCGGGAGGGCAGGGTGCTTGCCGCGAGCCCGGTCAGCGCCGACATGCGCGGTGTCGTGGACGCCGAGCGGCTTGGCGACGCGGTCGGGCCGGAGCGCATTTACCAGATCACCGGGACGCCGCTCTCGACCATGGCGTCGCTGACCAAGATCATGTGGTGGCGAAGGGAAAGCCCGGGTATTGCGGACCACACTTGGAAATATCTCTGCTTCGGCGACTTCGCGCTCATGCGGCTCGGTCTCGAGCCGCGCATCGACGAATCGATGGCGGCGCGAACCCTCGCCTACGACATTCATCAACACCGTTGGTCGACACCGATGCTTGACGCGGCCGGCATTGATTCCCGACAGCTTCCGGACGTCGTTGCAAGCGACGCTGTGGCCGGTATGGTTCCCGACGATATCGCCGCGCGGTTGCGACTGCCCCCCGGGGTGGCGGTCATCGTCGGAGGTCATGACCAGCCGATGGGGGCGCTCGGAGCCGGTGTGGCCGCGCCGGGGGAGGCGCTCTACGCCATCGGGACGACCGAGGCACTGGCGGCGGTCGCTGCCGCGCCGTCCGCTGCTCTCGGGAACCGCAACATCGCCTGCTATCCGCATGTGGTTCCGGGTCAGTCTATCGCTCTGGCCGGCAGCCAGACAGGCGGCCGAGCCCTGGCCTGGCTGGCCGAACTCCTCAATCCACCGGGAATCGATATAAGTGCGGCCATTGCCGAGATGATCGCTACCGCGGGTGATTGCATGCCGTCACTCGACAGCCCGATATTTCTTGCCCATCTTGCCGGATCAGGCACGGTCCTGAACGATCCGGCAAGCACCGGCGCGTTCTCGGGCCTGTCCTTCGGGACGGACCGCGGCCAGGTCGTCCGGGCCGTCCTTGAGGGGATCAGCTTCGAGCAGGCTATTGCCCTGGAGGCCATGGCTGAAGGCGGTATCCTGGTCGGTCGGCTGAGGGCCGCCGGCGGCGGGACACGTTCGCCGGGGTGGCTCGCAATGAAGGCCGATATCCTCAACCGGCAGATAGCCGTGGTCCAGGATCGCGATGCGCCGTGCCTCGGCGCTGCGATCCTCGGTTCTGTCGCCACCGGCCGGCATGGTTCGATCAATGCGGCGATCACGACCATGGTGGCTCTTGGACAGATATTCGAGCCACGGCCCGAACGTCATGAGCTATTCGTGCGGCGATTGGCGACCTACCGGGGCCTCTACAAGGCGTTGAAGCGGGCGTAGTGACCGATCCGGGCCGTGGGGCTGCTGCCAACCCGGCGGTTTGATTGTATTATTTCATTAAGCAACTGTATCATTGTCGCTGGTGGCGTGTGGCGTTGATCACAGCGCTTCGGCCGACTTCACGGTACTACTGATGCATCGAAAGGGGCCGAGGGCGGCCCCCGGGGGAAGCGGAGAGGTCCATCATGGCAAAGCATCTTGGCAAAGCGATCACCGGCGCCGCAGCGGTCGGACTTGTCGTTGCCTCGGCCGCGATGGCCCTCGCCAGCATCGAACGCAACGCGATCGACAACAGCCCGGCGATCGACATCACGCCCCAGTTCAGCGAAGCCCTTCTGCCGTCGCCGACAGCCGGCGAGGCGCTGTTTGTGGACGTTTCCGGTGGCTCGTTCACTGGCTGCCTGACTGACGGCGACGTTGTCCGTCGTCTCAATCAAGAGCAGCAGAAAGTCGGCGGCGAGACCGTGACCCTGATCGATGGCCTCGATCAAGCCTTCGCCGACGAGTGGCGGCGCGAGGCGGCCATGGAAACGGTTACCGTATCCGCTGTCTTCGCCCATGTTATCGGCAATGGTAGCGATGCGATCGTCGACGTGGTCGAACTGGACGAGACCGGTTGTGCCATGAGCCGCACCCTGCTCTCCGGTGACGATTGGGACTACCTGCTGAGCCGCGCTGCGGGGCGCGAGGCGTAAGTCGCAGCCGATTCTGTCTGTGCCAATCTTGACAGGATGGAACTCGGACCATAGGTTCCGGCCAAATTTCCATTCCAGTCCGATCCGCTGAACCAGTTGAAAAACCAATGAAAGTTCGTAACTCACTTCG
>JAAEOR010000692.1 GCA_024222895.1 Hyphomicrobiales bacterium | reverse complement strand
GACTAGGTGGCGACCTGCAGTTCGACCGCTTTCGGTCCCTTGCCCCTCTTGTCTGGCTCGGTCTCAAACGAGATCCGCATGCCATCGGTCAAGGTGGGCATGCCAGACCGCTCAACTGCCGTGACGTGGACAAACACATCACTCCCTCCGTCATCGGGCGTAATAAAGCCATAACCCTTCGACGCATTGAAGAATTTCACGGTGCCGTTTTGACGCATCAGGTAACCTTTTCGATTGTCATGTCGTACATCTGGCGGCTCCCACCGCCAGGGCCACGCAGGCTCGTCTGTTATCGGCGAAGGAAGTATCGCGTTTGTGTCAGTGGTCCGGCCACCGTCATTTCGGATTCCCGCCCGCTGCCAGGCTTTTTTTTCGATGCCTGTTGCGATTTCTGTAGTCTCCGTCGGGGCCGATAAATGCCCGCACCTTGATTTATGAGATAGAAATAGCCAGAAGGCAATGGCCGGGTGCGGCGATGTGAGCCGGCCGGCGGAGGCGTGAGGACAACGACACAAACGGCTTCGCCGTTTCGATCGCCCTTGGTCTGCGGCTCGTCCCACCGCCGCCGGTTCGATCGCTTGGCGCGAAGCCGGCCATATTCTTGCCGTGGAATAGTCATTGTTCGTCTCGAGGGGGACGTGTTCACCGCAAGGGCGGTGAACGGTCGGGCCATGTGACATTGGTCGTCGCCGGCCCGCGTTCGCGGAGGATTCCCCATGACGGTTCGATCCTTGGCAATCGCCGTGAGTCTCGTGATTGGCATTGCAGCTCCCGCCATTGCGCACGCCGCCTACACGACAGCAGCTGTCAATGTGCGAAGTGGCCCCAGCACGAGATACTATGTGATAGCGACGGCCCCTCCTGGCGCCTGGGTGAAGGTTCACAAGTGTGTGCCGAGATGGTGCAAAGTGAACTTTCGAGGGGTCCGCGGCTGGATGTCCGCCGGCTATATTGCGCACCGCGCAAAGCCACGAGTGTATGCGCCAAGGCCCTATTACGCGCCGAAGCCCTACTACCGACCGCTGCCCCCACGGTACCGTTATCCTTATGTGCATCCGTATTTCGGCTACCGACCCCGGAATAATTTTGGGATCTATTTCGGCTTCGGGGGATAACCAAAAACGACATTGCGAGCCGGATGCGGCGACCTCCTCCGCGGCATCCGGAACGGCGACGCGACAGGCAATGTGCGGCATGACGCAGACACAATGATCCTTTTTGTCGGCACAGAAATCCACGCTCGATTCGAACATGGATGGCGTCGAAAGGTGCACTGCCGAACCGGTCCAGTTCGCGCAAGTATTCCGCCACGCAAAACTGAGATCCGGCCGCGCCAGCTCGTTGTAAGTCGAAGCCAATCCCAAGCGGCGCTCGCGATTGCCCGACAGCAAAGTCGCACGAAAACATTAGTCATGTCTGACACTTAAGTGGCGGCGGCGGACGACGCTCGGCCGGACCACAGCGAGGCCGATGGCGCAGTGGGTGCGATCTGCCTGAAGCAACCATGCGAAAACGGCGGCCACAGACCGGCTTTCCATCGCGTCGTTTCAGACGCCCGACTGCAGCGGAGATAACCGGGCCGGCTCGCAATCCGAACGACAAAAAAATCGGTTGGAACGATGACTACTCCGTGCCGGTTTCATTGTTCGAAACGACATCGAGCGCGTCGCCGTTGCGCATCCATCGCGCGTCGCCACACACGGATCATCGTGAGCGCCACGACTAATACCGACGTCGATATCCGCTTTGTTTGGAATTAGCGCGATATTAACCAGCAAGGTGAATTACAATGCTCAACGCGGGTCGATTCGCGATCCAGCACGAAGAGGAGAAACACCTTGGCGAAGACAGCAACCCGGAAGACGGCGGCGAAGAAGGCTCCGGCCAAAAAAGCTGCCGCCTCGCGAACCGCGACGAAGAAACCGGCTGCGCGCACATCGGCTGCTCGCAGAACGGCCGCGGCCCGCAAGACGACGACAGCGAAGAAGCCTGCGGCTCGCAAGACGGCCACGGCGAAGAAGCCGGCCGCTCGCAAGACCACTGCGGCCAAGAAGCCAGCCGCTCGCAAGACCACCGCAGCAAAGAAGCCAGCCGCTCGCAAGACCACCGCGGCGAAGAAGCCAGCCGCTCGCAAGACCACCGCAGCAAAGAAGCCAGCTGCACGCAAGACCACAGCCGCGAAGAAGCCAGCTGCACGCAAGACCACCGCAGCAAAGAAGCCAGCCGCTCGCAAGACCACTGCGGCGAAGAAGCCAGCCGCTCGCAAGACCACCGCGGCAAAGAAACCAGCCGCCCGTAAGACAGCGGCAAAGAAGCCGGCCGCTCGCAAGACCACTGCGGCGAAGAAGCCAGCCGCTCGCAAGACAGCGGCGGCGAAGAAGCCGGCCAGGCGAACTGCGGCCAAGAAGCCCTAACGCCGTTCGAAAAAAAAACCGTTCGCCGTCGCGGCCTGCTCACTCTGAGCGGTCGCGCGGCGTGATGTTCCCAAAGCTCCTATCAGCAACCCGATTGCTTCCTCGGTTCGATCGCGTTGTCCGCGCTGACCGGGGTGGGTCGCGATCCGCTCAGATTCCTGAGCAAAAACTACAGCATCGATCGGATGTCTGAGCTGAATGTCGGGAAGGCATAAGTTGCCTGCTTGACTTCGGCGGCCGTTATCGCGTGCCGCATGGCCATTGCGAACAGGTGAATCAGTTCCTCGCCGTTATGTCCCACAATGTGAGCACCGCAGATCAGATCGGTATCCGTGTCCACAACAACTTTGGACCAGGCCTCGCTTTCGCCGAGGGTTTTCGCCGACAGCCAATTGCTCATATCGTTCTCTTCGACCCGAAGCTTGAGGCCCACCGATCGCGCCGCCGCTTCCGAAAGACCCACTGTCGCCATCGGCGGAACCGTTTGGATAGCCGACGGTATCCGCCGGTAGTCGGGCTTCTGACGTGAACCGCCGGCAATGTTTTCACCAATGATACTGCCTTCCAATGTCGCGACGGGGGAAAGCTGGTGTTTGCCGGGAAGGGCGTCCCCGCCGGCCCACACAGCCGGGTTCGAAGTCGACCTCAGATGGTTGTCCGTTTCGATCGTTCCGTCTTCGGCGACAACGCCGCCAGCCGCGAGATCGAGGCCATCGATGTTGGCCACTCTGCCTGCACCGTTGACAACGAGATCGGCATCGAAGCGGCGCTCGCCGTCTTCTAGTTTCGCAACAACACGTCGCGCGTCTCCAACATCTTCGATCCGATCAACGACAACAGGCGAATGCAGATCGATACCGATGCGGCTGCTTTCAGCAACGATACGCGCGACGCCGTCCTGTTCGAAGTTTGCAAGGAAGCTGGGAGCTGCTTCGAGAATCGTGACTTTGGTTCCCGCCCGAGCATAGATATGCGCAAACTCGAAAGCGATAACGCCGCCTCCAACGAACAGCACGTGGCGCGGCTGCCGGCGATCTGACAGGACCTCGTCCGGGGTGACCATGAGTTCAGCGCCTGGAAAGGGAAGGTCACGAGGTTTTGATCCGGTCGCCACAACGATGTGTTTGGCCTCGAAGACATTGTCACCGGCGGCAATACTGTTTGCCCCGATGAAACGCCCCTGACCTGGAATGACGGCAACCTCGCGTTCCAAGAGGGATTGCCGAAAGCGGTCCGGCAGGTCCTTGATCAAATCCTCCTCGCGGCCGATGAGCGCCGCCCAGTCGAGCTTTGGCTCCCCCACATCTATCTTGTGGGTGCCGGCCCTTGAGATTTCGTCGAGAGCCTGAGCTGCCGCAACAAGCACCTTCTTTGGCGTACAGCCGCGATTTGAACATGTACCGCCGAGGAGCGATGGCTCGAGCAATGCTACCGACAGACCGGCGCGGCGAGCCGGACCGGTAACCGCCATACCAGCGTTGCCGCCGCCAATGATAACAACATCAAAATACCTGCTCGCCATGGGCTTGCCTTCTTACGCGTCTGAATCGCAATCTAGGTGCACGCGTCACTGCAATCACGCACGTCCGAATCACGAAGCCGTGCGATTCCGGGTGAACAAGAGCCGCGATCCAGAGGGGAAACGTCACTGCCGCGGCGACCCGCTGACGTCGTGCTATGGTCCGAGACCAGACCACCCGCCTACAAGGAGGATCGTCCCGTGTTCATTCCTCGTTCGATCGCCGTTCTCGTTGTGACGAGTGTTTCGAGCAGCGCTCTTGCCGCAGACTTGATCACCGACGTTACCTTCACCTGCAATCTTGGAAAGACAATAGACGCCGCGTTCTATCCGGACGCGGTAACACTCGCGCTCAGCGACGGGCGGCGACTGGAGCTGCCGCAGACAATGTCAGGCTCAGGAGCCCGCTACGCCAACAGCGACGAGACCATCGTTTTCTGGAACAAGGGCAATACGGCGTTCCTGACCGAGGGCGGGGACGAGACGCCGACCTTCAATGGCTGCATTCGCGTCAGCGACATGGTCCCCGATCCGAACTGGCGGATATTTGCCAGCACCGAATTCGGATTCTCCCTCCGCTACCCGCCGGGATACTCGGTCGATGGCGGTTATGTGTATCAGGGGCTCGGACCGGGCGCGGACATCACCGGCGTGTCGTTCACGATCCCGTCGGCGATGTCTACGGGAACGAACCTCTCCAGCGATACGCGCCTGAGCATCGAAACGCTTCCTGAAGCGCCAGACTGTTCGGCCGACCAATTCCTGCCGACCGGCGCAACCGCTCCGACAACTCTCACCGAAAACGGCACGGGTTACTCGATTGCGTCGCTCGAGGACGCCGGTGCCGGCAATCTGTACGAGGAGAAGGTCTATGCCCTGGTCGGAACCTCTCCCTGCCTGGCCGTCCGCACGTTCATCCATTCGACCAATCTTGCCAACTACGATCCCGGGACCGTCCAGCCCTTTGATGAAGCGGCCTTGAACGCCCAGTTCGACGCCATTCGCAGAACGCTTGTCATTGGGCAGTAGCCCGTCCGTGCCTACTTCGCCCGTGGCGCCAACTGTCGGCGTGCTTCTGGCCGGCGGAAGGGGGCGGCGAATGGGAACCGCGGACAAGTGCATGCTTGCGCTTGGCGGTCGGCCGTTGATCGCTGTCGCGATCGAGCGGCTAAAGCCGCAAGTCGCTGCATTGGTGATCAGCGCCAACGGGCATCCCCATCGTTTCGATCGGTTCGCACTTCCCGTCGTGCCGGACGGCGCGACCGGCCATCTGGGACCCCTGGCAGGTATCCTGGCAGGCATGCGATGGACCGAGGAGCATGTTCCGGGTTCGGATCGAATTGTGACGGTCGCCACTGATACACCGTTCTTTCCGATGGATCTCGTTACCCGATTGCAGGCTGCAGCACCCACCAATCGTGTCGCCGTTGCTCGGTC
>JAAEOR010000691.1 GCA_024222895.1 Hyphomicrobiales bacterium | reverse complement strand
TGGTGGCTGGCCTCGGACGGCAAGTGGTACCCGCCACAAAGCGCCCCGGCCCTGCCGCCATCCCAGCCGGGAATGGTGCCGGGGGCGGCTCCCAGCAGTAACAGCAAGGCAATCTGGTCGCTGGTGCTCGGAGTCCTCGGCATCGTCTCTTGTTACATCTTCACCGGGATCCCCGCTATCTTCCTCGGCGGCCGCGCCAAGAAGGAGATCCGAGCCGCTGGAGGGATGCAGGAAGGCGCCAGCCTGGCCACCGCCGGTATCGTCCTGGGCTGGATCTCCGTCGCCATCACGGGCCTTGTCTTGGTTGTCGTCCTCACCTTCGGTCTGCTCGGCGAATCCTCGCCGTCGAGTTTCACCAGCGTGGGCACGTCCATCGACGGATCCTGAGCGCTCGAACCCGAGTCGACAGCCGGCCGACATGAGCGATCCCCGGGACCAGACGGAATCTGCCACCGCGGCGTCCGAGAACGACATCGACTTCGACAGCGACTCGGCCGACACCATGGCGGCCAAGCTGCGCGCC
>JAAEOR010000690.1 GCA_024222895.1 Hyphomicrobiales bacterium | reverse complement strand
CCCGAGTGGTTCTTTGTGCTCGGCCAGGGCGAAGTGCTCGGGGTACCCACGCAACTCTGGATTCTGCTGGTCGCGATTATCGTGTTCTGGATCGTGCTGGCTAAAACGACCTTCGGGCGTTCCCTTTACGCGATCGGGCACAATGAGGAAGTGGCACGATTCTCGGGAATACCGGTAAACCGCATCAAGCTCATCATCTACAGTCTGTCCGGGACGATGGCGGGATTGTCCGGGGCCATTTTCGTGTCGCGGGTCTCCACCACCCGTTCGGACATGGGCACCGGCCTTGAACTCGATGCGATCGCCGCGGTGGTTCTTGGCGGCACCAGCATCTTTGGTGGCGTCGGCACCATTGCCGGAACCGTCATCGGCTTTACACTGATCCAGCTCTTGAAGAACGGACTGGCATTGACCGGGGTCAAGGGGGACGCGACCATCGTGGTGATCGGCACGGTGCTGATCCTGTCGATCCTGGTTTCGAATTTCCTGCAGCGAAGGCGCGAAGGCGATGGCTGAGGAAAAGGCGCACCGGCTGGTGCATGACATCAATGGGAGGACTCCATTATGAAACGACTGACACTGTTGCTTGCTGCCACTGCCCTGAGTGGATCGGCCATGGCCGCCGATCGCTGGGACGGCGGCGACGATCTGGCGACAAACCCGCTCGCCTGCGATGGTTCGGCGGGCGTGGCGGCGGCGAAAGACTATGACGGCGGTCAACCAGCGAGCGGGCCGGATCGGATGGGCAAGGAGATCACGCTCATCGACGTGCCGAAGCTGGTGGGCATTGGATATTTCGCAGCGACGACAGAGGGAATGCGACAGGCCGCCGAGGAACTCGGCAACGTCAATGTCACGACCGACGGGCCGACCGAAGCCAACATTGATGATCAGATCACGTTCATCGACAACTACATCACCCAGGGTGTGGATGGTGTGTTGTTCGCTGCCAACGATCCGGTCGCCATTGCACCGGTTTTGAAGAAAGCGCTCGGCGCCGGCATCCACGTGGTCGGTTACGACGCAAATTCAGAGCCCGATGCGCGCGAGTGGTTCGTCAATCAGGCCGAGTTCAACGGCATCGGAAAGTCGCTGATCGATGCGATGGCGCAAGAGATTGGCGAGGATGGCAAGTTCGCTATCGTGACCTCGACATTCACCACGCCGAACCAGGCCCGGTGGATCGCCGAGATGCAGGACTATCAAGAGGCCTGCTATCCGAACATGGAGTGGCTGGAGACCGTCGAAGCCCAGGAAGACAACATCCTGTCGTTCAATCAGGCGAACACGCTGATCAACAAGTATGGCGATGACCTGGACGGTATCTTTGGCATGACATCGGTCGCGACCCCGGCCTCGGCCGAAGCCGTAACCCAGGCCGAAGCGTGTGGCGAAACCGCAGTCGTCGGTTTGGCGACGCCCAATGCCATGAAGCCCTACGTCGCTTCGGGCTGTGTCAAGTCGGTCGTCCTGTGGAACCCGGTCGATCTCGGCTATGCCGCCGTGTACGTGCTGCGGGCCGCCGCGGATGGCAAACTTGCGCCTGGTGGCAAGGAAGTCGAGGCCGGCCGCCTTGGCACGCTACAGGTGGTCAATGGCAGCGAAGTCCTTCTCGGCGCGCCGTTTGTCTATAGCATGGACAACATCGACGACTTCGACTTCTAGGTCGAACCCAACCAGGGCGGAGCCTCGTTGGCGAGGCTCCGCTACTTGCCCACGCTGCCCGGGCTTTGTTGATGAGCGCACCGCGATTCATCGCTGTTCTCGATGTCGGCAAAACGAACGTCAAGTTTGCCGTCGTCGACCTTATTCTTCGATCCGAGATCTTCACCGCAACAACGCCAGGCCCGGCTCGCGCGGACGGCCCCTACCCGCATTCCGACGTCGACGCGATCTGGGACTTCTTTGCCGACCAACTGAAATCCTATGCTGCGGGCCACCCGGTCGACGGAATCTCCGTCAGCGCCCATGGTTCAGCCATCGTCCTGATCGGCAGCGACGACGTGGCGCTGCCCGTGCTCGACTACGAGCACACCGGCCCCGATGAACTCACCGACGAATATGATGCTGCGCGCCCGGACTTCACCGACACGCTCAGTCCGCGGTTGCCAAGGGGGCTGAATGTCGGCGCCCAACTGTTCTGGTTGCAGCGGCGCTTTCCCGATCGCTTCGCCAACGCGCAAGCCATTCTGACCTATCCGCAATACTGGCTGTGGCGGATGACGGGGGTCGCGTCCAACGAGATCACCTCGATCGGTTGCCATACTGACCTGTGGGATCAGCAACGCCGGCAATGGTCGACATTGGCGGAGAACCAAGGCTGGACAAATAAGCTTGCACCACTCCTTCCCGCAACATCTCCGATCGGCCTCTTGCGGGCGGACCTCACGGAAGCCTGGGGACTGCAGGAGCCCCTACCGGTCGCCGGCGGACTGCATGATTCAAACGCTTCGCTGGTTCCGCACCTGATCGACCGCAAACCGCCTTTTTCCGTTGCTTCGACCGGAACCTGGGCCATCAATTTTGGTGTCGGCGCCAAGCCTGAGTCCCTCGATCCCGAACGCGACACGCTCGCCAACATCAACGTCTTCGGCGAGCCGGTGCCGGCCGCCCGGTTCATGGGCGGACGCGAGTTCAGCATCGCCACCGGCGACAGTGTCGTAGCGCCCGGCGTGGAGACGCTCCGCGCCGTCGTCGACCAACAGATCATGCTCCTGCCTTCCGTCGTGCCCGAGTTCGGTCCCTTCCCGAACGTTGCCGCCAGATGGGAGCCGGACACTGCGCCGATCTCGACCGAGGAGCGCCATTGCGCCGCGAGTCTCTACCTGGCTCTGATGAGTAGCACCTGTCTTGAGCTGATTGCTGCCCAAGGCCCGACCATCATCGACGGACCGTTCTCGTCAAATCCGATCTTTCGCGCAGCGCTTGCTTCCATCACCGGCCGCGAGGTCCTCTGGTCGGAGGGCAAGACCATCGGCCCGAGCGTCGGCGCGGCGTTGCTCTTTCACATTCAGAATGAGCAAGCGGAAGTCCGCGTCGTCGACGACTTCGCATCGGCGGCCAAATTGACCGATGTCTCGGCGGCGGCATTCGATCAGTACTGCGCCACCTGGCGCGCGGTAGCCGAAACCCGGTTCCGAGCCCGCGAGAATCGGCCGGCGCCCGCCACGCCGTCGCCAGTCAGGGTGAAGACAGAAGACTGACGGCGCGTCGCATTGACGACAGATCGCGTAATATTTTCACGTATTTATTCGATACTCTGAAGAATTTAGATGAGGTTCGATGCGCCCTCTCACCGATCGTTGTCGCGCCAACGCCGCACGCGCCAGCGTTAACGCGCACTTCTCACACTGGATGTGATCTGCGCATGGAGTGTCAGAATTGCGCGTTGACTGGTGAATCCCCTACCGGCATTGGCATATAGATGGGTGACTGACAGCCTCGGAGCACGAGGTAACAGGCAGTCTAGCCGGAACGCGATCCGGGATTTGAACGATATGGCAACTAAGACGTGGCGCATGGCTGCGGACATCGACCCGAATGCGGCGGTCGCCGTGAGCTTCATTCTCGACGGATCGCGACAGCCGGTCGATAACATCGGCACCCTCGCCGCTGCCGAGATACTCGTCGCCTCCATCGCGGTCTGCTTTGCTTCCAGTTGCCAGATCACAATGGATGCACGATCGCTACCGCGCGCGTCGATCAGCGTCGATGTCCTGGCGATCAAGGCTCCGGACCGGCCCAACCGGGTTGCCAGTGTCACCATCCATGTCGAGATTTCGGCCGACCTTGAACTCCGCACCTACGATCGGATCTTGCGAGACGCCAAGCGGATCTGCACCGTCTCAAACTCCCTCTCGCCGGACATTGTGATCGATGTGAGCAGGGCTCACGCGGACGGACCGGCATGAGCGAGGCACGACCCTGGAGCCTGGGCGTCGATGTCGGCGGGACATTCACCGACATCGTTCTGTCCGGACCTGACGGAGTTCTTCACTCGACCAAGACGCCATCGACCCGCGACCAGTCCGATGGCGTCATGGCCGGCATCGCCAAGATTGCCGTAGCCGTCGATGAAACGCCCAAGCGACTGCTCGGTAAACTGGCGATCATCGTGCATGGCACGACGGTCGCCACCAACGCCCTCCTGGAGTACCGGGGGGCCAAGGTCGGATTGCTGACGACGGAGGGCTTTCGCGACGAGCTCGAGTTCCGGCGCTCCTACAAAGAGAGCACTTTCAATCCACGCCTCAAAGCCCCTCATGCGATCTGTCCGCGCCGCTACCGGCTGGGCATTCCGGAGCGGCTCGACTATCGCGGCGAAACGCTGGTATCGCTCGATGAGGACAAGGTCCGGGAAGCCGTCCGGTTTCTCAAGGCGGAAGGGATCGAGGCCTACGCGATCTGCTACCTCTTCAGCTTCGTCAATCCGGCGCATGAGATCAGAACCGCGGAGATCATCGCTGAAGAGGCGCCATCGGCGTTCATATCGGTCTCCTCCAGGGTGCTGCCGGAGATCCGCGAGTTCGAGCGAGTCTCGACGACCACTGTCAACGCTTTCGTGGGCCCGGCGATCGAGACCTATATCAGCCATCTGGAAAAACGCCTGCGCGACGACGGCTTTGCCGGCGAGCTGTTCATCATGCAGTCGAATGGCGGCGTACTGACCGCCGCCGAGACGGCGCAGATGGCGGTCGGGACGCTGCTGTCCGGACCGGCCGGCGGGGTGACGGCCGCATCCTTCGTCGGCGAGGCCTCCGGCTACAAGGACCTCATCACCATCGACATGGGCGGCACCAGCTACGACGTTTCCGTCGTCCGCGACCTGACTCCGGAGATGACGACCGAAAGCTGGGTTGCCCGCTACCGGATTGCCCTGCCGATGCTCGACATCCACACGGTCGGAGCCGGTGGTGGATCGATTGCCTGGATCGACGACGGCGACGCCCTCAAGGTCGGGCCGGAAAGCGCCGGTTCGGATCCCGGCCCAGCCTGCTACGGTCGCGGCGGCGACCGCCCCACCGTCACCGATGTCGACGTGATCCTGGGCCGCCTCAACGCCGACTTCTTCCTCGGCGGCGAGATGAAGCTGGACGTCGAAGCCGCCCGCGTCGCCCTCCACACCCACGTTGCCAAACCCCTCGGCATCGATACGATCGAAGCGGCCCTGGCAGTCTCGGAGATGGTCAATAGCAACATGTCGAACGCCAGCCAGTTCGTGTCGACCAAGCGCGGGCTGGATCCGAGCGAGTTCGCGCTGGTGGCGGTCGGTGGCGCCGGCGCCGTTCACGCGGGTCGCCAGGCCATGCTGCTCGGCATCAACACCGTGATCGTACCGAGCACGGGCCCGGTCTTCTGTGCGCTCGGCGACATCATCGCCAATCTCAAGGTCAGCGAAGCACGCACCTATTTTTCGGCCGTCGCCGACATTGACCTTGCCCGGCTCAACGCGGCCTTCGAGGATATGGAGAATGCATCCCGGGCTCGCCTCTCCGGCCAATCGGTGACCGACAGCTTCGACCTGCGCCGATCGATGGACCTGCGCTATGTCGGTGAGGTCCACGAGGTTACCGTTCCCCTCCGCACCCGGACAAAGCGGGTGACTGCGCTCAATCTGGAAGCGGCCGTGGTTGCCTTTCACGATCTCCATGAACGGTTGTTCGCCCACAAGGATCCGTCCCATGCCGTCGAGGTGATGACGCTACGGGTCGACATGCTGGGGCTGCGCGAACCGCCGGACATCAAGGCGGAGCCGTTTGGCAGCGAGGACGCAAGCGAGGCACTCAAGGGCGAAAGGGACATCTGGTTCGACATCGAGGCGACGCGAACGCCGGTCTACGCCGGAGAAAAACTTCGCGCCGGCCACTTCATCACCGGCCCCGCGGCGATCGAACGCTGGGGGACGACGATCATCGTCTATCCCGGCCAGGAGGCGTTGATCGACAGTTATGGCTCCTGCATCATCGAGAGCAGCCGATCATGAACGAAACCCGCCTCTTCGAAGCCCAGATCCTCTACAGCCGCGTCGCGGCAATTTGTGCTGAAGGGGCGGCATCGTTCCAACGGATGTCGCGATCAAGTCTGGTGAGCGAGGATGGCGGGTTTGCCAGCGGCCTGCTCGGACCGGACGGTACGCTATACGCTCAGACCCAGGGCGAGCCCAGCCATCTCTATGCTCTGCGCGACAGCGTGCGCAGCCTTCTCGACTATTTCGCCTTCGACCTGGCTGATGGCGACGCCCTTGTCGTCGGCGACCCCTATTTCGGCGGTACTGAAGGAAACGTCCTTACCATTGCGGTTCCGGCGTTTCGCGAAGGCGAACTCCTGGCAGTGCCGGCGATCCGCTTTGCGGTACCCGATCTCGGCGGCGAGGCTCCGGGCGCTCTGCAGCCGGAAGCGCATGAGATATGGCGGGAGAGCCTCAGGGTCACGCCACTGAAACTGCACCGGGGCAGTGTTCTCCAACGCGATGCACTGGCCTATCTGGTCCTCAACAGCCGGACACCGGACGTGCTGCGGAGTGACCTGCGCGCCGCTATAGCCCTTTGTACCAGGATGGGTGGCCAGCTCGCCGACCTCGCCGCAGTCAAAGGCGGGAGCGCCTTGGCCCGAGCGGCGGAAAGGATGATCGGCCATGCGGGCGAACGGACATCCCGGCGGCTCGCAGAGTTGATCCGCGACCGGGTCACGGAGCGCGCGAATCTTGCACTGTCGGAAGGCACCGACGCTGAAATTCGCGTGTCGATACAGCGTCACTCGAACAACGGTATTGTCGACATCGATTTCACCGGTTCCTCGTCTACGGCGCGCGGCCCCTTCAACCTCACGAAGCAATCAGCCAAGGCTGCCGCCAGCCTGCCGCTGCTTGGGGAACTGCTTGACGACTTGACGATCAACGACGGTATCATCGACGCCGTTCGCTTCAATCTGCCACCGGATAGTCTTGTCAATCCGAAATTTCCGGCTGCGGTCAATCTCGGCTGGCGCACGACCGCCCACGTCGTGTCAGCGGCCGTTACCCGGGCTCAGCACAAGGGCGCTGTGCGCGAGCAGGCAGCCCCGATCAACGGCGCCGGACCGGCCGCCGTTCTGTTCCGTACGATCGGAGCGGTCGAGGATCAGAACCCGATCTATCTGTCGCCCGGCTTCGCCCCAACCGAGGGATGCGGCGGACCGGCGATTCAGGGAGCCCGACGCCTCCATTCAGCGGAGGAGCTTGAAACAAGCGGCGCCTTGCGCATGCGCCATCGCCAACTCACCGAGGATGGCGACATGTCCGTCTCGATGACACTGCAGCGTGATGGGTTGGAAGGAACGTTCATTGCGCCCAACGACGCCGGACAATCGAGACCGCAGATTGTGATCGACGGCCGGGGTGGCAAACCAACCAACACTCCGGGTGTGCAGACACTTCACGAAGGCGACCAATTGGCGTTTCTCTTTCCCCGCGTCGACGGAGCACCCGATGTCGAGCCGTGACATGATCCGCGCCATGATCGTCGGCGGCGGCTTCAATACGGCTGCCGAAGAGATGAGCGAGGCCGTGACGCGGACGGCGCGTTCGCCGATCTTCAACGAAGCGCATGATTTCACCACCGGAATCTTCGACTACCGGGACGGCAAAGCGCGGCTGGTGGCGCAGGCGCCAGGATGCACCCTGCATCTCTATGCGATTGTTCCAGCTGTAGAAGCCGCTTTGCAGGCCTTCCGCAACGACCTTCATCCCGGCGATGTCATTCTTGCAAGCGACCCGTATAATGGCGGAACCCATATCCCGGATCACGTTCTGATCCTTCCGGTCTTCCTCGACCGCAAGCCGATGTTCTTCCCGGTGGTGCGCGCCCATTTCGCCGACTCGGGCGGCCCGGTGGCCGGTGGCTACAACCCGATGGCGCGGGACATCTGGCAGGATGGGATCATCGCACCGCCGATGAAACTCTACGAGAAAGGCGAGCGCCGCCGCGATCTGTTCGACATGGTGGTCGCCAACAACCGAGTCGACCAGTGGCTCGTGGGTGATCTCGAAGCGATGCGCGGTGCCTGCCTCACCGCCGAACGACGCATCCGGACGCTGATCGATCGCTTCGGCAGCGACGGTGTGGCCAATGCCCTCGACTTCAGTATCGACTATTCCGAGCGCCGGGTGAGAGCGGAAATCACCAGCTGGACGGATGGCAGTTTCTTTGCCGAGACGTTGATCGACCATGACTACCAGGGAGCTCACGACATCCGTGTCGCCTGTACGGCCACCGTAGAGAGGTCGTCGGTAACATTCGACTTCACCGGCTCGGCGCCCGAGGTCAACGGCTTCGTCAACAGTCCGATCGCCAACACGCTGTCCTTCGTCTTTGTCGCCATCGCCTCCTGCATCGAAGAAGACGTGCCGGTCAACGAAGGATACATCGCGCCGGTCACGGTGATCGCGCCCGAGGGAACCGTGGTCAATCCGCGCCGACCGAAGCCGGTCGGCAACTGCACCTGCATCTGCGGCGCCGAAATCGCCGAGGTGGCACTGCTCGCACTGTCGCAAAGCGCGCCGAAGCGAGTCGGCGTCAATTGCCACAAGCTTCCCCTCGCCTATACGAGCGGCCACTATGCCGACGGATCGCCATGGATCAGCCTGAACTTTCACGGCTACACCGGCGGCGCGGGGGCGGCCTACGACACCGACGGCTGGGGATTGTATCCGCCGCTGATGACCGGTGTCATTCTACCGTCGATCGAAATGACCGAAATGCAATACCCGATGCGAATCGACAAGCATGAATACGTCGCTGATGCCACCGGCGCCGGCCGCTGGCGCGGCGCGCCCGGGCTGGAGACGATTATCCGCTATACCGACTCCTCGGTCACCAATGCGATGCTCGCCGGAGTGCGCAACCCCGCTCGGGGTTTCTGCGGCGCCGCCGACGGGGCCGGCAACCGTCTCCATCTCACCCCGTCCAACGGCAACGAAGAGGAAGTCACTGAAGTCGCCTACAACTTTCCGATGCCGGAGGGGGGCACGATCCGCTTCCTGCGTGGCGGCGGCGGCGGGTGGGGGCCGGCGACAGAGCGGCCCGCCGGCGCGGTCCTCGCCGACGTTCTGAACGGCTATATCTCTGCCGGTGCAGCGCGCCGGGACTACCGGGTGGCGATCACCGCCGATGGTCTGGGCGTCGACGACGAAGCCACCCGGGACCTTAGAAACAATCTCGACTTGAACCCTGCTATCCTCGAGGGTGCGCCAGCTTGATCCCGATGCGGAGTCAGGCCAGCGTACCGTGACAGAAAGAAAGGTGTCATGATGAACAATTCCAGTATGCAAAGGGGGCTGATCACCGGTCTCGCTCTTACCGTGACCGCTCTCGGCGTTGGCGCCGCCCAGGCCGAACCGCTGATCATCAACCGTTCCGCCACGCCGGCGACGCTCGATCCGGCCTTCGTCTGCGATATCGCCGACAACGGTTTCATCGCGCCGCTCTACTCAACGCTGCTGACCTACGACGCCAAGCCGGTGCCGGATGCACCGGAGGGGGTGACGGTAACGACCGAAGACGACACCAAACTGATCGGCGACCTTGCCGAGAGCTGGTCCGTCTCCGATGACGGCAAGACCATCACTCTGGTTCTTCGTGACGGCGCCAAGTTCACATCCGGCCGGACGATCGATGCCGCCGCGGTAGCCGCGTCCCTGCAGCGCGCCCTGCAAAGCGGTGCCTGTGGAACCTATTTCATGGAGGCCGCGCAGTTCGGCAATACGGCGTCGATCGAGGCGGCGGACGACAAGACCGTGGTCATCACGCTCAATCGGGCCGAACCGCTGGTTCTGCACGCCCTTACCCAACCCAATCTCGGCATCGTCGACGTTGCCGAGGTCGAAGCCAATGGCGGCAACGACTGGTTGGCAACCAACGCGGCCGGTTCGGGCCCCTATATTCTCGCCGAGTATCAGGCGGGCGTGAAAGCAGCCTTCAACGCAAACCCTGACTATTATGGGCCGGCTCCGCTTGAGCCGGACGTTCTGGTTAACTTCATTCCCGACAACGCGACCCTTCTGCTCCAGGCCCGCAACGGCGGCGCCGACGTCACCCTGGGACTGTCCCGGGCAGCCGTGGCCAGCCTCGCCGATGACGCTTCGCTGGTGGTCATCCAGACGCCAAGCCCGCGCTGGCAACTGGTCAGCCTGCCGAACCAGCATCCCCCCTTCGACAATACCAAGCTGCGGGAGGCGCTCAGTTACGCAACGCCCTATGATGCGATTCTGCGGAACGTCGCACACGGCCTCGGCGAACTCTATTTCGGCCCGTTTCCTCCGGAGTTCGAGGCGTTCAATGCGGAGCTCAGCACGCCACGCGCCTACGATGTCGACAAGGCCAAGGCGCTGGCCGAGGAGAGCGGCGTGTCCTTCCCGGTCCAACTGGAGATGGTGATCCGCGAGGGGCAGAACGATCAGGAGCAGATCGCGACAATCCTGCAGGGAGCGTGGGCACCGCTCGGGGTCGAGGTCTCGATCAGCAAACTGCCTGCCTCCGGCTATTTCGAGGTAGTAAGCTCGGAGAAGAAGGAAGCCGCGATCGTCCGCTTCGACGGGCCGTCGGTTGCCGATCCGGCTTGGCTGCTCGACTACGACATGCGCTGCAAGTCGACCTTCAACACGTCGAATTATTGCAACGCCGAAGCGGAAGCGCTGCTCGATGAAGCCCACCCGATCGCCGACCAAGCCAAACGGCAGGAATACTGGGACAAGATCACAGCGATCTGGACTGCAGACACGCCGCGCATCCCGATCTACGAAGACGTGTTCACCGCAGTCGTCTCACCCGACGTCACCCAGTGGCGGTTTGCCCAGGATGGACCGTTCCAGATTCAGTTCTGGAGCCGCTAGTGGAGCAAATTTGACATTTGAGTCCCACTTGCGGCCAGGCTCACGCTCAAATGTCAAATTCAAAAGCTCCACTAGGATCATATACTTGCTAGTGGTTCCTATGACTCCGACATTTGCTCGGGCGGGTGCTGCAGGGGATAGCAAATGTCGGAGTCGAACCACTAGTCCGATTGAAAGCAGGCACGCCTCCCATCCTTCGGGAGGCGTGGGCCACTGATGAGAAGCCTCGTATCGGCACCCGGCATCCGGCGGCCCCTAGCCGTCTTGACCGTTGTTGTCCTGGCGGCACTGTTCGGCCCGACGGTCTGGCCGATCGGGCCCCAAACGATGGACTTCGGGGCAACGCTGCAGGGGCCATCGCTGACCCATCCGATGGGCACCGATGCCAATGGTCGCGATATTCTTGCCCGCTTTCTTTCCGGCGCCCGCCTGTCTCTGACCGCCGGGGCGCTGGTGGCACTGGCGGGATTCATCATCGGTGGCGGTCTCGGGCTGATTTCCGCCTTCCTCGGCGGCTTTGTCGATGCCGTCCTGATGCGCGCGATGGATAGTCTCGCTGCGTTCCCGCCGATCATCCTGGCGATCACCGTGACTGTCGGGCTGGGGCCGGGCCTGACGACCGGAGCGATCGGTGTTCTGCTGTCAACCCTGCCCTTCTTCGCCCGGTTGATGCGCAGCGACACGCTGCGAATTCGTTCGATGCCGTTTATCGAAGCGACCAGCGCGCTTGGCGCCCGGCCTACTTACACCGCGATCCGCCATGTGCTTCCCCACACCGCCTCGACGATGCTGGTCCAGTCCGCAGCGGTTTTCGGTTTCGCGATCATGACGATTGCAGGGCTCGGCTTCATCGGCCTTGGCGCGCAGATCCCGACACCCGAATGGGGCGCCATGATCACCGACGGGATGCAATATGCACTGACCGGCCAATGGTGGATCACGGTGTTTCCGGGCATCGGCCTGCTGGTCTGCGTTGTTGCAGCCAACGGACTGGCCGACGGCCTCCGGGATCGATTGGCCCCGGGTTCGGAGCAGGTGGCGGTGCGCTCATGATCCGCCTTGTTGTCGAAAGGATCGGCACGTCACTGGTCGCCCTTCTTGGCGCGACCTTCTTCACTTTCCTGGCGCTCCGGGTGATGCCGGGCGACCCGGCTCGGCTCTTCCTCGGCCCCTTCGCGACGCCGGAAGCGCTCACGGCGCTGAACCAGGAACTCGGCCTCGACAAGCCTCTTCCCCAACAGTTCCTGACCTTCGTTTCGGATTTCCTCACCGGCGACTGGGGCCGGTCCTACAGTACCGGTGAGCAGGTCACGACCCTGCTTGCCGACCGGTTTCCGGCAACCCTTGAACTCGGCCTTTACGCGTTCCTGCTGACACTGATCGGAGCAGTGAGCCTTGCGGTTCTGGCCGCCTACCGCCGCGGCCCGGTCTCGGAGGGGGGTCCGCGTCTCCTGTCGATGTTCGCTCTCGGCGTCCCGCAGTTCTGGCTGGGACTCCTGCTGCTGATGCTCTTCTTCGAGTATCTCGGCATCGCGCCCGGCCCGAACGGACGGCTATCGCTCGGTGCAACGCCACCACCGACGATTACCGGTTTCTTCACGATCGACGCGCTGATTGCCGGTGACTTCGCGACGTTTGCCGATGCGTTCGCACATCTCGTATTGCCGGCGATCGCACTCGGCCTTTTCCCGCTGGGCTTTCTCCTGCGCCTGCTGCGCGCCAATCTCCTCGACGTCGTCGACGAGCCCTTCGTCATGGTGGCGCGAAGCCGCGGCGTCCCACGCTTCCTGGCGTTCGTCCGGCACGTGCTGCCGAACGCGTTCATTCCGACACTGACGGCGGCCGGTCTGATCCTCGGCCAGTTGCTCGCCGGCAGCGTTCTGGTGGAGCGAGTCTTCAACTGGCCCGGTGCCGGTGCCCTGGTCGCCAACGGTGTGCTCCGGCAAGATTTCTCGGTGGTTCAGACATTCGTCCTCCTCAGCGCCGTGATCTACCTCGTCGCCAGCCTGATCGTCGATCTGCTTGCGGCGTGGATCGACCCACGGCTTCGCCCATCGTCTGACGCCCAATGACCGACACCGACGCGCCCAAGCTCCTGTCCGTCGATGATCTGTCGATCGCCTTCGACACACCGTCCGGTCCCCTTGCCGCGATCCGGCAGGTGTCCATGTTGCTGGAGTCCGGCGCCCGAACCGCACTGGTCGGCGAATCCGGCAGCGGCAAGTCGACCCTGGCCCTGTCGATCCTCGGCCTGCTACCGCCTTCGGCCCGCGTCATTGGCGGCTCGGTATCGCTCGGCGATCAGCGTCTCGACTGGGACGACGATCGCGCGATGAGCCGTATTCGCGGACGTCGCATCGGCTTCATCTACCAGGACCCGATGGCGGCCTTCGACCCGATCCGCACGATCGGCGAACATCTGCTCGAAGCCATCCGTCTCCATTTCCCATCGATAGCCAACCGCCAAGCCCGGCAACGCGCCGTTACGCTGTTGGAGGAGGTCGAGATCAGGAACGCCGCGGAACGCCTCGATGATTATCCGCATCAGTACTCCGGCGGCATGCGGCAGAGGGTGATGATCGCCGCGGCGCTTGCCGGAGACCCGGACCTGATCGTTGCCGACGAACCAACGACGGCGCTCGACGTGACCACCCAGGCCGCTATCCTTGGCCTGTTCGACCGTATTGTCGAGGCGCGCGGGACTGCCATTCTGCT
>JAAEOR010000689.1 GCA_024222895.1 Hyphomicrobiales bacterium | reverse complement strand
GTCTCCTGGTAAAGCTGCTGTTTCCAGGTGCCGTCCTGTTTCAACCAGATCTGTGAAACGAACACCCGGGCCGAAAGTGGCGTCCCCGCATAATTGCCTTCGTAGGAGTTCTCATAGGTGATCTGGACGACATCGGGGGCAAGCAGCGTCACATTCGGCTTCGAGTAGTCGAAATAGCGCGCGTTCCAGTCGTCAATCGTTTCGACTTGCTCAGCGGTTGTCTGGACGCCTGCAACGTTGGTGACACCTACATGATCCGCGGTCACCATACTCGCGATCGCTGCCCCATCCTGGTCTTCGAAGGCCTGGTTGAGCGTGTCTCTGGCGGCCTCGAACTCGGCGACAATCGCCGCGTCGTCGCTCAGCGCCGGCGATACCTGCCAGAATGCGATCGTCGTCAGAACGATGAGCAGTTTGTGCATCGATACTCTCCCTGTGCGTTTGCGTTCTACACCGAACTCGTATCACTTCGATCGGTGATAACAAGCGCCTGCAACTCCAAGCGTGATCGGCGTCATCATTTTTTTTGCCGGTGCCTCCGGTCCGATAGCCGTGACGACGCATCGATGATGGTATTGACCGATCGGTATAGACACCATATCTATCGATTCTGAGGCGGGCAGCCAGGGTCACGACGATGCCGTGGGTCAAAGACTTTGATGTGGAAGGCGCAGTCGGTTGCGCGATGAGAGTCTTTTGGGCCAAGGGGTACCAGGCCACGTCAATCAGCGATCTCGTGGCAGCGATGCGAATCAATAAAGGCAGCCTGTACAACGCCTTCGGGAGCAAGCAGGCGCTATTTGCCCGCGCCTTTCTCAAATATGATCGAGAGAATCGGCAGGCTTCGCTACGCAAGCTGGAGGCCATGGACGAGCCGGTCCTCGCGATCAGAACATTGTTCGATTCCATGATCGCAGAGAGCGAGGCGGATACCGAGCGAAAAGGCTGCCTGCTGGTCAATACGGCTGTTGATCTGCCCAATCAGTCTGACGAAATCCAGAAGCTGGTCAAATCCGCGATAGAAGACCTCGAGCGGTTTTTCCGGCGACTTGTCGAAGCCGCGCGGGTGCGCGGTGAGGTAAGGCCGGACATCGACTCGAGCGTTGTCGCCAAGTCGTTGGTAGGCCAGGTCGTCTGCCTGCGAGTCCTGGCGCGAGGCGTTTTTGATGTGTCGGGCTTGGAAGCCATCCGCAGTCAGGCGCTGCAGCGCCTGGGAGCCTGACTAATTCACCACAAAGGGCTGCTGTTGACCGATCGGTATAAACTCCGGTAAAAGTTTATACCGATCGGTGTAAACAGGCCGGCGCGCCTCAGATGGAGAAAACGACAATGTCGACGCCTCTCTCAACGATGTTCCTTGCGGCAGCAGTGACGGTGCTGGCATCGCCTGCACTGGCACAGGATGCCAATCCCTATGAGGGCTTCAAGGTGCCGCCGCTGGCGGTCTCTTCCGAGATGCCCTACGAGCACAAATTCATCGAAATTCTTGGTTCGAAGATGGCCTATGTGGAGGCGGGGAGCGGCGATCCGATCCTCTTCCTGCATGGTCAGCCGACCTCGTCCTACCTGTGGCGCAACATCATGCCCCACCTGGAGGGCCAGGGCCGAGTGATCGCGCCGGATAATATTGGCTTCGGCAAATCCGATCAGCCGGCGATCGATTACACATTCGGCGATCACTACAAGTACATCGAAGCCTTCATCGAGGAGATGGGGCTGAGCGACATTACGCTTGTCGTTCACGATTGGGGCTCAGGGCTCGGCCTGCACTATGCCGCGCAGAACCCGGAGCGGATCAAGGGCATCGTGACGATGGAGTCGATCCTGGCGCCGGTAATGCCAGCCGATAGTTACGACGCCATGCCGCCTGCACTCGGCGACTTTTTCCGTACCCTTCGCGATCCCGAAGGCGGCCCCAAACTGCTCATCGAGCAGAATTACTTTGTCGAGGGCGTGTTGCCGGCTTTCATTGTCCGACCTTTGGCGAAGGATGCCCATGACGTCTACCGGGCGCCGTTTCCGACCGAAACCTCGCGCATCCAGATCAACCAGTGGCCGAACGAAGTGCCGATCGGCAGAGTGCCACAAGAGACTCACGACGCTGTCACCGCCTATAACGCCTGGCTCGAGGAAACCGAACTCCCCTGGCTCTTCCTTTATGCGACTCCGGGGGCCTTGAACCCGCCGGCGATAGCCGAGTACTGGACGGAACGGGCCAATAATATCGAGACGGCTTACATCGGTCCCGGCCTTCATTACGTGCAGGAGGACCAACCGTTCGCTATCGGCCGTGCGATCTCGGACTGGTACCGCCGGATCGAGGGTCAGTAACAGGGGCTGGCCCCCAGGGCCCGGTTGATCCCGGGCCCTTGCCGGAAGGATCTCGCCGATCGAACGACGTGGTCCGAATGGACGACGCTAAATGGTCGGACGCCGGCCTCAACACCGGTGGAGCCGGCTGTGCTCAATTCGCGAGCCTGGGCGCTCCTCCACAACTGAGTCCATGTCTACATCCGGGCCGACCCCTATCTGAAATGCAGGTTTGATCTGCTCGAATCACGCCCGGCGTCGGCGGTGTGTGCGCCCGTCCTCAACGCGACAAATGTCATCGCGTCCGATGAAGCCGGGCCCCGCTTCGTGGTAACCCCTGATTCATGGCTCTACGACAAGGACCGCCGACGATGCCACCGACCTTCGCTCTCGACATCTACGGTACACTCATCGACCCCCATGCCATCAGTACCGACCTGGCCAGTCACGTCGGTGACGTCGCCATGGAGATTGCCAGGGACTGGCGAAACAAGCAGCTCGAATACAGTTTCCGGCGCGGGCTGATGGGCGAATACCGGCCTTTTGCCGAAGTGACGCGTGCCGCGCTCGACTACGCCTGTGCCGTTCATGGCGTGGCCCTGGCCGAGGCGGACAGGGTGGCGCTGATGGACCGGTATCGGACCCTTGCCGCCTTTGCCGACGCGGCTCCGGCGCTCGAGGCACTGGCGCAGAAGGGCGCCGGGCTGCATGCCTTTTCCAACGGCGATAGCGACGATATTGCTGCGCTGCTCTCCAATGCCGGACTGGAAAACGCCGTCGAGTCGATCGTCAGTGCCGAGGCCGTGCCGACCTTCAAGCCGGATCCGCGCCTCTACGCCCACTTCATCGCGACCGTCGGCGGTTCTCCGTCGACAACCTGGCTGGTCTCCAGCAACCCGTTCGACGTGATCGGAGCCGCCGCCTGTGGCTGGCGCACGGTCTGGGTCAGGCGTAGCGAGACTGCGGTCTTCGACCCCTGGAACCACGCGCCGACGGTGACGGTCGATGATCTTCGCCAGTTGGCAAAACTGCCGGAGATCTGGGGTCGCATCACATAGGGCGATGGTCGGGTGTCGGGCGAACTGCTACGGCGTCGGCGTCATAGACATCTCACGCCGTGTGGGCGTTGTGAGACGACGCACGATCGAAGTCCAGTTCCTTGGTCACGTGTCGCTTGCCGTAGAGCTTTCTGTATGCGCGAGGAGACATTCCGACGTGCCTTTTGAAGACGCGTCGGAAATAGGTCGTTCCCGCAAAACCACAGGCTGACGAGATCTCGTCCACATGTAGCTTGCTATCGAGCAGCAGGTTCCTGGCCTTGGCGATCCTCTGGTAGTGGATGGCGTTGGTCATCGTGTCACCCGTCGAGCGCTTGAAGATCCGGCCCAGATAATCCGGATTGCAGCGGAGTTCTTCGGCGACCTGGCCCGTGCTCAGGGGCTCCGACAAGTTCGAGCGAATGTGGGCAAGCGCCTTGTTGGCCAGAGCTTCCGGTGATCGGTCATCGATCCCCGATGTGTATTCGACGGCCGTCACTTCCAGAAAGATGAGCTGCAGGAGCGTGTTGCCGAGAAGCGGATTCAGCCAACCCGACTCCTGGTCATCCAGAAATCTCCGGAACAGAACCGTCAGGTGATCCGGCCGGCTGACGACCCCGTGCTGGCCAAAGGACACCCTCTGTTTGATCGACCGTTCGCCTGCAAACGCCGGCACCCGAAAATGGACCCAGTAGAAGACCAGATCACCCGAATAGGTTTCGGTGCCCCCGTGGAGCGCGTTCGGGCGCAGCCGCAGGAACTCGCCGGCCCGCACGACGAACGCCCTTTCCTCCTCAAACATAGCCAGCCGGCCCTCCCGCACGAAGATCAGCTCATGCGAGCTGATCCGGCGAGTCTCGTGGCGATAGTTGGATGTGCTGTGGCAGATCCCGGCGTTCTCAGCTTCGACCGCCGATCGGAACGTGAGTTCAAGCACCTTGACCTCCGATTGACTGGCAGGCATTGGACTAAAGATCGCGCGAAGTCGGAATCGTACCGTTTTTCTACGCTTCCGTCATCTTGTCGGTCGGCGAGTCTGTCCGCTATTTTTGCGTAGTATCTAACAAAACTGCGCGTTGCGCCTGCGCGCTGGGGTTTTTTGCAGCGCGGTGGACCACACGCTTCAAGGGAGGAACCGACATGAAAACGACTGTGTTCGTGACACTGGCCGCTCTCGTTTTGCCGATGGCAGTGGAGGCGGAAGAACTGATCATTTGGAGCCGTGGCGAGTGGGGGGCGCCAATGGTGGAGGGCTTCAATGAAAAGATGAAGGCTGACGGCAGGGATGTCGTTGCGGTCAACAACTACATCGGCCACGCCGATTTCCCGATCAAGTTCACCGCCGCCCTGTCGGCCGGTGAGCGGGTGGATGTGGCGAGTATCGACCTTATTAATGTACCCTTCTACGCCAGCCAGGGCGCGCTCGAAGACATCACTGACTTTCTCAAGGAGCAGCCCTACTACGACACATTGAACCAGGCGCAACTGCACTTGGGCACGATCGACGGCCGTCACTTCGCGGCGCCGAATGCTGCCGACGTCTCCGGCTTTGTCTACAACAAGAAGCTTCTGACCGAGATGGGGTTTGACGGGCCGCCGGAGAATTGGGGCGACATGCTCACCATGTGTGAGGCGTTCGCCAAGGGGGGCAAACACTTCATCGCCTGGCCTGGCGCCAATGCGGGCGGTCAAATGTTCACCGTTCTGCCGATGGCCTGGGCCAATGGCGGGTCGTGGGTGAGCGAAGACGGCAAATCGGCGGAACTCGACCATCCCAAGACAGTCGAGATGTTCGAACACTACCGCGCGATGATGGACCTTGGCTGCGTGCCGGAGAATGTTGGGACCTGGCAGTGGGGTGACAAGCAGGACGCCTTCCTCGCCGGTACGGTCGGGATGATCGGGACCGGTAACTTCATGGTCAAGACGGTCGAGGACCATCTCGACAAAGTCGACCCTGGTTTCGCTCCCTTCATGAGCGCCGATGGTTCCGCGAATTCAGCCTTTGTCGGTGGTGACCTTGTGGCCATTCCGGCGACGACCGGCAACAAGGAACTGGCGATCGAGTTCATCCAGTATGTGCTCAGCCAGTCGGGTCAGGTTGATGTCTATACCAAGAACGGCGGCATTCCGATCCGCAGCGATTTCTTCGCTGACAATCCGCATCTCACCGACAACCATCTGGTCTTCGCCAACGCCTCGGAAGTCGGGCACGTTCCGTTCACGGTTGTCTATCAGGAGCTGATGAATCCGTGGCTGGTCGCCGCTCAGGAAATCTGGGCCGGCGGCGACATCAACGAGGTGCTTGCCGAAGGCGACGCCGCCATGCAGCGGATCATCGACGCGGGGAACTAGAAGGGAGGGGGGCGTCGCCGGGCGCCCCTTCGCCCCGTCGTTTCGTTGATGCCTCGGTGAGCGTTCGCGGTGAAGACGGTCCCACCGCAAGCGCTTCGTGGGATCTCGATTCTCCTCGAGTCTAGATCTGGGAGTACGGATGACCCATCGCACGCGCCACGTTCTTGTCGGCTACGGGTTCCTGCTTCCGGCCGTGTTGATGCTGGCTGTGTTCTTCCTGTACCCGCTGGTCAACGTCTTCTGGATGTCGCTCCATAAATGGCCGATTTTTGGCAATCCCACCTGGGTCGGCCTGCGCAACTTCGGGATCGTGTTCGACGATCCCAACTTCTGGCAGGCGATGCGCTTCACCATCGTCTACACGCTGACCGTGACACCGTTGCTGTTCATCCTCGCCTTCGTCAGTGCCGTCATCTGCAACGCCCGGATGCCGGGAACGACCTTCTTTCGCAGCATGTATTTCCTACCGGTGGTCATGTCCTTCGCGACCGCGAGTTTTGTCTGGCTTTGGCTCTACAGCGAACTCTACGGCGTGATCACCTATGTCATGCGCTGGCTCGACGGTGACCTGGATCGGCAACTGAACGTGTTCGCCACCGGTCCGTCGGCCATGTGGGCTGTCAACTTCATGGTCACGTGGAAGTTTGCCGGGATCCAGATGATCATTCTTCTGGCCGGCATGCAGGCGATCCGCGACGACTATTATGAAGCCTCTACGTTGATGGGCGCTAGCCGTTGGCAGACCACCTGGCATGTCACTCTGCCGCTGCTGAAATCGTCACTGGCCCTGGCGTTGATCATGTCGATCGCCGGATCGATCCAGGCCTTCGAGCAATTTGCGATCATGACCGACGGCGGTCCGGCCAACCAGACCCGAACGATCATGATGCTGACCATCGATACGGCGTTCGACTACTTCAAGCTTGGACCGGCTTCGGCGATTTCCATGTGCATCATGGCGCTGCTGATTGTGCTGACCATGATCCAGCTTCGCATCTTCAGGAAGGACCACTGACGATGCAGCGCCTGGGTCGCCTCGACGCCTATCTTTACTACTCCGGCGCCATCTTTCTGGTGATGGTCGCGGTGTTCCCGATTTACTGGACGCTGATCTCGTCACTGAAAAGCCCGGCCGAGCTCATCAGTGCGACGCCGACATTCTTCCCCCAAAGCCTGACCCTCGAGTACTACATCGATGTCTGGAATCTGAAAAACATCTCGGACAACATCACTCTGGCTGGTGCGTTCTGGAACAGCGCCGTTGTATCGCTCGGAACGATCGTTCTGACCGTCGTCTTGAGCACGATGGCGGGCTACGCCCTGGCGATTTTCGACCTGCCGTTCAAGGAGGTCATCTTCGTCCTGTTGATCCTCCCGATCCTGGTGCCGATCCTGTCGCTGGTCGTGCCGCTCTACATCCTGCTCAAGCAACTCGGGATGATCGATACCTACATGGGATTAATTTGCATCCACACCGTTGGCTTGCTGCCGATCGGCACATTCGTGATGCGCAATGCCTTCCAGTCGATACCCGGGTCACTCCGGGAGCTCGCCATTCTGGAGGGGTCGGCGGAACGGCGGATCCTGGTTCAGGTCCTGCTGCCACTGGCGCTGCCCGGCCTGCTGACGGTCATGGTGTTCGCCATGTACATCTCGTGGAACGACTACCTGATGGCGTTCATCTTCACCAACCAGCCGGAGATGACGATGCTGAACGTCGCCCTGGCAAAGATTGCCCGGGGCGCGGCCCAGTTCGAGATGAAATGGGGGCATCTGACCGCCGGGTCGATGATCAGCTTCATACCGATCATCGTCTTCTACGCATTCCTGCAAAAGTACTTCGTCCGTGGCGTCACGGGCGGCTCGGTCAAGGAGTAGGCCGACCATGCCCGGGATCATACTCAAGAACGTGACCAAGCGCTGGGGGGCGGTGACGGCGGTCGACAACGTGTCGCTGGAAGTCGAGGACGGGGAGTTTGTGGCGTTTCTTGGCCCGTCCGGCTGCGGCAAGACCACGACCATGCGCCTGGTCGCAGGGCTGGAGCAGATCACCGAAGGCGAGATCTATATCGGTGATCGATTGGTGAACGAGGTCGACCCGCGCAAGCGCGATGTGTCGATGGTGTTTCAGAACTACTCGCTCTTTCCGCACATGACCGTGCGCAACAATCTCGCCTACCCGCTGAAGGTTTCCAAGGTGCCGCGCGCCGACCATGAGCGGATGATCAGCGACACGTCCAAGATGGTCGAGCTCAGCGATCTGCTCGATCGCAAGCCGGCTGAGCTTTCAGGTGGGCAGCGCCAGAGGGTGGCGTTGGGTCGGGCCATTATCCGCCGGCCCAAGGTGTTCCTGATGGATGAGCCCCTATCGAACATGGATGCCATTCTGCGCCAGTCGATGCGGGCGGAGCTGAAGAACCTTCACCATCGGCTCAAGGTCACCACCATCTACGTCACCCACGATCAGGTTGAGGCGATGACCCTCGCTACCCGCGTCGCGGTGATGAAGAATGGCGTCCTGCAGCAGTTCGACCAGCCGAGTGCGATTTTCGAGAATCCGGCGACAAGCTTCGTCGCCGGTTTTGTCGGTGCGCCGGCCATGAACCTGATCGAAGGCGAGATCCACAATCGCCGCTTTGCCTCGGCGTTGATCAACTGCCCGATGGAGACCGACTTCGAGGGGATGGTCACGCTCGGGGTGCGCCCGCTCGACATTCATGTCTGCGGTAGAGACGAGGCCTGTGGGGTCGGCCGGATTTATTCGTCCGAGATGACCGGTGAACAGACCATCGTCACGGTTGCAAATGGAAAGCAGCAGATTTCGCTGAAGGAAAGCAAGGACGTCAGCCGCCCGATCGACGACGAGCTTCATTTCCGGTTCGAGCGCGGCCGTTGCTTTTTCTTCGATGTCGACGACGGCCGACGGCTTGCGATCTGAGCGGGCGCCGGCAGACCAAACGGGAAGATAGAAAATGGCGACGACGAGCGTAACATCCGGGTTCTGGCGAGATCGGCTCGACTTGAACCGATCCGTATCCATGCCGGCCGTCCTGAAGACCTTTGAGGATACCGGTCGTGTGCGCGCGCTCACCGGCGATCTCCGTCCGGGCGAAGCTCCTCACATGTTCTGGGAATCGGATCTGGCGAAATGGATCGAGGCCGCTTTCATCGAGGTGCGACAGCAACCCGACGCCCAGCTTCTGCAGACGGCGGAAGAGATCTTCGACAAGATCATCGCCAACCAGGAATCGGACGGCTATCTGAACTCCTACTTCAGCGCCGGCGAGCTTGAAAACCGCTTCACCAACCTCCGCGTTCGGCATGAGCTCTACTGCGCCGGGCACCTGCTCGAGGCGGCCCTTGCCCATGCGCAGTTGAAGGGCGAGAGTCGCTTCCTTGAGGCGATGGAGCGGTACATGGATTTCATTGCCGCCGAGTTCGGGCCCGAGCCGGAAAAACGCCAGGGCTACCCCGGCCACCAGGAAATCGAGCTGGCCCTCACCAAGGCCTATGAGCAGACCGGCAAGGCCAAGTTTCTCGAGCTGGCCCACTACTTCATCGACGAGCGTGGCCGGGATCCGAAGTATTTCGCGCTCGAAGACGACCGGCTTGAAGAGCAGATCGCCGGCCTCAACGTCGACGATCGCCGCGGGCGGTACGCCGAGCATGCCGCCGCCCATAGCGACAGCCATGGCGACCGCAGGGCACGTTGGAACCGAGACCACAGCTATGCCCAGGCCCATGCGCGACCGGTGGACCAGGCAACGGCCGAGGGGCACTCGGTCCGGGCGCTTTATATGTACTCAGCCATGGCCGACCTTGCCCGATTGCGGGACGACCCGGAGATGCTGGCGGCCTGTCGAACGCTTTGGCGCAACATCGTCGATCGGCGGATGTATGTGCATGGTGGCCTGGGCAGCGCCCACATCGGTGAGCGGTTCTCCTTCGACTACGATCTGCCCAACGACATGGCCTATGCCGAAACCTGCGCCAGCATCGCGTTGATGTTCTTCGCCGAACGCCTGTCGCGGATCGAACGGCGCAGCGAGTATGCCGATATCATCGAAAGGGCGCTCTACAACACGGTCCTGGCAAGCACGTCGCGGGATGGGCAGGCGTTCTTCTATGACAATTACCTGGAGTGCCAGCCGGAGTTTCTTCGGTTTCAGAGGCGGCGGCGTGGCGTCCGCGACGAGTACCACAGCTGCTCCTGCTGCCCGCCCAATGTCCTGCGGATTCTAGCCGATCTCGGTCGCTACATCTTTGCCGAAGTCCCGGCGGGTCTTGAGGTTCACCAGTTCATCAGCGGATCGCGCCAACTCGTCCGCGATGGAGAGTCCATCACCGTCACCCAGACCTCGGACTTCCCGTGGAAGGGGAAGAGCAGGCTGGATGTTCACGTCAGCGCCGGTCAGCGGTTTACGATCTTCGTGCGGGTGCCGGACTGGGATCCGGCGATGTCGATCAGGGTCAACGGTGAGCGGTACGATTATTCCCTTGACGGCGGCTACGCGGTGATCGATCGCGACTGGCAGGATGGCGATCGCGTCGACTTGGCATTCGACTTCACCCCCCGTGTCGTTCGCTCGAATCCGATGGTGCGCTACGATGTCCGCCGCGCCGCGGTGTTCCGAGGGCCATTGCTCTATTGCCTCGAGGCGCAAGACAATTTCGACAACCTCAACAGCATTGTCCTGCCGGACAGCGCCACATTCGAGGAACAGAGCGATGACACACTCGCTCCGGGCTGCATTGTCCTGTCCGCCGAGGCGGTCGCGCTCACCAGCGAGGACGCCGCACTTTACACCACGGCCCGGCCAACACAGAAGCCGGTGACGGTGCGGTTCATCCCGTACTTCCTCTGGGCGAACCGCGGTGAAAACGAGATGCTGGTCTGGGTCAACCAGGCGTGACCAGGTGTGAGGCTTGATCCGCGCTGTGAACTGGTGATCTCCGATCTCCGAGCGCCATCACAGGCATGGGTTGGGCGGCTTCATCGGATCACCCAAAATGAACTTCATCGACTGTGCCGCGGTCTCGGCGGAGGACGGCCGGATCAGCGTGTCGGTGGAAGACGACAAACAGACCGTCGTACCGTTTTCGCTTTCGGGGCCGATCCCGGCGGCCGGCAGCAGGTTGAAGCTGGGCATCCGCCCCGAACACGTCGAGTTTGGTGGGGCGACCGGAACCCGGCTCACGCTCAAGAGCGACGTCACCGAACAGAATCCCGTTCTTCCTTCTGTTTCAGTTCGTCGGGCTGATCGACACCGTGTTTGGAATGATTTTGATCAGCACGACGTTTGTGTTGCCCTTCGCAATTCTGATCATGCGGGACTACTTCGCCGAGTTCCCCCGGGAGGTGGAGGAGGCCGCGCATGTCGATGGGGCGCCGTTCTGGAAGTTCTTTCTGCGTATCGCGCTGCCGATCGCGGCACCGGCCATTGCGGCCTCTGCGATCATCTGTTTCGCGTTTTCATGGAACGAGTTCATTTTCGCCAACGTTCTCACCAGCCGAAATGCCCAGCCCTACACCTTGTCCATCGCCAACTCCGCCAACGTCCGCGGCATCAATTTCGGCTTTATCGCAACGCGAATGCTGTTGGCGGTCACACTGCCGGTCCTGCTTTCGCTCTTCGTGCAGCGCTATATAATTCGCGGCTTGTCGCTGGGTGCGGCGAAGGGCTGAGGGAAATACCGAAGGGATTGTCATGGTGGATGACGGTGTTGCTGAGCGTGAACGGGGCAACCGGGCGAGGCTGGACGATTGCCAGAAGATTGCCGACGGGATCCGGCGGCGCGTCTTGAGTCACACCGTCACCCACGGCGGATATCTGAGCCAGGCCTGCTCGTCGGCGGAGATCTTCGGCCTGCTTTACGGGGCGGCGATGAACCTCGGTCCAAGCGAGGGACCGCTGGTGCCGCCACCCTTTGCGGGCGCACCATCTGCGGCTGACCCGCATCATTCCAGCGGCATGCTCTACAATGGTCGACGGGCCGCCGACAAAGACCGGTTCTTCTTGTCGCCCACCCACTATGCCCTGACTCTCTATGCCACTCTGATCGAGACCGGGCGTCTCGGTCGAAATGGCCTCAACCAGTTCAACGCCGATGGCAGCACCGTCGAGATGATCGGTGGCGAACACTCGCCGGGGCACGAAACGAACGGCGGTTCCTTCGGCCAGACCATTTCCCAGGCGTCAGGCGTTGCCTGGGCCCGCAAGGCGAAAGGCGACACCGGAAAGGTCTGGCTGTTCCTCTCCGATGGAGAGTGCCAGGAGGGACAGACGTGGGAGGCGATGATGTCCATGGCCTTCCACAAGATCGACAACGTGAAGATCGCCATCGATGTGAACGGCCAGCAGGTAGACGGCCGAACGACCGAGGTCATGGATATCGAGCCGCTAGCCGACAAGTTTGCTTCGTTCGGCGCTCGGGTGGTTCGAGTCGACGGGCATGACCTGGCCGCCATGAGCGACGCGTTCGAGACGCCTCACGCCGACATGCCGCTCGTCGTTCTTGCTTACACGACGCCCTATCAAGGGATAAGCCTGCTCCAGGAGCGATATCCGAACCTGCACTATGTCCGATTCAAGGATGAGGCTGAGCGAGAGCGCTACCGCGCCCATCTTGAAAGCATGGACGACTAGGATCGCGGAATGGAATTGCTCAGACGCGTCCATGCCAGAAACATTGTCGAGTGGGGCAAGGTGCACCCGAATGCCGTCGTTCTGTCCGGCGACCTGACCACGTCATGTGAGATCGACGGTTTCCGCGACGCCTATCCCGATCGTTTTCTGTCGATGGGCCTGATGGAACAGAACATGATGAGCTTTTCGGCCGGACTCGCCCGGGAAGGCCTGTCGCCGTTGGTCCACACCTTCGCGGTCTTCATGTACCGGCGGGCGCTGGACCAGATCGAGATGTCGATCGCCTATCCGAATCTTCCGGTTCGTATCTTCGGGTTCCTGCCGGGTGTCACGACACCTGGGGGTGCGAGCCATCAGGCCATCAACGACATCGCCGTTCTGCGTTCGCTTCCGAATATGACCGTCATAGAAACCGGGGATGCAACGGACGTGGAAAGTGCGCTGGAGGTTGCGGATGGGGTTGACGGTCCGGTGTATGTTCGCATGGTTCGCGGTGAACTTCCGCGGCTGTTCCCCGCGGCCGATCGGATGGTCCTGAACACGGCTCGCGTCTTGTCGGAAGGGTCCGATATCGCCCTGTTCACTTCGGGTATTTGCACTGAGGAGGGTTTGCGAGTCGCGGCTGTCCTGAGGGAAAGCGGCGTTAGCATCCAGCACCTGCATGTGACGACGCTGAAACCGTTTCGCGATCCGTTGGTCGTCGACGCCTTGAAGAAAGCGCGCCACGGCGCGATCGCCATGGAGAACCACACCACCGTGGGTGGCTTGGGATCATG
Source organism: Hyphomicrobiales bacterium (assembly GCA_024222895.1). Lineage (GTDB taxonomy): Bacteria > Pseudomonadota > Alphaproteobacteria > Rhizobiales > Kaistiaceae > Bauldia. The sequence continues at coordinate 6,005 of JAAEOR010000689.1, read as the reverse complement.
CGTCGCGGAGACTGTTGCCGAACATGGGATCGACACGAGGTTGGTCAAAGTAGCGCTCGACGATACCTATCTTCAGGGCGCCAGTGTGCACTTCCTGATGAGGCGCTACGGGATCGACGCTGTTGCCCTGGTTGCGGCCGTCGAGACCCTGCTTGGAAGAAGCCTCGGTATTTCTGAAGATGACTTGGCGGCGGCCAGAGCGGACAGCTACTTCAACGAGAAACAACAGGAGGCACTGTAAACTCGTGCCCGCGATCGTTGTTGTCGGTGAGGCGCTGATCGATCTCTTTGGTGAGCCGGGAAAGACGCTGGCGGAAGTATCCTCGTTCACGCCGCGATTCGGAGGCGCGCCGGCCAACCTGGCGGTAGCAGCGGCCAGGTTGGGGGGTGATGTCGGCTTTGTCGGCAAGGTCGGACAGGACGGCTTCGGTGATGCGTTGAGAGCCTATCTCAGCGACTTTTCGATCGACGTTTCAGGGTTCAGGTCGGATCCGTTGGCCGCTACGATGATGGCGTGCGTCGCGCTTCCGCGACCAGACCAACCGGAATTCCTGTTATACGCCGGCGCCAACGTCAACCTGAACGTCGGCGACATTGATCCCGATTACTTCACGGATTGCCGGGTTTTGGCGTTTGGCTCGGTCACGCTCGCTTATGCCAGTGAGAAGGCCGTTGTTCATGCCGCCCAACTGGCGAGAAACCGGAATGCCCAGATCGTCTTCGACGTGAACCTGCGCCCGACCATCTGGTCGTCTCTTGACCAAGCGCGGCAGAGGATCCTCGAAGCCATCCCCATTTCCCATGTCGTCAAGCTCAACCCGACCGAGGCGGCATTCCTGTTCGGCGACCTTGGTGAAGAGCGCGTGGCCGAGGAAGTCCTGGCTTTGGGCCCCGACCTGTGCTGCCTGACCCTGGGCGAGCGGGGCGCTTACTACCGGAGTACCACCGGAGCACGTGGGCGTGTTGACGGGTTTGCCGTCGACGTCGTCGACGCGACGGGAGCAGGGGATGCGTTTCTCGCCGGCCTGGCGGTCAAGATATCCGAGTCGCCATCGGCCGTGTCTGATTTGACGCAAGCCGAGATTACGGAGTTCATCAAATTTGCCAATGCGTGTGGTGCTTTTGTCGCGACCCACCTTGGAGCTATGCAGGCACCCTTGACGCGCAACGCCGCGCAGGGGCTCCAGCGGGCAGAGCAAGACCGTGGATGACGTTCTGATCCAGCTACCGCCCTCCCGCGATGCTGGGGCTGCGCTGGCTGAGCGACTGGACGCGACGCCGAATCTGCATTCGCGCCTCACTGATGACGATGCCAACCAGCCGGAGGTGGTTCTCATCGTGGATTTTGACCGCGACGCCGCGATCAGCTTCGCGACTTTGCCCGACGGGATCGTCGGCTTGGTACGATATTCACCCACAGAAATGTGGTGTTGCGCCCGACGCGTATCCCGAACACCGGACCAGGGTTGCCTGGCGCTTCCGCTTCCCGGCGCCGTGCTGTGCGACGTCGTCGCGCGGTCCTACCCCTCGTAACCCGGAGCACGCCCAGCGATCATGTCAGCGGTCACCTTGAGCAACGTCACGAAATCCTTCGGCAATCAGGAGGTACTCCACGGGATCGACCTTGGTATCGAGGAGGGTTCAGTTCGTCGTTCTCGTCGGCCCATCGGGTTGTGGCAAATCGACCTTGCTGCGTTTGATCTGCGGGCTTGCCAAGCCGACAACGGGTGAGATCGAGATCGCAGGACGGTCGGTCAAAGACGTGCCTTCGAAGGACCGCGACATCGCGATGGTGTTTCAGAGCTACGCGCTCTATCCGAATTTGTCGGTCGCCAAGAACCTTGCCTTCCCGCTGGAGATGCGGGGCGAGAAGAAGCCGGAGATAAAGCAGAAGGTGGCCGACGTTGCCGCGTTGCTGAACCGGGAGGACTATCTGGGCAGGCTACCCAAACACCTATCCGGTGGCCAAAGGCAGCGGGTGGCGATGGGCCGAGCAATCATTCGCAACCCGAAGGTCTTCCTGTTCGACGAACCCCTGTCCAATCTCGACGCCAATATGCGCGTCCTCATGCGGGCGGAGCTTAAGGCGCTGCATCAACGCCTGCAGTCCACAATCGCCTATGTGACGCACGATCAGATCGAGGCGATGACAATGGCGGACACGGTTGTCCTGATGAACGACGGTCGGATCGAACAGGTCGGCACGCCGCTCGAACTGTTTGACAAACCCGACAATCAGTTTGTCGCCGGTTTCCTTGGGTCGCCGTCAATGAATTTTGTCGAGTGCGAATACGCCGTTGCCAACGCAACGTTGACCAGCGATGCGGGCGATCAACTGGACCTGGGTCCAACGCTTGGACTTTCCGACGGGCGTTTCATTGTCGGTTTTCGACCTCAGCATGTCGGTCTTGCTGCATCCGACGGAAATCAGGGCCTGCGGGCGCGAGTCGATGTCGTTGAACCAACTGGCGCGGAAGTTCACGTCGTCCTTTTCTACGGCGATCAGAAATTGCAGGTGGTGACCAGGGAGCGCCTGGACATCTACGCAGGCGACTCAGTTACAATCGTGGTTCCAAGGGAGTCGATCCACATTTTCGACAGGCAGACCGGTCGAAGACTTTCGGAGTAGCACGACACGGGTCTCGCGCTGGCACACCACGATGTCTGGGCTCGAGTGATCATTGTCCATCGCTGGCAGGATCCGGCGGTGTGTATTCTCATCTCACCGGTTGTCAGGCCGTAGTGCTGTTACAGTGCTCGGATCCAGCCATGATGCTCGTCGAAAAGATGATCAATCTGCCCTTTGACCTCACCAGCTTGCACGAGGCGTATGCCGCCGGCCTGTCGCCGATCGCCGTTGTGGATCAGGTGTTCGCGCGCATCGAGGCGGCAGAGGATCCCGGCATCTTCATCCATCTGGCGGACCGCTCGGCTGTGACCGCAGCCGCCAATTCACTTGGCGTTTTCGATCCTGAAACCCGACCGCTGTGGGGTATTCCTTTTGCGGTCAAGGACAACATCGACGTAGCGGGCATACCGACGACGGCAGCCTGCCCGGACTATTCCTATCAGCCGGAGGCTGACGCGACGGTTGTCGCCCTGCTGAAGGCGGCCGGGGCGCTCGTCGTTGGCAAGACCAACCTTGACCAATTCGCAACCGGCCTCGTCGGCGTACGGTCGCCCTATCCGATACCGAGGAACGCCATCGATTCGATCCTCGTGCCCGGCGGGTCCTCATCCGGTTCGGCCGTGGCGGTTGCTCGCGGAATCGTGTCGTTCGCTCTCGGGACTGACACGGCGGGCTCCGGCCGTATCCCGGCCGGCCTGAACAACATCGTCGGATTGAAGCCGACGGTTGGTGCCGTCTCGACAACCGGGGTCGTGCCGGCCTGCCGCACTCTGGATTGCGTCTCGGTGTTTGCACCGACGGTTGACGATGCCTACGCGGTCTTCCAGATCGCGGCCCGACCGGACCCTGCCGATCCATACTCCAAGGACATCGCGACAGTGCCGCTTTCAGTGCGCCCGCCGAACCTGAGGGTCGGCGTGCCAGCCGAGGCCGATCGTCGGTTCTTTGGCGACGAGGACATGCGGTACGGCTACGAGGCGGCGCTGGTTCAACTGAATTCGCTCGGTTGCGAACTGGTGGAGATTCCGTTCAATGACTTCTATGCGACCGCTGACCTGCTCTATCAAGGCGCTTGGGTGGCAGAGCGCTATGCCGCGATTGCCGATTTCATTGTCGCCTATGAAGCCTCGTTATATCCGGTGACCCGGCAGATCATTTGCGGTGGCCGTGATCTCTCCGCCGTCGATGCGTTCAAGGGGTTCTATGCGCTGCAGACAATGAAGGCGAAGCTGCGTTCGGTGATCGGATCTGTCGACCTGCTCGGCGTTCCGACCGCGCCGACCCACTACACGGTCGAGGCGGTGCTTGCCGATCCGATCGTTACCAACAGTCGCCTTGGCACCTACACCAACTTTGTCAATCTGCTCGACATGTGCGGGATCGCGGTGCCCACGAGCACACGGCGGGATGGGCTGCCCATGAGTGTCACCCTGCTTGCGCCGGCAGGACGCGACGCGCTGGTTGCCTCGCTTGCTCGGGACATCCAGGTCACCATGGCCTGACCCACGGTGAGTCGGGCCGGTCCCCGCAAGGACGCAGCCGGCTGGCCCCGAACCGGCACGCCTTACGACCATCCGCGCTGCCCATTTGCTCAGTATTCGAAGGCACCGATACGAATGTCGGCGTGATCCGGACGATTCGGGTGGTCAAAGGAAGTTGGGAAGGTCTCGCGCGATTCCCGAAACTGATAAATTCTGGGCCATCGCCGTCGCGGCACTTCACAACAACAATCCATCGATGCTAATATTAGTCAACATCAACGGGTAGAGCCTCGGAAGGATTAGCGCCGAACGCTTTGCCGCTTGCGGATTGCGTCGGCGCACGAATTTATGCGCGCGGAACAACTGGAATCGCCCCAACAATCCGGAGCGCACCACGTTAGGCTCAGCGCCTCCACCGCGAGTGCAACAACAGATATCGGTCACGACCGCCCCATGAACAACGATCCGCAAGAACGACGAAGATCGGCGAAACGGGGGGCACGGTCTCGCAGTCCAACCATGACGGACGTTGCCACGGCCGCCGGTGTCTCACAGACGACCGTTTCGTTGATCCTCAACAACGTGGCCGGCGCGCGGCTGTCTGCCGCGACCCGCGAACGGGTCCGGCAGGTCGCGGACGAACTTGGCTACGACCTGGTGCGGCGCCGGGTCGCCAGACCGAAGATCGACATGGCGGTCGGTTTCATTGCTGACGAAATCGCAACCGACCCATGGTGCGCCATGGCTCTGGAGGCGGTGCGCGAGCGCGCCTGGGAGAACGGCCTGTTGGTCAATGCGTGCTTTACCAAAGGCGACAATGACCTGGAGTCGGCGGTGCGTGAGCAGATGGCCGCGTTGCCCCTTAGAGGTCTTATCTTCGCGACGATCCAGACCCGTCGGGTCAGTCAGCCCGAGTTCGCGAGTCGTTGGCCGGTCATTCTCCTGAATTGCTACGTAGCCGACAACATGATGCCTGCCGTTGTGCCCGGCGAGGTGCTTGGTGGGCACACCGCAACGCGGCACCTGATCCGCGCCGGACATCGTCGGATTGCCCATATCCATGGTCAGTCGTGGATGGATGCTACACGCGACCGGCTTGACGGATATCGGCGAGCCTTGTCGGAGGCGGACATCCCGTTCGAGCCTGAACTCGTCCGGCCGGGCAACTGGCAGGCCCTGGCCGGTTACGAGCAGACGCAGGCGTTGCTGGAGCTGGCCGAAAGGCCGACTGCGATCTTCTGCGCCAATGACCTGATGGCTTTCGGCTGCTACCAGGCGCTTGCGGAGAAAGGCCTGCGCGTTCCGGAGGATATGTCGGTCGTCGGCTATGACGATCGCGAGATTGCTCAGGACTTGCGGCCGGCCCTGACCACGGTGCTGCTACCGCATGCCGAGATGGCAGTGCGCGCCACCGAATTTTTTTTCGAAGAGGCCGAGAACCAGAATGGCCGGTATCCTCGGATCAAGGTGGAGTGTCCGCTGATCGAGCGTGACTCGGTTGCTCCGCCAGCATAGCTGCACGAAGTATTCTTTAAGGAACTGGAGAATTGACGATGCTGCTGCTTGTGACCGGCGCCACCGGCAAGGTCGGCCGGTCCCTGATCGATCGTATCCTCGGCGACGCCCGCCTGGACGCGGTTCGCGTCCGTGCGCTCTGCCACAACCGCGTTCTGGAGGAACAGGACAGGCTGGAAGTCGTGCGGGGCAGCATCGATGATCGGGACGCGGTCACCGCGATGATGGAGGGGGTCACCCACGTGGTGCATCTGGCCACCTGCAAGGAAATTCCCGAGCTGGTCATGGATGTTACCGTCAAGGGGCTGTTCTGGATGCTCGAAGCGTTTCGCGAGAGCCCGACGGCCGAGCAGTTCCTGCTCATCGGCGGTGATGCCGCG
>JAAEOR010000688.1 GCA_024222895.1 Hyphomicrobiales bacterium | reverse complement strand
GGTCCAGGCACCCTTGCGCTTGGTCGAGCAGGCGATACCGGTCGTGTTCTTGGCGAATCCGACATCGACAAAATCCGGGATGATCCGCGGCATATCGCTGTTGTCCATGGCCTCCTGCTCCTGTTCACCGGCTTTTCGGTTCGCCGATCGTCTCCAGGCCTCGACTCCCGATCCCACGTAGGAATGACTGGCGCCAGCGACAACTCTCCTGTCCGTACCACGCCGGCGACGCTATCCGCGAGTGGCTGCGGCCATTGACGACCCGGCAGTTGGCCTCGCACACGCCGACCAGAGGACGGGCGACCGCCGCACCTGCCGGCACGGGAGTCGGATCAGTCAAGATTTGGATGCGGCGAGACCCGGCTGCGCCGGCGTGTCAACCGGTAGGAATGATCTTCACGCAACCGGTTGGACGATGGGCATGCACACAACTTGGCGCCCGTTCGGAGATTGACACTCTCGGGGAAACAGCGATGATTGCGGCGCTCTCGTCAGGAGAGTTTGTACTTTCAGGCTCTTGCGCTCCATCCTCCGCTCGTCCTCCGTGAAGGCGGAGGACTCAGATTCCTTTTTGCTGGATTCCCGCCGCGTCTCTCACCGCTCTGACCGGGCGGAAAAGTGCGAACACTTTTCCTGACAGAGCTGGCACGGCAATGAGCGGTTTTGAGGTGACGCCAAAACCACCAGTGCTGTAATCCAACGCTGGCTGAATGATCCACTGTCGGCGTCAGCTGCTCGGACATACCAAGATGTGTGAATGTCGTAGTTGGACGACGGGCGCAACAGTACCGACCCTCGCTCGACGACCGGGAAACAGGAGTTGCGATTCCGCGCATTGTTTGTCAGCCAGCCCGGGTGTTTGGTCAGGCGCCAGCCTGTCATGACCACAGCCGAAAGCGTCGACGGCACGGGCGCTCACGCTTCCGCTGCCGGCACATGCCGATCGCGTCCTTTGGCGCGCGCCTCCCAGGATCGGCCCGAGAGTTCGGCAATGCGGGTCATGACAGCCGCGTGCCACTCCCGCGCAACCGCTGGGCCCGGCCGGGGGCCGGTGATGGCGGGCGGCCGGAGCGGCGCTCCGACATGCACTTCCATGATCGCCGATTCGGGGATCGGCATGTCGAGATCGGCATCGGGAAAGCGGATTCCGACCGGAACCACCGGCACACCGGTCATCAGTGACAGCCGGGCCATGCCGATGTGACCGGAAAGAAGCCTGCGGGGATCCGGAGACAGGCTTCCCTCGGGAAAGACGCCCACCGTGCGGCCGGCGACCAGATGATTCCGCGCCTGGTCGAGTGCAGACTGCGGTTTTACGTAGAAATCCTTCAGACGATTGAGGAGCTTGATACGCGGCGGCTTGGCCACGACCGCCATCGTTCCGGCCCGACGCAACATCCACGCCAACCCCGGGACCATGTTGAACACCCAGTTGCTCCAGATGTGTATCAGCCGACCGCCCCGAAGGAACACCAGCAATCCGATCACCAGGACCGTCTCGCGACGGATGCTGTGATTGAGGGCCACCACCATCGGGTCGGGTGTACCGGTCAGATTCTCCAGGCCGTGGACCGCCCGAATCTGGCGCCGGGAGAAGACGTTGATCCCGCGGACCAGCAGACGATCGGACCATCCCAGGGCCGGCAACGGCTGGCGCCAGACCTGTCCCAAAGCGAGCCGGCCCAGAACCGACGATGGCTGGTTCGTGAGAACCGCGTCGCGGCGATCCTTCACCACCGCGTCGGCCGAGTCCAATGGTGGATGCATGTCGCCCCGTGTCCCCGTGACTGGCCCGCCAATGCTCCAACCGGCGCGAGAGCGCAATCTGTCCGCACCGGCACTACGCCGATGAAAATCCCCGTACCTACCTGTCGGGGCGACAGTTCAAGATATCTTGAAGAACCCGCGCGACCTTCGAGTCAATTCCAAGTTATCTTTGAATAGAATTCGCCTTCAGACGTCAGACCGGCCGTGCAGGCGGGACGGCCCCGAGTCCCCGTAGCGCCAATGTGTTTACAGCCTGAAGCGATGCGCACGCGCGCGTAACTGGGATTGCGTCCTTCACCGAGCGCGCTGGAGTTCCCGGATCTCGCGGAAGCTGATGAGCGTGACGTCGTGCTGATCCAGAAGGCCCCGCAGGGCCGGGTCGGTCAGCCCGGCGGCGTCAGCGGCGCGCATGTCAGCGCGGCGGGTGTCATAGGCGCGCAGTTCCGCGCCGTCGCGCACCGGATGGGCGAAGATCTCGCTAACCCCTGGTGGCAGGTCGGGCACCGCCTCGAACAACACCTCGCATGTCGGCGTCGGCCAGGGATAGATCTGGTGGTCATTGCAGAGAACCCCGCGCGCTGCCGCCGGCTCGCGTCCCGCAAACCCGAGTTCCCCGAAATGCTCCGGCCGCGCCATCCGCACCGGCAGCCGAAAGGCCTCGGCAAGGTCCAGATAGACCGCGAACAGGTCGGCGCGGGACTCCATCACACTCATATGGGCGTCGATATGGGTGACGTCGACGTTCCAGTCGAGCGCCGTCTCGATCTGCGCCTGGCACTCCGCCCGGGCGTCGTTCGGGTCGAGCGCCACCAGCGCCGCCTCGCCGGTCTTCGGCAGGAATCCGTCACCGTCATGGAGCGAAACCCCTCCGGTCAGCCCGCGCCAACGATAACCGTCATACTCGGCGGTCAGCGTCAGGTGGACGCCGACCGGCAGCCTGTCGAACATCGATGCAGCCTCGCGCGCCCACGGGCACGGCACCATCAGGGTAGCGCTGGTGGCAACACCGTCGACCATCGCCGCACGGGTGGCGACATTGGCGCTGTGGCTGGAGCCGAGGTCGTCGCAGTTGATGATCAGGAGTCGCGTCTCCGGGCCATAACCCAGGCGTTCGACCAGACTTGCTTGGCTCATTCGACATCCCCCGGGCGGTGCAGCGAACAGCGCCGGCCGTAACGATAGCGCTCAGGGTGGAGAATGGAAGAGGGGGCAGCGATGGCGGCAGCGGCAGCGGCGGCCGAGGGTGTCACGGCAAGGCATCGAAGCCTGAGCGCAAGCCGGCAAGCGATATCGGGGATGCTGATCCCTTCTCCTGCGTCTGAAAATAGATGAACCTGGCGGTTTCTCCCTCGACGAGTCGGGTCCACAGCGACTCGTCAATGGAGGTTTCGGCGGCACAGCCGTTCAAAGTGCGGCGAATCGGCTCTCCGCTCGCTGTTCTCCCGCCACGTCCTGCGTCGCGGCAGGCCGTGGACCGTGCCGACCGAGTCGCCTTGTAGTTTTCCGCAACTGGTCCCGGGTCGCTGTTGAAGAGCGCTCAACCAGGTTGCGATCCTTACAGAGATAAGGGCTGAAACAGATCGGGGACTTGCGACTTCGTTTCGGTAGGATGTTGGCCCACGCGCGCTATTCAGCGACAAATGTTCTGATCCAGTCCGCGCCATCTGTTGTCGAGCTATTGCTACCCGTATCGCTCCACAAAGTTTCGCAGGATTGCGTTACCGGCTTGCGGATTCCCCAACCGTGCCGTCGCCGTCAGAACCTCGGCATCCTCTGGAGCGAAATAGCCCTTGTCACGATAGATGCGGATGCGCAGCGCAAAGACATCGCCGTCTGCCTCAGGATGGAACTGTGTCGCATACACGTTTTTCCCGTAACGGATCATCTGGAACGGACAGGCGTCCCCGACCACCAGCTGGACGCAGCCGAGGGGCAGTTCCTGCACCGCTTCCTTGTGACCGACGAAAGCGTCAAACGGAGCGGTAATACCCGCGAGCAGAGGATCAGTCCTGCCTGCCTCGGTCAGCGTCAAGCGCACAACTGAGACCGGCTCACCATACCGTTCCTTGGAGACCGGCGCACCGAGATGGTGCGCAAGAATCCCGATGCCGTAGCAGCATCCGAGAAACGGCACGTCATTTGCCGTAATCTCTGGCATCAGCGACATTATCTCGTCCTCGATGTGCTTTTCGACGGACGACTTACGCTCTTCGGGATCGGAAACACAGCCCGGCCCGCCGCCGACAATCACGCCAGCATAGGAAGTCAAGTCGAGCTCGGAGAGTTCCTCACGCTCCAGGCGCAACCGGCGTGTTCGGCTTTCGTCAAGCCCTCCTCTGTTGAGCAGAGCACGGAACTCGTTTTCAGAGGCTTCCTCCTCGGGGCGTAACTGAAGAATAAGGAACGGTTTCATGTGCAACGGCCAGGCAGTTCAGGGATCGACTGGATGTTTTTGAACTTTCCACCAAAATCGGGCAAGCCCATCGCAGAAAGAGGTGGCCAGGATCGTCTCTCGCCGACACGAGTCGTTCGAAGGCGACGACCTGGTCTAAAACAACCAAGTTGCGGCGCCGCCGAATGACGCGCCGCCGGAAAACAGTTGGACGCAATGCCATGAGTGACCTGTCTGCCTTCGATCTTTCCAAAAAGCGGATTGTCGTAACAGGCGCTAACGCCGGCATCGGTCAGGGCATCGCCGTGGCGCTCGCCGGCGCCGGTGCTGAGATTATCGGTGTCGGCCGCTCATCCATGGCAGAGACGGCCGAAACAATTGCAGCGATGGGCGGCCGGTGCTCGGACGTGACCTGCGACCTGTCGGACCGGGACGCGGTTCGCCGGCTGATCGATGATGTGTGGCAGACATCCGGTCCGCTCGACGGACTGGTCAACAATGCCGGCATCATCCGACGAGATGATAGCACCGACCTGAGCGAGCAGGACTGGGACGATGTTCTTGATGTGAACCTGACCGCTGTGTTTCAGCTCTCCCGGGCCTTTGGCCGACGAGTGCTACAGGCGGCACGGCGCGGCAAGATCATTAACATCGCGTCGATCCTGTCGTTTCAGGGCGGCATCCGGGTCGCGTCCTACACCGCGTCCAAGCACGGGATTGCCGGGCTCACCAAGGTCATGGCCAATGACTGGGCGGCGAAGGGCATCAACGTCAACGCCATCGCCCCCGGATATATCGAGACCAAGAACACCGCGGCCCTGCGGAACGACCCGCAGCGCAGCCGTGAGCTCCTGTCCCGCATCCCGGCCGGCCGATTTGGCCAATCCGCCGAGATCGGCGACGCGGCCGTTTTTCTCATGGCCCCGGCTTCCGACTATGTGCACGGCGCAATCCTGCCCGTCGACGGCGGCTGGCTGGCACGGTGAGGAGCGTTGTCAGGAAAAGTGTCTGACACTTTTCCGCCAGGACAGAGCGACCAGAGAGGGAGCGTTGTCAGGGAAGTGTTCTGGCACTTTTCCGCCAGGACAGGAGGGGCCGTTGCCAGCCGCGCCGCACGTGCTTCAAGGCTCCGCTTGCCTCGGAGCGCATCAGCATGAGGCCCTTGTCGAAAGCGCCGAAGCAGACTCGCCAGACCGGGAAACACCAACGGCCTCATCCAGAGGGCTTGCCCTCCGACTGGATCGGAGGGTGCGGGGGCGAAGCCC
>JAAEOR010000687.1 GCA_024222895.1 Hyphomicrobiales bacterium | reverse complement strand
CTCGGCGTAGCGCCAGTCGAGCACGCCGGTGTGGAAGCACAGGATGTCGCCAATGCCAGACCAGTTGAGGTGGCGCGGCGCCGACCGCAGGACATCGTAATCGACGTAGACCGCTTGCGGGATCGCCCAGCCGCGATAGACCACCGTGCCGTCGACGCGGACTCCCGACCGCTGGCCGTAGACCGCGTTGACGCTGAGAGCCGTCGGCGCCTGAAACAGCGGCAGGTTGTTGCGCCACGCGAAATATTTGGCGACATCGAGTGCCTGGCCGCCGCCAAGTCCGACGATCGCCCGGATGTCGCCCAGCGCTGCAGCGTCCCGGTCAAGGTCGGCCTGCTCAATGGAATCGGTGAAGTAGACACGATGGTCGGCGCCCTCGAAATGATGGCCGAACATCGGCCAGAGATCGGCCATGGTGACCACCAGAAACGGCGGATGAACGAAGTTCTTGAATTCCGAATAGAGCTCGCGGCCGAACACGGTCGGGAACCCGTAGGACAATGATTCTTGAGGCATTCCTTCTTCCTGTATCGAGCGGTGATTTACCAAGGCGTCAATAGGTTGCACTCAGGCCACCGTCGACAAACAGCGCCTGGCCGGTGGTGTAGAGGCTGAGATCGGAGGCAAGAAAGACAAATGCGCCGGCGCAGTCTTCGACCGTGCCGGCACGGCGCAACGGGATACGGCCCATGTCGAGATAGAAGGTCTTGAAGGTCTCGGTGTCGTGGGCATGGGTGCCGTCCGGCATCACCGCCAGGCGCGTATCGATGAAACCCGGCGCCACGGCGTTGACCCGTATCCCCTCCTCGCCAAGATCGATTGCCATGACCCGGGTCAGGTTCATCAGGCCGCCCTTGGCGGAGGCGTAGGCGGTCGAGCCCGGCTGACCATAAAACGCCTGGGTCGAAGCGGTATTGACGATCGACGGATTCAGACCGCTCCGTAGCAGCGGCAGCGCCGCCTGCGTCACCTCCAGCACACTGGTCAAATTGACATCGAGGACGTGCCTGAACCGCTCCGGCGTCACGTCCTGGGGGCGCCCGTAATCGACGATCGCGGCGTTGTTGACCAGGACATCGAGGCCGTTCCAGCGGCTTTCGACGGTTCCCAGCGCTCGCCTGATGGTATCGGCATCACAGACATCCATTGTTGCGGAAAGCAAGCGCTCGTCGGGGCCACCAAGTGTCGCAACGCCTTCGCCGAGTGCGGCTTCATCAATATCGGTGATGCAGACCCGCGCGCCATGATCGCGCATCGCGGCCGCGGCACCGAGGCCGATGCCGCGTGCGGCGCCGGTGATCAGGATCCGTCTTCCGTCAAGCAGTCCCATGTCGGCCTCGCTCGTTCGGGGCGCCGGTCGATCCCCGCGGTTGGGGTCGCGCGCAGAGAGAACCGGTCATGCAATGCGCTGACCGGTGTCGGGATCGAATGGCCTCGTTTCCTGCATCAGGATCGACACGTCGACCTGGTCATCGAAACTGATTCGGCTTCGCGCATGGCCAGGGGCGCGCATGGTCAGCTGTTCGT
>JAAEOR010000686.1 GCA_024222895.1 Hyphomicrobiales bacterium | reverse complement strand
GCACCGTGTCGATGAACATGCCCCTATCGAATCACATTTCGAAGCCCTTGGGAATCCCCACATGGACACAAATCAGAACTAAATCAGCCGCCCGTCCGCAGAATACCGCCAATAGCGACATTCCAACCGTCCAAACTTCGGTCTAGCCCACATCTAGCCCGCTTCTCTGATACTCCGCGCGGCCTGCGGGGTGCAGATATGGTGTCAGGTAGCGACAGGTCTACGAGATCATACGGCTGAGCTACGTGGCGCCGGAGATTCCCTCCGAGATGCAACCCTTCGGGTCGGCTGAGCGCAAGACAGGGCGTGTTGAAGCCCTCGACCTTGTCTCGATTCGGACTTCACGGTTCTCCTGCCTTGCCACGCGCTTGAGCCGGCGCGGATCACATCGAGTGTGAGAGATGTTCGCCAGTCAATGCGGTCACGACAGGGATCTCGTCGCGGGTTCTTGTTCCAACCGCCCGAAAGAAGAAAGGCGCCTGAAACAGGCGCCTTTCTTACTGCGAGCCGGCCCCGAGGGACACGGCAGAAGCGCCGGCGACGGTCAGTCGAAACGGCCACTCACATGGGCAAACATCGTATAGACGTTGCCAAGGTCGGAGACGAGATAGGCATTCCCGGCCGACTGATCGTTGCTCTTCTGGACCGCCTCGGCCAACATCTTTTCGAAGTTCGCGATGTAGCGGTCTACGGTCAAACGGAATTTTTCGTCCCGCTGGTATTTCTTGCGAACCTCGTCGAAGGTCTTCTGTCCCTGCAGCGTGTAGAGCCGGCGATTGAACAGATTTTGCTCGCCACGGCTGTGGCGTGCCCACAGTTCCACCGCAGCGTCATGGTCTATCGCCTGGACGATTTCCGCCCGCCCGATTTCCGCCGGGAGAGCGTTCAGGGGCGCGCCGGCGTTGGCCTTCGCGGTGGATGCGGGCTTGTCGCCGCTTCCAACGGCCGCGCCGGTGGCAGATGCTTCCACGTCAGAAGCGCCGGCCGGCCGTTCATCGTTCGAGGCACGCCGCAGCAGATCGGAGACCCAGCCGCCCTCGCCACGGGCCTTGCCCTCCGATTCCGGTTTGGGGCTCGGTGCTGGAGGAGCGGTCGGGGTCGCTTCGGCCACCGGTGCTGCCGCTGCAGGCTCTGGCGGTTTACCGCCGCCATTTGCCGGTCGGCGGGCTTTCTTTCGCGGGGGAGCCTTCGCCACCGGCTCGGCCCGCCGGGCCGGTGCCGCGGCTGCCACGACTGCGCCGCCGGCAGCGGCTGCGACGGGAGCCTGGAGCTGGGCAACATTCGGCTCGCCCAGCGACGGGCTGTAAACGTCCAGTGTCTTGCCGTGCTTGGCGATGATCCCCGAAAGCTCGGACAGCGCCTTGATCTGGTCGCCGACGACGCGACGCATGGCTTCCGTGCTCTCCCGGGTCTCCTCGGGCATTTCCAGCACGCCACGCTTCAACTCCGTGCGAGTCTGGTCAAGCTCGCGCTGGACCTCGTGCATGGCTTTGCGCATCTCGTCGGTTGCATCGGAGAAGCTCTTTGCAGCCGCGGCGATCGTGTCATTGATCTCCGTGACCATCGCCCGGTTGGCGCCACGTATCGCCTCCGAGGCCTTGTGACCCTCGGTGCTCGCAGCGCGGGTCATGTTCTCGAAGTTGCTGATGACGCCCTTGGTCGCCGTCGACGTGTTTTCGGTCAACATGCGGCTGACCGCCGTCGCCCGCTCTTCGGCCGTCTTGAGCGTCTCGGCAATGATGCGGGTGAACGACCGCATGATCCCGTCGAGTTCTTCGCTGCGGGAACGCAGGCCCGCGGCGAGGTTTTCGAGAGCGGGGCGTCGTTCTTCCACCGTTGTTTCGATCTGGCGGTTGACTTCCGTCAGGTGCCTCGTCGCTTCGGTCAGCGACTGACTCTGTTCCTCGAAGCGCTTCACGACCGCGGCGACGCCATCGAGGATATCGTGGGAAACGGCGCCGAGTTTTTCGACCTGGCTCCCCAGTTCCCCGGTGGAAAGTTCAGTGGTCTGGACCGCGTGTTCGATCGACTTGGCAAATTCGCCCGCGCGGCTTCCCAAGGTCGCTTCGATTTTCGTCAGATTTTCTTCGGTACCAGTCAGAACCGAATTCAACACCTCGTTGGACTTGTCCAGGCGCTCCACGATTTCACCGACGCTCGTGCGAAGCTGCTCGTTGGTTACGGTGAAGGTCTCAGCGACCCGTCCGCCGCTTTCGATCAGCGTCCGCGCCGCCTCATCGCTACGCGAAACCACCATGTCGACGATTTCGTTGCCGCGTTCGTCGAGCGTGCGAACAAGCACGTTGCCGCGTTCGTCGAGCAGGGCGGCCAGCTCACCGCTACGCGCGCCAAGGACATCGTTGAATTCACGGGTCCTTGCCTCAATCGCCTCGGTAACGGTGGTTGTCCGTTCCTCCAGGAGCGATGCGAGTTCGCGGCTGCGCGCTCCAAGCACTTCGTTGAACTCGCGGGTCCGGACCTGGACGGCTTCGGTAACCGTCATGGCGCGCTCGCCGAGCGTGCCTTCGATCTCGGTCACGGCACCGCCGACGATGGTCGTTGCCTCGGAAGCCGACGCCTGGAGGGCTGCCGACAGCGCGTTGGTTTCTGTCGCCAGCTGTTGAGCGACGTCGTCGATCGTGGTGCGGATCCCTTCGGCCGCCAGGTCTGTTTTTTCAGAGAGGGCTCCGGTAATCGCGTCCGCCTGGGCTGCCATCGTCTCAGCCAATGTGGTGGTGCGTTCCGCCAGTTGGCCGGTCACCTCAATCAGGCGACCATCGATCAACGAAGCGAACTCAGTCTGTCCACCGGTGAAGGTCTCGGCGATCTCGCGGGTTCGTTCAACCAGCGTCTGATTGATCTGACGAGAGCGGTGATCGAGTGCCTCGGAGATCCGGTGCGAGCTGCTTTCGAGTGATTCCGACACCGCGTCGATCTTGCCGCGGAGCGAATCGCCAAAACCAGTGAGACGACTGGCAAGAGTATTCTCCATCGCCTCGGCTTGCTCGCCAAGCGTCGTGACGAGGGCAGGGCCCTGTTCGCCGATCACCGTACTGATCCGCTGGAAGCGAAGGTCGAGCCCATCGCCAAGCTCGCGGCTATGGACGGCAATGACCTCTTCAAACTTGTTGCCCGAATCCTGGATTTTCTCGAAGATGGTGCCGCCGCGGTTTTCGATCGCGTCGGCGACTTCGGTGCCGGAGGTGATGATCTTCTCATGGATTGAGACGCCGCGCGTCTCGATCGCGTTGGCGACGTCACGGCCTGAGGCCAGGATCTTCTGGTGAATCGAAACACCGCGCGACTCGATCGCATCGCCCACATGTTGGGTGGCCTCCACGATGGAATCATAGACCGCCGTACCGCGACCTTCGATCGTGTCGGAAATCTCGCGGCTCGACGACAGGATGCGATCGTGGATCGATGCGCCGCGTGTCTCGATTTCAGTGGCGATCTGTCCGCCCGACTCGACGATGCGCTGGTGCAGAGTGTTGCCCTGCTCAGTGATGCGCTCGGCGAGCCGCGTACCGGAGTCGACAATCCGCTCGTGGATCGCGCCGGCTCGCGAGGCGACCGTTTCGGCGATCTCGTTGCCGGATGCAATGATCGTCTCGTTGATCTTCATGCCACGAACCGCGATTGCCTTGGCGACTTCACCGCCAACGGAGGCGAGGCGCTGCGTAAGCTCGGCGCTCCGCTCGTCGAAGGATTCATAGACTGCAGTCGAGGCGGAATCGATCGTCTCGCGCAAGGCGTTGGTGCGACCTTCCAACAGGTTGGCCATCGCTTCGCCGGTTGTTGCCAGGCGATCGTTGAGCTCGGTACCGTTGACCGAGATGGCTTCGAAAATGCGGTCGCCGGTGCGCGACAACCGATCGGCAAGCTCGCCACCACGAATGGTGATCGTCTCGGCGATCTGGGTCCCGGTTTCGTCGAGTTTGTCGTTGATCTCCTGACCGCGAAGCGCGAGGTCGACCAGGAGAGAGTCGGAATTGCTCTTCAGCGCGTCGTTGACTTCCTTGACGTGGCTCGAAATCGTCTCGGCGGCGAGGTTGCCGGTCTCCGAGATGGATATCGTGATTTCCTCGGTGCGGCGGTCGAAACTTTCGACCAGTTCCGTGCCGACCCGGGCAAGCGTGTCGTTCACCTCGGTGCCGCGTTCGGCAATGGTTTCCGCCATCGCCTGACCCGTGGTCTGAAGCATGTCGTTGATGTCGGCACTGCGACCGAGCAGGGCGTCCGTGACTTCCGTCCCGGTCGATGCCAGCGACTCCGCGACATCACTCACGGTGTCCGCCAGGCGCGTCACCAGATCCTCGCCGCGGCCGGCCAGTTGCTCCACCATCGTCTCGCCGGACGTGGCGAGGGCGCCGGTGATCAGGTCGCCACGCTCCGTCAATGCCATGGTGATCCGGTTACCGGCCTCGGTGACGTTCTCGGCAATGGACTCACTTGCCAGCCGCAGATCCTTCGATAGCGATTCCTGAGCGCTGACGATCGAGGTCCGAACGCGCTCGGAATTGATCACGATCGCTTCACGCTGGCCGGCAAGATCGTCGATCAGGGCCCGCATGCGGGTTTCGTTGTCCGAGTACGAACGCTCGAGCGCTGAAACTTCGTTATGGACGAGAAGTTCGAGCTCACTGGCGCGCGCAATTGCCCGCTCGATGCCGTCGCCGACTGCCGCGACCTCGCGACGAATGGCCTGACTGACACTGACCACGCCATCGGTTGCGAGGTTTTCCGGTTCCGAAAGGCGCGTTGCCACATCTGAAATCTGCCGGGCAATGATCTTCATTTCCTGAGAACGCCAGATCATGGTGGCAATCGCCCAGACGATGACGATCGGCACTACCAGGGCGAGGGCGAAGTTCAGGAGCGGCTGCGACGTCAGGACATTGCCGCCGGAGAACAGTTCGCCGGTCGAAAAACCGGCAACGAGAACGACCACGGCCCAGATCGCCGTCAGGGCCATCGCCGTCGGGTAGATCAGCCGAGAGGGACGTCGGGGATAGGCGCCGGGGCCACCCGGCTGGCGCCGGTCGTCATTGGCGGCGAAGCGGCTGCGTTGCCGCTGTTCGGCGGCGCGCGGTCGGGCCGGGCCCTGCTTTGGCTTGTCGGGCTTGGCTGCCGGGGGCTCTGGCGGGGGGCGCCGCCGGGGGGCTTCCTTGCGCGGTTCTTCGGCTGGTCGGCGGGCTTCTTCCCGTCGCGGCGGCGGCGGCTCTGCCCGCCTGGCTTCCTCCCGTCGTGGGGGTTGGGCTGGCTCGGCCCTGCGCGGCGGTGCTGGAAGCCGCGGAGCCTCGGCGCGCCTGACCTCGCTACGGCGCCCGGCCGCCGCTTCCGGCGCTTCCGGAGCGCGCGGCTCCGGGGGGCGCCGAACCGGTCTGCGGTTGGGTTCCTCGTTGGTGCTGAAGTCGAGTCTTAGAGCTTCCTCGACCGCCGAAAGTGCAGCGTCGTTAGGGGTTTTTGCCCGCGGTTTCGTTGCCATTTCTATTCGCCTCGCGTCCGTACTCAATACGATGTCGGCCGCTCCGCCGAGCATCACAAAGCCCGGCAAGCGCAGGTACACACAGTCCGAGGGAAGACGACGCGTCGTTTTTCATGCGCGATTTCACGCTCCCCCGGCGCAGCACAGCATCCGCGCGTCGAACCGGTCGCCCGGTCCGATAGGCCTCTACTCAATGCCGCTAAACCATCCTAATGGCACATTGAAGGCAGAGGAACAAGAAAGTGAGCCGAACGCGTCGTTCTGCGAATCAGGTTTAGCATTGTGTTCCACCGCGTTCGCCCTGTTAAGGAATTAGGCACACACTGGATCGTGGCGGCATGGCGTGTATTCGGACGGAAAGGGCGCCGCCCAATATCGGGAAAGCGGTGACGAGCGGCTGGGCGCCGGTGGCCGATCGATTCTAAATTATTGATAATGATAAGGTTTCCGTCGATTGCGATCGACCGAAAGTGCTGAACGCTGCTATCGAACCCGTTGCCCTCCGCGCCGAGCGTTCTGTTGTCAAGCTCCGACGCAACAGGGGCGCATCGATCGCCGACTGATTAACAAAACGGCGGCACCCGGCCGGTAACGGCGTTAACCATTTATTAAGATTGTTTTTGGAGGTCCCGGGAATCGGGTTCCTGAAGCATCGATTTCGCGTCAATTCCGGGCGGGATCATTGTTCCTGGCGCTGCCGATCTCGGACTTTGCAAAAGGCACCTGGTGAATTCAATGTAAGCCGGAGGCGAGCGGCAGCCGGATCGGTTGGCCATTACACTGGCGGCCCGAAGCGGAATCGCCTATATGCCGGCCGGATTGTCCTGGTGCGCCCCGCACCAAACCCTCCCGACAGACCGGTGCAATGGCAAAGATCACTTATATTGACGCTGAGGGCGAGCGCCACGAGGTGGTGGCGGAGAACGGCTCGACCGTGATGGAAAACGCCATCCGTAACGGCGTCCCGGGGATTGAGGCGGAGTGCGGTGGCGCCTGCGCATGTGCTACGTGCCATGTCTATGTCGACGAAGCGTTCAAGCCGATCGTTGGCGAGCCGGAACCGATGGAAGAAGATATGCTCGATTTCGCCTACGAGGTTCGACCGACATCCAGATTGTCATGCCAGATCAAGGTCAGCGACGAACTCGACGGGCTGACTGTCACAGTGCCGGAGCGTCAGGGCTAGCCTCACCCTCCGACAAGGATCATGGAGGATTGAAGCAGACGGCCAACGGCGGCTGTTTTTTGCTCGCCTTTACAAGATGCCGGCAACAATCTTTCTTTGCATGGCCGGATTGAGCGGATAAATCTCCGCCATCCTTTCAGACACAGGTTCGACGATGAACGATATTTCAATGGACGCCAGCAATGCGACTGAGGTTATCGAGAGGGACGTTGTTATCGTCGGCGCCGGGCCGGTTGGCTTGTTTGCCGTCTTCGAACTTGGCCTTCTCGATCTGAGCACCGCGCTCATCGATATTCTGGACAAGCCAGGCGGGCAATGTGCGGAGCTCTATCCGGAAAAGCCGATCTACGACATCCCGGGCTACCCGATCATTACCGGTGACGGTCTGGTCGAGAAACTGATCGAGCAGATCAAACCGTTTAATCCGACGTTTCATCTCAACCGCATGGTCGAGACCCTCGATCGCGAGGCGGATGGGCGTTTTCGACTGACGACCGATGCCGGCGATGTTTTCATTGCAAAGGTCGTCGTCATTGCCGCCGGCGGTGGCTCGTTTCAGCCGAAGCGACCGCCGGTCCCCGGGATAGAGGCCTATGAGGGATCGTCGGTCCACTATTCGGTTCGTCGCATTGAGGCTTTTCGCGACCAGGACCTGTTGATCGTCGGCGGTGGCGACTCCGCCCTCGACTGGACACTCAATCTTCAGCCGCTTGCCAAAAGCCTGACGCTGGTCCATCGCCGCGAGGAATTCCGCGCGGCGCCGGATAGTGTCAACAAGATGAGGGCGTTGCTTGACGCCGGGAAAATCGACTTTCGCATGGGCCAGGTCAGCGGGTTGAAAGGCGAGGGCGGTGAGCTTTCCGGAGCCACCATCAAAGCCAAGGACGGGTCGGAGACCGACGTCAGCTGTACACGCATGCTGCCCTTCTTCGGACTCACCATGAAACTCGGACCAGTCGCCGAGTGGGGGCTCAATCTCGAACAGAACCTGATTCCGGTGAATACGGAGAACTTCGAGACGTCAGAGCCCGGCATTTTCGCCATCGGCGACATCAACACCTATCCGGGCAAACTGAAGCTGATCCTGTGCGGGTTCCACGAAGCGGCGCTGATGTCTCAGGCGGCGGCGCGCATTGTCGATCCGGACAAGCGCATCGTCTTCCAGTACACCACCTCGTCCTCGAGCCTGCAGAAGAAGCTCGGCGTCGCCTGAGGCCGAACGGGACCGAGGGTCCTACCGCCGCTCGAACGTGATGTCGCTGGCGACGAAGTCGCTGTTGTTCTTGGCATTGAAGCCGTTGGACACCAGGCGGTAGCGCCCGTCGCCGACGACCATCCGGATCGTCGCCTTTCCGGGCTTCTTGGTGCGGCGGTCGATGAACTCCGCCTGGAATGTTATCTGGTCCCCGGACGCCCTGCCGGTGATTGTCGCGGGACCGCGGGTTGAAATCGATTCGAGGGATCCGGAATACCCTCCGGCGCCATCCGATTTGATCTCGCCCGTCACCCGGCCGGAATTGGTGGCCACCGCACATCGCCCCTTCTGGCGGATCACCGCGCCGCCGCCTGAGAGACTGTTGGTGATCTTGCAGTAGACCAGTTCCGGCTCGGCGCTGGGGCTCGATTTGAATGTGCCGCGGCCGATCCAGTCGCCGGACAGGCGGGCAAGCATGGGGTCCTCCGCCGCAAATGCGGGAGCTGGAGCGAATGCGGCCGCCAGCCCGATCGCGACGATCAGGCGTTGACCGGCTCGTCTTGCGGGCTCGGTTCCGGGGACTTGGCGTTTCGCTCGAACCATGATCGTGCAACTCCGGCCATAAGCGCCGGCAGGACCAGAAGGTCCGCCGCCAGCGCGGCTGCAAGGGTAACGCCCGCCAATTGACCGAACAGGATGATCGTCGGCATCTCGCTGACGAAGGTTGTCGACAGTCCGGCGATAACGATCGCAGTTGTACCGACCAGCACCGGCCCGATGTGGCGCGACGTCTCGATCAGGCGATCGCGCAGATTTCCCATAGCGCCACCTAACCTGAAGCGGTTGAGATAGTGAATGGTATCGTCGACGGCAATACCATAGGCCACGGTTAGCGACAGGACGCTGGTGAATTGCATGCCGCGGTCAGCAACATAGAGAAGGGCGCCGGTAGCGAGGATCGGCATCGCATTGGGTAGCGCGGCTATCGCGCCGAAGCGCCAGTCCCTGAACGCCAGCATGATGGCGCCAACACCGGCGACCACGGCCAGTGACAGGCTCCAGAACAGGTTATTGATGGTTCGGTTGCTTTCCCGTGCGGTCAGCACGGTCACGCCGGTGACCACCACATCCGGGCCGCCGGCGCCGCGGGCTGCCGTCTCGATGGCCGCAATCAGCGGTTCGGCTTCCCGGGTTGTCATCTCGTGGATACTGGTCGTGATCAACGAGTCGCCATTGGCGCCGACAAATCGCGACGCGGCGCCTTCCGACAGGTCACCGGCCATCTCCGCCAGCCGCGCAGAGGCCTCGGCCTCGCTACCGCCAAGCCACTGCGCAACGCTCCACAGCGACAGCGGCCGATCGACCCCATCGACCGCCGCGATGGCGTCGTGAACCGCGCGGATCCTTTCCAGCGACCCTGGTGATGTCGCAGATTCGGATCCCAGCGGCACCACCACCTGAATTGGATAGGCACCGCCAAAAAGCTGGTCGATCCGGCCCAGTGCGGCATTGGCGGGATTGTTGAGTGGCAGGTGTTCCCGGATTGAATGCTGCGGCGGCACGGAGAAGTGCATGGCCCCAAGGACGACAAAGAGGAGCACGGCGACCAGGGTCACCTTCCTGGCGTTGACTACGGCGAAGCGACCGACCACGGCGCTGGGGCCACGCAACCGTGAAATGAGGCTCTCTCCGCGAAGGGGATCGGGGTTCCATAAGCGTCCGATCGTCATCGCCAGCAGCGTGTGGACCGAAAGCACCATCATCCCGCCGAGAATCGCCGCGGCCGCGCCAATCGACGCGAATGTGCTCACCAGGTCGACTTCAGACAGCGTGAGCGAGACGAACGCCAGTGAGGTCGTTATTGCCGTCAGCATGCAGGCGGGCCCGACCTGGCATTGGGCAAAGCGCTCGGCTTCCTTGGCGCTTGCCCCTTCCGCCCGTTTTCGACGCCAGGCATGGGTGAGATGCATGGCGTCGGCATAGCCGAGCACCATGATCAGTGCAGGGACGACGTTTGACATGACGGTGATCGGTGTGCCGATGACGCCGACCATGCCGAGGACCGTGCCGCCGGCCAGGATAGCCGGTACCGCCGTCATCGCCGCAGCAATTATCGAACGAAAGACAATCAGGCTCATGATGATTCCGACGAGCACGCCGGCGATGTTCAGCATGATCTGGTCCCGGATCAGCACATCGACGATATCGAGTCGAAGGGTCGGGAAGCCACTCACCGTGATTTCGAGGCCGGTGTCTGCGAGCAAGGTGTCGACGATGTCGTTGATCGCGAGCCTTATCTCCCGCGTTTTGGCCAGCGGCGCCTTGGGTTCGTCCGGCGTCAGGACGAAGACCATTGCCGACCCGTCGGGGGATATCAGCTTGTTGCCGTAGAACGGGTGGTCGCGCACCGCTGCAAGCAGGTCCGATGTAAGGCCGGCCTCCACGTCGGCGATCACCAGCGCCGCGTCGCCATTGGCGTCCGGGGTCTGACGCAGGGCGAACGCAGACGTGACGCTCTCGACGCCGTCCACGAACTGAAGCTCGAACTGGAAGTCACGGAGCTTGGTGAAGGTCCCGGGTTCGGCGAGGGTGTCGCCGTCAACCAGTATCAGGACTTCGTTCTCGGGATCGATGAACTCGTCGACGGTGCGGGCATAATCCTGGTAGGCCGGCCCGTCGCCGGCAAAGACGCCGCGCAGGTTCTGATCGAATCTGATCTGGGTACCGCCATACGCGGCCACGGCCAGGATGGCCAGGAGAACCGCAGCCGATGCTCGCGGCCACCGGAAGATCGGCGCAACGATACGGTCAAGGCCAAAGCCGAGAGAGCGCATCCCGCCTGTCAGTCCGCGCCGTTCGAGTTGATGCGCGGAGCGATTGCCGATTCGTCACACGTGACGGAATGCCGTAGTTGGTCATGCCAAACGGCTTGCATGGTTCCTTCCAGCCTCAGACGGTGCCACCCCCGCGTCGAGGGTGTTTTGACTGTCCCGCGACAGGCTGTCAAACTCTCATCGTGGTGGCGTTCCATCCATCCGGAAGCGATCGCCAGACGGGGAACGTCAATGCAGCCGAATACAATCCTCTTTGCCGATGACGGTGACATTCCCAACAGTCCCTATCCGCTGATCGTCTATGGCGGTGCCATCGATCCTCAAGCGGGAGATCCGGCGGTTGCATTCGAGGCCCTCTTTCGCCGCAATGGCTGGGGAAACAGCTGGCGCAATGGCATTTTTCCGTTTCACCACTACCACTCCACCGCGCATGAGGTTCTTGGCATCGCCGGCGGCGAGGCCGATGTCCGCTTTGGCGGTGAGAATGGCAAGACAGTCCCGGTACGGGCCGGCGATGCCGTCCTCATACCTGCGGGGGTCGGTCACAAGCGACTTGCAGGTACGCCGGATCTTCTTGTCATCGGCGCCTATCCCCCCGATCAGCCTGTGGACCTGATGCGGGAGGGGGCGGAGGATGGCGTGGGCATCCGCAGGCGAATCGCCTCCGTTGCCCGCCCTGACGACGATCCGATCGGCGGCTCCGCGGGTCCAATGGGTGTGCACTGGCGGGACTGAGCCAACCGACCCCGCCCCAAACCGGCAGCAATACTCGGGCGCCTCGCCCGGGGTCCGATCGGTAAAGCGATTCGCGGGCTGCGAAAATTCAGGCGTCGATAACCCGATCCGTAGCGCCTTCGATCGGCTCAACCGAAGCGGCTGTTTCTTCGCGGCGACTTAACGATGATGTTCGGAGCGTCGCTACCGATCTTTCGGTGCCCGCTCAGCTTCGCCAGCCGTACCATTACCGCCGACGCGGCGTAGTTCGGCCATGACGTCGGCCAGGCGAGGCGGCCGGCCATTGATGAACGGTAGCGGTCGGCAGACTTCGATGGCGGCAATCCCCACTCGCGCGGTCAGCAGCCCGTTGACCACGCCTTCACCAAGTCGGGCCGAGAGTCTTGCCGCGATTCCGTGACCGAGGAGTTGCTGGACCAGAGAGTCCCCGGCTGCCATGCCGCCCGTGACGGCCAGGTGAGCGATCACCGATCGCGTGAGGCGCCAGAAACCCAGGGTGCCGGGGCGACCGTCATAGAGTGCAGCCAGCTCCCGGATCAGTCTCAGGATCTGAAATGAAACAAACAACAGATCGACGATAGCTCGCGGCGAGATCGCCGTGACAACGGCGACGCGTTTGGAAGCGGTGAGGACCAGCCGACGCGCCGTTTCGTCAAACGGCAGCACGAGTTCTCGCTCGGCCAGCCCAACCAGATCGCGGCCATCGATAATCTCGCGCGCGTGCCCGGCAAGGGCGGCCCGGCCGCGAGCCGTTTCCGGTCGACCCTGGTAGAGGCTGATAAGCTCTGTTGCCAGATGGCGCGCCTTTTCACGGTCGTCATTATCCATGATCGTGGCCGCACGCTGATGGATATCGGACACCTTGCGGATTCGCAGAATGCCCCTGACTTCCCGGACGCCCAGGGCGACCAACGCCACAACCCCGATTGCCGCGAGCGCGAAGGCGAGCCAACCAAGCGCTTCGCTCCGGGCGAACATGTCGCGAATCAGCGTGTCGACCGCCAATCCAACAGCGAGCGCGGCGAGAGTGCCGGCCGCCGACCAGAACATCTGGGCCCAGCGAATACCGCGCCGTCGCGAATCGGTTGCGGGCTGGGACTCCGCCTCCGGCTCGGCAAACGGGTCGTCCTCCGGCACCAGCACCGGTGGCGCGCCAACACCTGGCACGTAATCGCCTTCGACGACATTGAGGTCGTCGAGTTGAAACGCGGTTGGTCGCCGTCTGTCGCGGGTCATTTCAGCCGGTCTCCGATCAGAAACTCGAGCGCGCGGTCAAGGCGGATATGGGGCAACGACAATGTCAACCCCTCTGCCGTTCGCTCCAGGCGAGGGGGCCGAAAGCGCACGAATTGCAGAGCCGGTGAAACGTGCCTGTCCGCTTCGAATACGGCTTCCGGGTTGTCCGGTAAGTCCCCGGGAAACATGGCTATTTCGGTATTGCCGTCGAAGGTGCGGCCGCCGACGGTCTCGCCCGGCATTGGCACGCCGACGATTGACGGCAGGCGATCGCCGCGGTGGGTTACGGTGCCTTCGCGGGTCGCGCGAACGGAGGCAAGGCCGATGACATCAACCGTCGATCCGGCGAATTTGGCGCGACCGATGGCTCGTTCAACCAGCCGGGACAGGATCGCCTCGAGGCGATCGTGATCGCCATGATGGAGGTGGTCCGCCTTGGTGGCGGCGAACAATATGCGATCGATCCGCCGCGACACCAGACCACTCAGCCAACCGGTACGGCCGAGCCGGAACGCGCCAAGGATTTCGGCCAGAGCGGTTTCCAGTTCGTTGATGGCATCCGAGCCGGCATTCAGCGCCTCAAGCGCATCGACAAGGACGATCTGGCGGTCGAGGCGGGCGAAGTGATCCCGAAAAAACGGACGGATGACAGCCGCCTTGTAGCTTTCGTATCGGCGCGCCATCATCGCACCCAGGGAACCGGCGCGCGGCTCATCACCCTCCGGCGGAAGTGGCGAGAACGTCAAGGCCGGCGAGCCCTGCAGGTCCCCGGGCATCAGAAATCGGCCCGGCGGCAGGATCGAAAGGCTCGTTCCCAGGGCGCGGGTGGCGCGCAGATAGTGTGTGAAACCCTCCGCCAGTTTGCGCGCCTGTGCCTCGTCTTCGGGCGCATTGCCATCGACATTGTCCGCATGGCGGAGCCAGGACTCGGCGAGGCGAGCCCGGCCCGGCCGCTGCGCCGCATCCAGAGCCTCACGCGACCAGGTTCTATAGTCCTTCGCCAACAGCGGCAGATCGAGAAGCCACTCGCCCGGATAGTCGACGATGTCGACATGGATTCGGCCACGGCCGAGGCTGCGGGCTAATGCCGACGCCGATTCGAACTGTATCGTCAGCCGCAATTCGCTGATCTGGCGGGTAGAGTCGGGCCACACACGCTCGTCAACGAGTGCGGCAACATGATTCTCGTAGTCGAAGCGGGGGACGGCGTCATCGGGCTGCGGAGCGAGGCGCGCGCCAAGCACACGGCCGCCGGAATAGGCCTTGAAAAGGGGCAAGCGACCGCCGTGGATCAAGTTGTGTACCAGGGCCGTGATGAATATGGTTTTGCCGGCGCGTGCGAGGCCGGTGACACCCAATCGAATCGAAGGAGCGGTTACGCCTATGGTCCGCTCGGCCAGCGTCGCAAGAGCAAGCCGGGTTTCATCAGTGATGGTTGTCAGCTGCACGTCAGGGCTGCTTCCGCGTCTCCGCTCGTCGCGTCGATGTAGGCACGATCTGATGCTATCGGAAGCCCCGCCT
>JAAEOR010000685.1 GCA_024222895.1 Hyphomicrobiales bacterium | reverse complement strand
TGATCAACTCGTCGCTTAATGTTGCTCAAGCCTGGGCCGGACGTATCCGAGGAGAGCTGATAGAGAAGACCCGCGAGCAATTACGGGCCGATGGCGAAGACTTCTGAGTCCGGTCGACCGGTGAGCCTCTAGAAGAATCGGATCCTAACGCGTGAACAGCTACGACTATGATCTGTTCGTTATCGGTGCGGGCTCCGGCGGCGTGCGCGCTGCCCGGATCGCAGCGGAACACGGAGCCCGAGTCGCGATCGCCGAGGACGATAAGGTGGGTGGCACCTGTGTCGTCCGCGGATGCGTTCCCAAAAAGCTTTTCATTCATTCCGCCCATTTTGCCGAGGCCGTTGAAGATTCGGTTGGCTTCGGCTGGACCACCGAGGGCGTTCGGTTCGACTGGCCGACCCTTCGCGACAATGTCAACGCCGACACCGCATGGCTGAGCGGGATCTATATCCGCAATCTGGAGCGATCCGGTGCCCAGTTGATCCGGGCGCGGGCCGTGGTCGAAAGCGCCAACAGCGTCCGGCTTGACGGGGATCGTGTCGCGACCGCGCGTTACATCCTGGTCGCCACCGGTGGTCACCCGGTAACGGACACGGACATACCCGGCTATGAGCACGCTATCGTGTCAGACGACGCCTTTCACCTGGAAACGCTGCCGAAGAAGATTCTGATCATCGGCGGCGGGTATATCGCGCTGGAATTTGGCGCGATCTTCAAGGGCTTCGGTGTCGATACGACCGTGATTCACCGCGGAGTCGATATTCTCAGAGGCTTTGACGCCGACGTGCGCAGGGCAGTTCACAGTGCGCTCCAGGCGCGGGGCATTGACGTGATTTGTCGCGAGACGGTTACCGGCATTGCGGAACACGCGGGCGGACTGGCGGTGACCACCAGCGGCGGGCGTCTCCTGCAGGTCGACCAGGTGATGTTCGCCATTGGCCGCAGACCGAACACGGAAGGGCTCGGCCTTGAAAAGGCCGGCGTCCAGCTCGGCACGAACGGTCGGATCGAAGTTAATTCCTTTTCACGGACCAATGTTGACAGCATTTACGCCGTTGGCGACGTCACGGACCGTCAGCAACTCACGCCGGTTGCCATTCGCGAGGGATCAGCCGTTGCCGACACACTGTTCGCCGGTCGACCGACGGAAGTCGATCACGACTGCATCCCCACCGCCGTATTCACCCAGCCGGAAGTTGGCACGGTCGGCCTTACGGAAGAGGCGGCCAAAGCCGCTCACGATGCCGTCGATATCTACAAGGCCAACTTCAAGCCGCTCCATCACCGCGTTGCCGGTCGCGATGAACGCATGATGATCAAGCTGATCGTCGATGGGGACAACGACCGCGTTCTTGGTTTTCATGCGATTGGCGAAGGTGCCGCGGAGATGGCCCAGCTCGTCGCCGTGGCTATCAGGATGGGGGCGCGGAAAGCCGATTTCGATGCGACGGTGGCGCTTCATCCGACCCAAAGCGAAGAAATCGTCACGATGCACAGCCCGGTTGAGCGTTTCCGGGCAGAAACGCCATTGGCCCTGCCGGTCAGATAAGCCCCCGCAGGGCCCATCCGATCACATAGGCGAGGCCCGCGGCGACCATGCCGATGACGGTCGTCTCAAGACCCGATAGTATCCAGTTCTGGGTTGACCATCGGCTTTTGGCGGAACCGATCAGGAAGAAGACGATACTGGTCATGACGGTGGCAACCAGCGCCGACGCCTGAAGGCCGAACAGGAACGGGAGCAACGGGACGGACCCGCAGAGGACAAAAGCGACGAATGTGGTCGACGCGGCTTTGCTCGGCGACCGCTGGACGGCAGCGAGGCCATGCTCCTCCTGCAGCATGGTGTTGACCCACAGGCTGCGGTTGGCCACGACCGCGTCAACCAACTCCTCCAGCCTGCGCCCATCAAGGCCCTTGGCCATGAAGATCTGGCGGATCTCTTCGCGCTCGCCTTCCGGGTAGAGGTCGATATGGCGCTCCTCCATCCGCCGCAGGCGCCGATAGTCGTCGATTTCGGCCTTGGTGGCGGAGTAGTTGCCGGCGGCCATCGAGAAACCATCGGCGAACAGGTTGGCAAGCCCGAGGATAATGACGATCGAGGCAGACAGATCCGCGCCGACAACGCCGGCAACCACGGCAAAGGTGGTCACTGTGCCGTCGATTCCGCCGTAAACCCAGTCGCGCAGGTAGCTCGCCGCAGGCCCTTTGGCCAGGCGATCGGCGATGGCCTGCGGTGAATGATCGTGTTCGGAGGGCCTGGGTCCCGCCATGCTCTACTCTGTCCGCCTCGACCGCGCGGACCACAGTGGCAAAGACCGCGACGCACGTGTATAACCCGCGCCGCCGTCCCTTCGCCAGCGAGGCGTCGGAACGGAGTTTCGTTTCACCGATGGAGTCGAGCGGATATGGCTGAGGCGTGGACGCCAGAGGGCTGGCGGGCGAAACCGATCGCCCAAGTGCCCGCGTATGTCGATTTGGCCGGATTGGAAGCAGTGGAGGCGCGGATTTCAAGCTATCCGCCCCTGGT
>JAAEOR010000684.1 GCA_024222895.1 Hyphomicrobiales bacterium | reverse complement strand
GCGTCTCGACCGAGGGTGACCTGTTCCTCGTGCCGAAGGGCACCGCAGGCGTCGGGTTCATGGACTGGAAGAAAGGCCGCCAGGTCGCCGACGCCGCCTATCGCCACACGGCCCGCGTCCTGAGTGGCGCTGGAAGCGTCAGCGCCCTGATCGAAGCAAACGCCTGACGGCGGCGCGCGGCGGTCGCCGCCATTGACCATGGCGCTTGGAAAAAGGATGCTCATACGCAATCGGCGCGTGCTAACGCCTTCTCGGAGGATTGCCCGTGGGTGAACCAAACCATCCCAGCCGACCTCGACCGGACTTGGCTGAAGCAATGCGCCATGCCGCGGAGCACAACCTGCCCGTGGCCCTGTCCGCCTTGGAGGCCGACTCCGATCCGAGCGCGGTAGCGAAGCGC
The DNA here is from genome assembly GCA_024222895.1 of Hyphomicrobiales bacterium. Classification (GTDB taxonomy): domain Bacteria; phylum Pseudomonadota; class Alphaproteobacteria; order Rhizobiales; family Kaistiaceae; genus Bauldia. Next base: position 1,215 of record JAAEOR010000684.1, on the reverse strand, counting down.
TACATCGACTTCGCGCAAGCGCTCTACAACGAACGCAAGGACGTGACACAGATGCTGGCGGCGGCACGGGCCGGCATCCGATACTGCATGGACGCGGCCGACAGGGTAGGCACGACAGATGCGACGGGTGCGCAGGCGCTGAAAGAAACCGCCAAGGTCATCGCTTTCAATGCCGCGGCGAACAGCTGGCCAGGATGGGGCGATGAAGGTGTAAGAATTGATGAGTCGCATCTGAGCGAAGCCGGCGAACTCGCCTCGATCTGCCAAGGACTCGTCTACGACCTCGACCTTGGACCCGACCAGACCGGCAACGCCCACTGGTTGGTCGGCGCGATCCACATGGCGTCCGGCCGTTATGGCGAGGCGATCGCTTCTTTCAATCGAGCACGCGATGCCTTCCAGACCGCGGACAACCCCGCCTCCGCTTTGATGGCGGCCGGGTATGGCGCGCTCGCTCGGAAGCGCGCTGACGACCCCGATTGGTCGCCGGACGAATACGAAGGCATCCTTCGGCAGCTTCGGCAGGATGGAACCGCAGACGGGGCAGCCTTCGCCGTGCAGCTCGTGACCGCCGACCGGCTTCTGTAGCCCGCGTTTCTCATACTTTCTGCCCATCGCCTTGGCCGATTTGTCCAAGCCGTCCCTGCAACGGGCCGATAGAGCTTCGCAATCATCGACAACAAAGGAGAAGCGAAATGGCTATTCTGCCCGTATTGCCCGTCTCGGACGTCAACGATGCAATCAACCACTATGTCCGGGATCTGGGATTTGCCGAGGAGTTCCGGGTACCGGGCGAAGGCGATTCGGCAATGTCGGCGGTCGTGATGCCCTGGGCAATGTGCAGGCGAACGGCAGTTCTGGGCCGACAACATCGGAGGCAGGATCACGTGATCAACCGGCTGGATCCTGTTTCCGCTTCGAGCCCTAAGACGACAACGAAGGGAAACGGCTTCACTGAACCGCCCGCCCCTCACCGGCTCGCGACCAGCCGGTAGCCCCAATCGACTGCATCCCGTTCGACCAGGTGGCCATAGCGTTGGTCCCACGCGCCGGTTTCCAGATCGCGCGCCAGTACCGCCAGCCCTTCGGACACGTCGCCCAATATCCGGAACGGCGACATGGCGGCCCGAACCCGTTTGTCGAGATAGGCCGCCGGGCGCCGCCAGTAGGCGGCCAGGAACCCGTCCGTACAGTCATGCGGGACCGGCACCGGCG
>JAAEOR010000683.1 GCA_024222895.1 Hyphomicrobiales bacterium | reverse complement strand
TAGACTAACGTTCCGATCCGTGTGAACAGCGTCCGGCTATAGTCGGTTTGCTCTTAGTCCGGTAAGCGGATATCAGATCGTCATCCACGGTCTCCTCGGACTCCGATTCGTGACCGAGAAGCGCGACCGTAGCGCGCATCTGCCTGACAAATCGGCGGCAATGTCGACAGGCCATGAGATGCAGCCTGACCTGAAGCTGCAACATCAGGGGTAGTTCGCCGTCGATGTAGTCGCTGGAATGCCTCGTGACTTCACTGCACCGGAGCATCGCTTGGTCCTTCCGTGATGGCTGTTGCCCATACGCGTAGCCGTTGGGATGTGGTCAATCGAGGGGGGTGAAACGTTACAGGCCGTTCATACTTTTTCTCGAGTCGGCAACCAGCCGCGGCTCGCCTCAACCCGATGCATCCTCGATGAACTGGCGCAGCCGCGCCCGACCGCGGTGGAGCAACACACGCTGGTTCTGTTCGCTGATGCCAAGAACCTCGGCAGCTTCGCCGGAGGACATGGATTCGACGTCGCGCATCAGGACAACGGCGCGCTGGCGCGGCGGCAGCCTGCCGATCTCCTCCCTGACGAGTTCCACCAGTTGGCGTCCTTCGATCACACGCTCCGGTGTGATTTCCTCAATCGCGGCTGGAGGATCGATCCACCGGTGATTGGAGCCGAAACGTGCGGGGTCGACGCCGGAGCCGCCGCTGGATTCGTCCGGCGTTGGCCGGTCGAGCGGTACCATCCGCTTCTCGCGCACTGCGCGGGTGCGCGCTTTGTTGGCGAGAATGGCATACATCCAAGTGGTCAGCGACGACCGTCCCTCGAATCTGTCCAGACCCTCGATTATCGCGAGCCAAGTCTCCTGGACCACCTCTTCGGCGACAGCCCGGCTGCCAACAAAACTCATTGCGACGCCGACGAGCGCCGCGTTGTGGCGCTGCACGAATTTGGTGAAGGCGGCTTCGTCACCGCTGCGGAGATCGGCAAGCAGGCGATCCGAATCCTGCAATCTGCGGCTCCCGTCCTCAGACGGGCAGCACGATAGTACACCTTTTCCTCGAGCGATAGAATTGCAGGCGCCCCTTCACGGGGCGCCTGCCTTGATCAGCCGGTGGCGAACTGAGCCGCCAACTCGTCGGCTTCGCCGCAGCGCCGCACCGCGACCCGAATCGTGTAGGCTAATCCGCCGACCAGTAGCACGAAGGCAATCGGCACCATCAGCCCCATTAGTGTGACCAGACCAGCTGTCAGTTGAAGCCCAAGGATGACAAACAGGATCGGGGCGCAGCATGCACTGCCGGCCAGAAGACCCGGCAGTCCGGCCAGCAGTCCGGCAGCCGGATTGAGCCCGCATGACACCGAACACTTCCGGGCGACATTGGTCAGGCCGATCTGCATTCCGGTCAGCAATCCCAGCACCGCGCCGATGGCGAGGTTCACGGGTGACAGCAGCCAGGTGACAAAGGGGCCTTCGATGATCGCGACCGACTCGAACTGAAATGGAACACGCTGTCGCAGCATGACCTCAGTCCAGTTTGGCAGCGCAAAAAAGGTCAGGTCACGGATTGATCCGTCAAACGAGATATCGGCAATCGCATACTGGAAGACCACCAGATAGCCGACGGCGATCCCGACGGTCAGGGTGAGGCTCGTCCGGTCATGGACGAGACGGTCGAGGACGCTAAACATGGATCACGGTCTCCGGATAGAAGGCGGTGACGGCGAACCACATGGCCAGGAAGGAGTTGATCGGACGGAGCGCCTCGCCGCCCGTCCAGTTGACGTCGAATGCGCTTGGTCCTTCGATGCGTGGCACCGCGACAGTCCGGCCCGAGAAGACGTAGCCGGTGTCGAGGCGATCGTCATAGATGGCGGTGAACGTCTCGCCGTCGGCGGTTGCTTCGATCTTCTTCGTCGCCCGCAACTCCTCCATATTGAAGGCGACGGAACGGTCCGTGGTGCGCGCCAGGAGGAAAATTGTCTTCGGCGGATGTCGACCGTCGTCGTTCATCAGCGGGAAGAGCGTGGCGCTGTCCGGCAGATAGTAGCCGGATACGTCGTTGTAGGCCCCGTAGGGATCGCTCCGGTAGTTCCGCAGGAATCCGGTCTCGGTCGACAACACTCCGGTGTCTGGATAGGCCTCGCGCCAGCGGCGCCAGTTGGTCCAGATGACCGGGCGCTCTACCAGGGCAGCGCCGACATGGGGCCCGGAGGTTCCCACTGCCAGAATCTGCGGGAACCATGTGTCGGTGTCGCGGTCGTACATGATGAGGTTGCTGTTGACCAACCGCCCCGAGACGCCGAATTCGGTCGTTCCGCGCTCAAACGCGATGGCCGTGCCGGTCAGCGGACAATAGGTGACGGCCAGACCAGTTCCGCCGACCACGTCGTTGACGATTTCGTGCCAGACCAGAATGCGCTGCGGATAGGCTCGCGCCTCGCCGTTCTCAACCAGGCCGAAGACAATGTCGCCGTCATCCAGATACTCGCTGGCCCGTTCGGCGTCCCAGAACTGCGGGCTGTCGATCGCGGGTATGCCGTCCTTTCCGGGGCCGCCGGACAGCATCGCATCGGCGTAGTCGGCCGGCGTTCGGGGGATGTAACGGCCTTCCGCAAGCGTTGGGAAGGGAGGTGCTTCATTCGCCAGAGTCCTGCGAGCAATCAGCGACGAGCCTGAAAGTATGGTTAGCGAGGCCAGTCCGGCGGCACCTCCGAGAAAGACCCGGCGATTGAGATCGGTGTTCATGATATTCACTCCCGTAGAAAATGGGTTCATCCAGGCCGACCCGCCGGCTGTCCGGCGAAGTTCGGCGTCTCTGAGAGTGATGTCGCCTAAGGAGCGCATCCGTTACGCTTTCGCCCGTTCACGAGGTCTGGCGCTCGTCGTGAACGTGGGCACGGAAATGGGAACGCTCTCCCATCATTCTAATATGAATCGTACCGGGAGAGGGGAGCCAGAATTCAGGCCTGCCAATGGTTTAGCGCTGATGGGAAGTCCGAACCGCCAACCAGTTTCTGCCGTTTTCAAGGCGTCTTTTCCCACTTTTTTGGCGTAGGCAGCCTCCTTTAGATCGCGCCGGTTCACGGTACTTCTGGTGCTGTTCTCCCGGATATCGACGCGGGAGACGCGTCCTCGAACATAACCGGCAGGTATCGTGCTATAATGGAAGAATAAGACCTGATCGACGCCAGCTACAACCTCGCCTTCGATGCGTGAGCGACCGCCAGTGGCTTGAGGCCACTCCTCAGAGCACGACGAAATCGTCGTGACGGAGCGACGTTCCGTTGTCGGCCGAAGTCCAAACCGCTCACCGGACCATCGATGAAGTTTGCCATCCTGCTTTTTTTCGTTTGTTTCGTCACCTCCGGCTGCGTCAATAGACAGGGAGTGACGGATTCCGTCGAGTACGGATATGACGGCTGGCCTTGTGATGAGCTCAGCCGGGAACTTGCGCGCGTCGATCCTTCTTTCGCCAAGCAGCAGAAGAGCGAGGTTGAGCGAGCAATGATGACAAAGGGCTGCATCCGCCCTCTGGCGGCAGAGACCGAGTAGATATCAGAAAGGAAGTCGAAAAGCGGCTTAAAGGGTGGCGACGGCGCCGACACGATCTACGGCATTGACGGCGACTATGACGTCAAGTGTGGCGACGGCAACGATTCAATCTCAGGCATCATAGGGGCCAGCGATATCCGCGGCGGCAAGGGCTCCGACACGATCTCGGCCCTCGGGGTCGGAACGCTCAAAGGCGGCAAGGGCAAGGACCTGCTCGACGGTGGTCCTGGCAAGGACGAACTGGTAGGCGGCAAGGACAATGATACCTTCCAGTTCAGCGACGAGCTGAAGAAATCAAACGTCGACAAGATCCTCGACTTCGAACCCAACAAGGACACCATCGCACTCGAACAGGGCGTCTTCGCGGGCATCGGCGGTAGCCTGTCGAAGAAGGAGTTCGAGATCGGCAAGGAGGCCGACGACAATAAGGACCGCATCATCTACGACAAGAAGAAAGGCAAGCTCTATCATGATGCTGACGGCAAGGGCGGCGACGATCAGGACCTGTTCGCCAAGCTCGACAAGAAGCTGAAGCTCGACCACAACGACTTCGATATGGTCCTGATTGTCTGAGCCGGACAGTCGCCGCCGCAAACCGGACTGAAAAAAAGGCCTCCAACCCGCGAAGCGAGACCGGGGCATCATATGCAGTCGATGACTGACCTCAGTTCCCCCAGCAGCTCGGGCTCGACGGACATCCAATCGCCGCCGACAAACGAAACGCACACTTTTCCCGGCTCTTCGTGAGCACAGCTCATAGCAATCTTCGGGTGGCTATCGCCAAGCCAAGAAGCGCACTACACGCCGAAGGCCAATCGGAAGCGCTTGGCGAGCGACGCTACCGCCCGTTTGCAGAGCCCCGTTCTTGAATCGCCGCCACGGTCGGAACGGAGGGCCGATGGGGATGATCCGGAATCAGGTGGAAGACGCGGGAAACTCTGCCGCTTCGATAGCCGCAATGACCTAGACCTAGCTAACGCACGCGCCGCGCAGCCGGCTGAGTAGGTGTTGGCGAGCGTCGGGGTGTCACCCGATTGCACCGCCCCCCTTCTTACCTATTTCACGACCGAGTAGTCGGGAAAGCAGGTTGAGGCGAACCGTCTTGAGTTTTCAGCAAGGGACATCCGGTGGATCCAGCGCGCTTTCTTCTCTGATGGCGCTCCACTCTTCGCATCCGAGTTGACGCTGGGTATCGATGCCCCGGAAAGTCTGAGCCCATCCGGCAACCCCGATGCACTTCGGGTGACCGGCAATTTCCTCAGCCGCAGGGGCGCGCAAGGTGCGGGCGGGCGACTGACCTACCTCGGCCGAGATCGCCCGCAGGCTCATCTGCCCGCCTTTCGGTTTCCGACGCCGCAGACGGCGCGTCAGGGCGGCGGCAACTAATAGGGCGATTGGCAAGACGCTGAGAGAATAATGATCATCGGATCGATTTCCATTTACAAGTTCCAGATTGTTGTGATGCCAGAAGTTGGCCATCGACGCTCAGCGTATGTCGGCTGTGAAACACAGTGCCGTCCGAAAGAATCGTCGTAAGAGTTGACGGCAACGTTCCACCTGCAATGAACTCAACCGCTATCCATGCGCCCGTGACGTTGTCGAAATATGCTCGGGCTTTGTTACCAACGCCCTGCTCAACTCCAATTCGTGCTGGTGACCCATCGTCACAAACGGTGAGATAAAATGACAAGCCGTCATCGAGCCGGCAGTCAAAAACGAGGACATCTGCCACCGCCACGGTGGAGAGGGTTGATGTCAATAAATCCAGCTAAGATTTGCTTCAGCATGGCAATTTACTCCTCCAGGAAGCGTGAACTGTGGGCGACGAGGTTGCGATCGTGCAATGCCCAAGATTTGTTGGTATCCACTACAGAAAGCTGAAGGGCCGGCCCGCGAGCGAGGCGATGTCACGGGCCAATGGCCGGCGTTAAAAAATGCGCGCCCATGTCGAGCATATCTTCGCCCGGCAGAAATCCCAGCTGAAGCTCTCATCCGCATCATCGGCATTGCCCGTGCCACGACAAAGATCGGCATGGCCAACCTCGTCTACCATCTCACCCGCTATGTCTGGCACCAGCGGCGAAGTGCGCCCGCGTGATCGTGTTGCGGCGAAAATACCGCCGCAACACTGATACCGAGCAGCCGATCCAACCTGAAATCAACCACCGCCAAGGTCGGTGCTGAGCCAACCGACGCCTGCCAACATCATCGCTGAGTCAACGTATCCGTCATCCCAGTAATTCGAGGTGTCCAAATGCCTTCAGCTGCCTCACAGACATTCGCCACAACCGCCGCCACCGCAGTGCCTTTTTGCGGATAATCGTTACCGCGACCGGCGACCGCGGCTTTTGACCAATTATCGGGCATTGGAGGAGGCGTTTGGCGATAATTTACAATTCACTGAAAAATGGTGGACATATTTGCATGGATTGATATAACGCGGTCTGATTGGGAGCCGTGAAATGAAGATTGTTGGTGTCGAGACCGTCCAGCTCGCTGAGTATGGCAACAACCTGTGGGTCCGCATCCACACGGATGAGGGCGCGATCGGGATCGGCGAGACGTTCCGAAATCCCATTTCGACCATCGCCTATATCCACGAGACCTGCGCGCCGTTCCTGCTTGGCAAAGATCCGACACAAAGGCAGTATCTCAGCGCAATGATCAGCAAGGGGATCGGAAACCACTTCAATGGATTTCCGACGCGAAGTGTCGAGATACGTGGGAATTCGGCGATCGACATTGCCCTCTGGGACCTATGCGGAAAATCCCTCGGCAAACCTCTCTACGAACTGCTGGGAGGCAGGATCACGAAGGACATTCGCATCTACAATACGTGCGCGGGTGGAGGGTACAACAACAAGGTTCGCCACGGATACAACACGCAGCTGATTTCGCGCGATGATCCCCGGCCCGATGATTTCAACGAGGACGACGACCTGCTGATGCAGGTGTATGAGCCCGCAAGCCTTGCGGAGTCATTGCTGGTGCAGAACATCAACGCGATGAAGATTTGGCCTTTCGACGTCATCGCTCTTCAAACACGCGGAATGGAAATCTCTGGAGCAGACATTGCCAAGGCGATCTGGCCGATCGAGCAGATTCGCAAGGCGGTGGGTGATCGGATCGACATTCTTGTCGAGTATCACGGCCTCTGGAAGTTGCCGGCTGCGATAGAGATCGCGCGGGCGCTGCGCGACTACAACATCTATTGGCACGAAGAGCCGATATGGATGCAGAACTTCGACGATATCAAGCGATACAAGGAGCATGCCAGCGGATTTGTGACCGGAAGCGAGAACCTCGGATCTTTGCAGTGGTACCGCGAGGTATTTCAACGCGGCGCGATTGATGTCGCGAACTTCGATGTTATCTGGGTCGGCGGGATTACCGAGGCGCAGAAGATTGCGCACCTCGCCGAGGCCTATGACCGCGTCATCGCACCGCATGATTGCACCGGCCCGGTCACGCTGCTCGTGAACGCACACCTGCTGACGGCGCAGCCGAACGGTCTGATCGCAGAGACTGTGAGGTCTCACCTGGGAGGTTTCTATCGGGAGGTGGTAACCGATCTTCCGGAGATTGTGAACGGGCGTCTCACACCGACCACTGCTCCGGGAATTGGTGCCGATCTCTTGCCGGATGTGCTCACAAGATCCGACCTCAATCGCAAGGTTACCGGACAGGTGGCGGACTAGGTATGGCGGAGGAGTCAAACAGGTTTTTGGCACGCCTGCAGGCCGGAGGCTGTCAATCCGGCTTTTGGGTGTCGACGGCATCGCCGAACGTGGCCGAGGTTGTGGCGGGTGCGGGTACGGACTTCATCGTCATCGACGCCGAGCACGCGCCGAATACGGTGCCATCGGTGCTTGAGCAGATGCGCGCCGTTTCCCGATTTCCGGTCGACATACTCGTACGCCCCAGGTCGGCTGATCCAAATGAATTGAAGCAATTTCTGGACATTGGCGCCCGAAATCTTCTGATGCCATTCGTCGAGACGGCCGAGCAGGCGGAACAGATCGTCACCGCCTGCGTCTATCCCCCACAAGGAAAGCGCGGCGTTTCCATGGGCCATCGTTCCAATGGCTTTGGCCGCCATCGTGAGTATTTCGAGCGGGCAAAAAGCGAGCTGTGCCTCATTCCGCAGATCGAGACCGTCGCCGCTGTCGAGCAGTTGGAGGCTATCGCAATCGTTCCGGGCATTTCTGCGGTCTTTGTCGGGCCGGCGGACCTTGCCGCCGATCTCGGTCATGTCGGCCAACCGAATCATCCGGAATTTCTTGACCTTCTGTCGCAGATCGCGATGCGATGTCGGGCGATGGGAGTTCCCTTCGGCACGCTGGTGCCAGGGGTCGAACAGGCTTTGAAGAGGCGCGACTTGGGTGCCTCATTCGTCGCCGTAGGGACCGATATTGGCGCACTCGTCTCGGCAACGGACAGCGCGGTAAACGGTTTTGGACGATGGAAGCAGCAGGGTTGAGTGGCGCGCTGCCGCGGGACGCGTGCGACTGCCACATGCACTTCTACCGTCAAGGCGACAGAGCCGCTCCGGCCACCGCAACCGGTTTCAGTATGCCGACGTCCAATCCCGATATTTGCTCCGGGTTGATGGAAAGGCTTGGTCTTACTCGTTTCGTTGCCGTTCAATCCATCGCCTACGGATTCGACAACGATGTGATCATCCAGGCGCTGGATCACTTCGCTGGCGCGGGCCGGGGCATCGTCGTTATCCCGACAACCACCGCAATATCCGAGCTGCTTGATTACGATCGTCGAGGCGTGCGGGGCATACACGGGTACATGCTTGAGGGCGGGTCGTACACGTGGGACGATCTGGCGCAGTTCGCACCGCGGATCACGGAACTCGGCTGGCACACCCAACTGCAATTGGACGGGAACCGGCTCGGCGAATTTCATTCAACGATCGAAGCGTTACCCTGCGATGTGGTGATCGACCACCTGGGCAAGTTCCTCGACCAGCCGACCCAGACTGCCGTCGCCGCTCTTCTGAAGTTGCTCGATAACGGCAAGACCTGGGTCAAGCTGTCGGCTCCGTATGAGAACTGGGACACCGAAGCGCCCTGCTATCCTGGTGTTGCTGATCTGGCGTGGCGGTTGGTGCGTCACGCACCGGAACGCATGCTCTGGGGGACAAACTTTCCACACCCTGGACGAACATCCCCGCCGTCCGAGGAGCATCTCTTATACCTGCTCGCGGACTGGGCGGAGGACGAACCGACCATGCACCGTATCCTCGGCGACAATCCGCAAGCGCTGTATCGTTTCTGACGCCGGGTTCCAGCGGCGCGACCGTCCATCAGAGGTGGCCATGTCAAAAATAGAAAAAGTCGATATCGTTGAGTACCAGTATCCTGTCGAGCACCTTGGCGTCGACAGCAAGGGCAACAGAATTTACGAGGCCGGCGCGAAGGCCCGGATTTCGAATTTCGTGGTAGCGATCACGACCAACGAGGGGGCCATCGGCGAGTTCGCGCCGGGGCTCGGTGGCAAGCTGCCCCATCTCGGTCAGGTCCTCCAGGTCGCGCCCCTTGTCGTCGGGAGAAACCCGGCTCATCGCGAGGGGATCTATAACGACCTCAAGAAAGTCCTTCGGCATTTTGGCGGTGTCGGCGCCTCGCATATCGATTGTGCGTTGTGGGATCTCGCTGGCAAGCGCGCTGGGCTCTCGGTGGCCGAGATGCTGGGAGGTTATCGCGATCGGCTGCCCACCTATGCCAGCGCCATTCACGCCGACGACAATGGCGGGCTGGACAGTCCGGAAGCGTTCATCGACCTTGCCGAGGAGTGTTTCGAGCTTGGGTACCGGGCCTTCAAGATTCACGGATGGACAGACGGCGACGCCGACCGCGAGATAGAGAACATTGAAGCCATGGGCACGCGTTTCGGTGGCCGAATGGCGCTGATGCTTGATCTCGGCAGCGAGATCTTGACCTACGCCGACACTCTCAAAGTCTACGCCGCATGCGACGAAGCCGGGTTCTACTGGATCGAGGATCCGTACCGTGACTGCGGCATGTCGCAAAATGCGCAGCGTATGCTGCGGGAGAAATTCAAGACACCGGTGTGTGCACTCGAGCACATTCGCGGACTGGAACCAAAGGCTGACTGGATAGCTGCCGGCACGACTGATTTCGTCCGGGCGGATCCAGAGTACGACATGGGCGTCTCGGGGACCATGAAGACGGCGCATTTGGCCGAGGCCTTTGGTCTCGACTGCGAGATCCATTCGGCCGGGCCGGCGCACAGAGCGTGCATGTCGGCGATTCGGAATTCCAACTTCTACGAACTCGCTCTTGTCGGCCCGCAGATACCGACGATCCTCCCACCGATTTACACCAACGACTACAGCGATCGCCTGGACGCCGTCGGGAAGGATGGATGTTTCCCAGTACCGGAAGGGCCGGGATTAGGCGTGACCCTCGATTGGGACTTCATCGAGCGCAACAAGACGAGCCATCATGAGTTCCAGTGATGGCAGCCGCTCGCGCGTAACGTTTGTTACCGGGGGCTGCGGAGGCATTGGATGGGCGACCGCGAGTTGTCTACAGGAACGGGGCGGAAGGGTCTTCCTTGTTGATGCCGCCACACCCTCAGACGCACAGAAGGAGCGGCTTGATGCAGCTCCCGGCGAAATGGCGTACGCGGCGTGTGACATCACCGACAAGAGTCAGGTCGATGAGTGTGTAAGCCAAGCGTATGACCGCTTTGGCGTCGTTGACGGGTTGGTGGCTGCGGCGGGATTCGAGCCGCGCGGCCTCGCTCTGGACATCGATGCGGAAGAATTTCAGCGAGCCTTCGAGGTCAACGTCTCCGGCAGCTTCATACCGGCGCGCGCACTTGCTGCGAGATTTCAGGCTGCGCCGCGGGAGCGTCCGCACGAATACGCGATAGTTTTGCTCTCGTCGGTGAACGGACGGATCGCAACGCCAAAGCAGGCCGCCTACGGGGCAAGCAAAGGTGCAATCGACCAGCTGACCCGCGTCCTGGCCATAGAGTTTGTCGACTTCGGCGTCCGGGTGAACGCGGTTGCGCCTGGGACAGTCCGAACGAATCTGCTCGACCGGCTTATTGAGGATAAACCGCACGCACTGGATGGCATTATCACGCGAACCCCGATGAGGCGCGTTGCTGAACCGGAAGAAGCCGCTGCCGCAATCGCTTTTCTTCTCAGCCCGGACGCCTCCTACATCACCGGCCAGGTCCTCTATGTGGATGGCGGTCGGACAGCCCAGAATCTGCCGCCATGACCGCCAACCCCATGACCGCCAACTGAGGAGATGCTGTTGTGCCTGCGTTCTCGAAGTGGAGCGATACGAACCTCGCCGAGGTTGAGGTTCGGCCTGAAAACCAGGACTGGAAATACGTGGGTTTCAAAGTCGCCGCCATGGCGCCGGGCGAAGTGGTGTCCGGCCATTCGGATGCGGCGGAGACCTGCCTGGTTTTGATACACGGCCGGGCAGGTTTCACGGTCGACGGGCAGCCGCTGGGCGAACCGGGGGAGCGCACCTCACCATTCATGGGGTTGCCACATGCCGTCTACGTTCCCCCTGGCAGGCGATGGCGAGTGGGAGCGACAACGGTCGCTGATCTCGCAATCTGCACTGCGCCCGGCGAAGTTGATCGCTACCCGGTTCGGGTAATCAGGCCAGACGAGCTAACGACTGAAACTCGGGGCGAAGGCACGAACACGCGGTATGTGACGGACATCCTTGCTGAGGGTGACGAGGCGGCACACTCCCTTTTCGTCATCGAGCTGATAACTCCCGACGGCCATACGTCGAGCTACCCGCCTCACAAGCATGATCGCGACGACCTCCCGGAAGAGTCGCTTCTGGAGGAAACGTACTACTCCCGATTCAGCCCACCGCAGGGTTTTGGCTTCCAGCGCATTTACAATGATGATCGCAGCCTTGACGAGACGTTGTTGCTTCAGAATGGAACGCTCACGCGTGTGTCAGAGGGCTACCATCCGTGCACCGTCTGCCACGGTTACGACATGTATCAGCTGTGCGTTATGGCCGGCCCAAAGCGTCTCTGGCGGTTTCGCACGGACCCCGATCACGACTGGCTTGCTCACGGCAATCTGAAGATCAGCGAAATCGACTCACGAAGGAGTTCGAAATGAGAAACCTGTTCTCGCTTGAAGGGCAAACGGCGTTGATCACCGGATCAGCGCGGGGAATCGGATTCTGCCTTGCCCAGGCTTTCGCCGAATCCGGCGCCCACGTCATCATCAACGATCTCGATGAATGCGCGGCGAAAGCGGCCGCCGCATCCCTGGTTGACGCCGAAGGTTCCGCCGAGGAGATCGCCTTTGACGTGCGCGACGCCAAGACCGCCGGGGCAGCGATCGAATCGATTGTGGCCAAACGGGGGGCGCTCGACATACTGGTCAACAATGCCGGCGTGATGATCCGTAAGCCGCTCTCAGAGCACAGCACGGAAGACTGGGACAGCGTCATCGCGGTCAATCTGTCGGCGGTCTTCAATATGTCGAAGCTCGCCGCAGCATCAATGATGCAACAGAGCCGGGGGCGCATCATCAATATCGGTTCGGTGCAGAGTATCAGCTCGCGCGACGGCATCGTTTCCTATGTCGCCTCGAAGCACGGCGTCCTGGGCCTTACACGCGCACTCGCCTCCGAACTTGGCCGGAACGGGATAACCGTCAACGCCATCGGTCCCGGATATGTCATGACAGAGATAAACTCGGAGATCCTATCCAAACCGGCTTTCATTGAAGCGGTGGAAAAACGTACCCCACTGGGGCGCTGGATGAAGCCGGAGGAACTTCAGGGTACAGCCGTGTTCCTCGCTTCGGAAGCGAGCGCATTTGTCACCGGCCAACTGATCATGGTCGACGGCGGTATCACCTGCAACACGCTGCTTGAATCCCCTTAGCAGGTTGCCGAATACGTCACCCGAGAAACTTCGTGGCGATGCGACGCGCGCAGGCGGGAGGGACCGAGTGAAACGCCAGCGATAATGGGCCTCGCAGATGCTTCTGCGGCGCGATTCGACAGCCGCTCGGTCTGTGAATAGAGGGGCACAAATCCTCAGCGCCATCCGACCGGCACTGGATTTAGGAATCTACCGGGTAACCCGCGACGATTCGCACATCCAATTTGTTTACATTCAGTATCGGGTTGGTTGACAATAATAAGTGATATGTATATCAAATCTAGGGGCGACGTTGGCATACCGATGCTGGCTCGGCCTGCAACGTCGAGGGATGGAGCCCGATGAACGATGAAACTGTCGTGGAAACTCGGGCTTCCAACGTGGGCATCAACCCTATGAAGGTTGTAAAATCGCTGCTGAACAAGCGCGAAGTAGGCATCGCCGTACCGTTGATTCTCATCCTGATCTTGGTCGCGATCGTCAATCCGGTTTTTTACAACACGGGCAACCTGGTCAATGTTCTGCGGCAGACCAGTTTCACTTTCATCATTGCCGTCCCCATGACAATTGTTCTGGTTGCAGCCGGCCTTGACCTCTCGGTTGGGTCGGTGCTTGCCCTTGCCGGGGTGACCACAGGGCTTGCCCTGCTCGCCGGCGTTCCGATCTGGCTCGCCATTCTGATTGGCATCGGGACCGGCATGGTGGTGGGCGGGATTTCCGGACTGCTGATCGCTCGCTTCTCGATTCCCTCGCTCATCGTCACGCTGGGCATGATGTATATCGCGCGCGGCCTGGTTCAGGTTCTCACGCGTGGCAAGCCGATCTACCCACTGCCCGATGACTTCAACTTCATTGGACAGGGCTTTGTCGGTGAGATCCCCATCGTTGTAATCGTCGCCGCAGCAGTAGGCGTGGCCGGTCATATCCTGCTGGGACGGACCGTTTTCGGGCGATCCGTCTATGCGGTCGGGGGTAACCGCGAGACCGCACGCGTTTCGGGCATCAACGTCAATCGGATCCTGATCTGGGTCTATGTCATGACCGGGGCCGGCGCGGCCTTGAGTGGGGTGCTAACGACTGCCCGGCTCGGTTCGGCGCTTGCAAACACCGGCCTTGGAATGGAACTGCAGGTGATCGCCGCCGTGATCATTGGCGGCACGAGCATGTTCGGTGGTTCCGGGACAATCATTGGCACCTTCATTGGCGTGCTCTTCATGAACGTGCTGGCCAACGGCATGGTCCTGATGAAGGTTTCGGTGTTCTGGCAACTCGTGGTTATCGGCGCGATTATCATCGTTGCCGTCGGCGTCGATCAGTACAACCGCAAACGCCGGGGCATGGTCCATTGAGCAATCCAGCTCAATCTGCAGCCGGTCCCCTGCTTACCATGGCCGAGATCACGAAGAGGTTTTTCGAGGTCACCGCTCTGGACAATGTCAATTTCGATCTGAAGCGGGGGGAAATCCACGCGTTGGTTGGTGAGAACGGCGCTGGAAAGTCAACCCTGATGAAGATCCTGAGCGGCAGCTATTCGTCCTCATCCTACGACGGGACGATCGAGGTCGAAGGCAGACGTACTAACATGCTGACCACGCGCGATGCTGAAGAAGCCGGCATTGAGATGATCTATCAGGAGATCAGTCTGAATGCCGAGCTGTCGGTGGCGGAAAACATCTTCCTTGGCCGGCTCCCTCGGGCGGGTAAAAGTTTCTTCATCGACTGGAGGCAGACAAACCAATTGGCGCATGAAGCGCTCGCAACCGTTGGACTGTCGGTTTCTCCGACCGGGATGGTGGGGCAACTGAGCACGAGCCAGCAGCAGATGGTCGCAATTGCCAAGGCGCTTTACCGGAATCCGCGAATACTGGTGCTCGACGAGCCTACTTCGGCGTTGACCGACCATGAGGCTTCAATTCTCAAAAAGCTGATCACCGAGCTCAAAGAAAAGGGCATTTCGAGCATCTACATTTCACATCGACTGGACGAAGTGTTCGAGATCGCGGATCGCGTTACGGTGTTGCGCGACGGCAAACTGATCTCGACCGTCGACCGGGAAAGAATCGATCCCGATCGCATCGTCGAAGACATGGTGGGCCGCAAGGTCGAGACCTTCTTTCCCAAGATTACCGTACCCATCGGCGACGTAGCGTTGCGGGTGGAGAATCTACGCGTTCCATCCAGGATACCCGGGAAATACGCCGTTGACGGCGTCAGCTTCGACGTTCGCAGGGGCGAGATACTTGGCCTCGGCGGGCTCGTCGGCTCCGGCCGCAGCGAAATTCTGAACGCGATCATGGGGTGGTACCCCTCGACCGTAGACCGGATCGAGGTTCAGGGATCCCCGGTCAACATCCGCTCGCCGCAGGACAGTGTGAAGGCCAAACTGGGACTGGTCACTGAAGACCGATTTGCGTCGGGGCTTGTCTCCTCCATCAACATTCGCAGCAACGTTTCGATCGCCAGCCTGAGCAAGATATCGAAACACTCCTTCATCCAGATGGCTAAGGAGCGCCGGCAGGTCAACGCAAAGGTATCGCAGCTCGAACTCAAGGCGAGTTCGATCGAAGCGAACATAACAACCCTCAGCGGTGGCAATCAGCAAAAAGTGGTCCTGGCCAAATGGCTAATGACGGACGTCGAAGTTCTTCTTCTGGATGAACCGACAAGGGGCATCGACGTTGGTGCCAAGGTCGAAGTCTACAACATCATCGGAGAACTGGCCCGCCAGGGTGTCGCGGTTGTGCTGGTCACGTCAGATCTTCCCGAACTGCTTGCGATGGTCGATCGCTGCATCGTTATTCGCGACGGGAAAGCCGTAAAGGAATTCAGCGGCGGCGAAATGACCGAGAACTCATTCATGAACTACGCGACGGGCGCGCATACCGCGACCGCTCAGCAAATGGTCGAGGCCTGACATGGCTCTCAGCCTGCGAGGCCAAGAACAACTGGGGAAGCACAATCGTCGGTCACCGATGATGTTCGCCATTTGTAGGACTATCGTCTGAAAACAGGAGGAAGAAATGCAATATTGGAATACATCACGCCTAATCGCGACCGCAGGTGCGGTGGCGTTCAGCTTCACGCTTGGCGCGGGTGCGGCAGTTGCCGCCGAGAAACCTGTATTTGTCTTCGTGACACCGCTCATCGCGCACCCGGTTTGGGATGACGCTCGTTACGGTTTCGAGGAAGCCGCCGAACAATTTGGGTTCGAAGGTCAGTACGTCGGGCCGCAGACGATTGACCCGGTTGAAATGGTCAATCAGATTGAAATAGCGATTGCCCAGGGCGTTGACGGCATCATCTCGATGCCGATTGCGCCGGAGGCTATGCGCCCTGTCTGGAAAACGGCTGCCAAGGCGAACATCCCGGTGGTCTTCGTCGGCTCGATCGATCCTGAAAGCACGAGCCTGGCCAGCGTCGGCACCGACGAGATCAACCTCGGGCGAATTGGTGCTGCCGCGATTATCGAGCACTTCGAAGCACAGGGATCACCTCCGCTTCGCGCCGTCGTGATGCAAAGCACGATGGACGCGTCTTTCGCTGTCAAAACCCGCGACTCCTATCTGAAGCATCTGGAGGCGTATCCCGATTTCGAGATGGTCATCAATGAATCGAACAACAGCGACATGCTGACGGCGATCCAGAAATATGAGGCGATTTTCGCGACCTATCCGGAAATCAATCTTGTCATCGGCATAAACGGCGAGGCTGGCCCAGCCGCTGCCAAGGTCGTCAAGGAACAAAGGCTTCAGGACAAGATCACGATTGTCGGGATCGACGATGTTGCCGAAACGCTTGATGGGATCGAAGACGGCGTGATCTGGGGCACCGTCGCTCAGAGTTTCCATCAAATGGGATTCCTGACCGCGCAAATCCTCTACGACTACGTTGTCAACGGCAAGACGCCGGACACAAAGAACCCGGACGGGTATGATTTCGACTCTGGCGCGATTTTCGTTACGGCCGAAAATCTTGAAAGCTACAAAAACTGACCTGAACCGGTAATAACGGCAAACCGTGGTGATGGCGGCAGGCGCCGCCATCACCACCATCGGGTTCGATATTCGGAACGGGCCGAAGACAGGGAGAATCTGTTGATGTCCCAGGCGTTGGAACTCGCAGGTAAGGTAGCACTTGTCACAGGCGGTTCGCGCGGGATAGGCCAAGCGATCGTCGAAGCGCTGGCCGCTCGCGGAGCTGACATTGCCCTGCACTGTACGCGCGGCCGGACGGATGTGGCGGAGCTTGCGGCTTCCGTTGCAAAAAAGAACGGTGTCAGCGTGGAAGTCCTGGAATGTGATTTCAGGGAATCGACCGCAATCGACGGCCTGTTCTCACGATTTGATTCGGTCTTCGAGCGCCTCGACATCGTCGTCAACAACGCAGGGTACGAAACTGCATCCGGCCTGGAAGAGATGCCGCTGGCTGTCTGGGAAGAAACATTGAGGATCAACCTGACGGCGCCGTTTCTCATTGCACAAGCCGGGGTTGCTAGGATGAAGCCGCGCGGCGGCGTTGTCATCAACGTCTCTTCCATTCACGACGACATTGTCCGCAAAGGTGGTTCTCATTACGGCGTCGCCAAAGCGGGCTTGAAGATGTTCGGCCGCGGCGCCGCGCTTGAGTGGGCCGAGCACGGCGTGAGAGTCGTGACGGTTTCTCCGGGGGCCATTGAAACCGACATGAACCGGCAGATCATTCACGAATTGGGCCCCGAGAAATTTGGCGAGTGGATACCGGCGGGCCGCGTGGGCCAGGTGGAAGAGGTTGCGTCGGTGGTGGCGTTTCTTGCCTCGGATGGGGCGTCGTACATCACCGGCACCGAGATCTATGTTGACGGCGGGTATATGCGCAATCTGGTTCGCTACGATGATCGACCTGCGCACTCCGGTCGCTGAACGATGAACACGGACGGCGTCCACCAATGACAACCAAGCGCGAACCAGCGAGTTCTGCTGTCGTTGCGGTCGGGAGTCTGAACCGCGCCTCCAAGTACTACCCGGATGTAGCCGGGATCGGAATTTCGTTGTTCCGCTTTAACGAGGACTCGGGCGAGCTCCGGTTTCATCACGCCTCCCAGGGCCCGGACAATCCGGCGTTCCTCGCCTACAGCGCGGAACGCCGGGTGCTGTACGCCGTGTCGGAGATTATCGACTGGAACGAAGGAGTCGTCAGCGCGTTTGACGTCGATGCCGAGTCCTGTCTCCTCAGCTATATCAACATGCAGCCGACACTGGGAAATGTTTCTGCGCATGTCAGCCTCCACCCAAGCCAGAACTTCCTGGCGATTTCCAACTATTCTATCGGACCCACAACCGATCGTCCGGGACGAGCGGTTGCCGTTCTGCCCATAGGCCAGGGCGGACAGGTACTTCCGCCCAGCGACAGTCGTACCCATTCCTTTACCGGTCCCAATCATGAGCGACAGGAACGATCGCACGTCCATTGCAGCCGATTTACGCCCGACGGAAAAGCACTGTTCGTTTCAGAGTTCGGTGGTGACAGGATCGCCGTCTATCCCTTTGATCCGGCGGTAGGAGCTCTTGGGGATCCCCAATGGTTCGACGCTGCAGAATCTGGCGCCGGGCCGCGCCACCTGTCTCTTCATCCTCGCCACAACGTCCTTTACGTCTCGAACGAACTGCAGGGAAATGTTGCTGCCTACCGTAACGAACGGTCGTCAAATGCGCTTGAGCTTTCCAGCGTCGCCTCGACGCTTCCTGCGGGATTCTCGGCGACTCCGTCGACGGCCGAGGTCACGATCCACCCGTCGGGGCGTTTTGTGTTCGCTTCCGATCGGGCCAACAACAGCATTGCCGTCATCGCGTTAACTGACGAGGGTTCGAAGCTTGAGACGACCTCGATCGTGGGCACCGGCGGTTCGGCCCCCAGACACTTTGCGGTGGCCCCCAGTGGGCGCTGGCTGATTGTCGGCAACCAAAACAGCAACACGCTGGCCGTGATGCCATTTGACGCGGAACAAGGTACGCTTGGTCCTCCGATCAGGCGGATCGAATGCGGGACCCCGTTTTGTGTCGAATTCCTAGCATAGATCCAGGGGATCTATTTCTCGAATAGACGGCTTACGCCCGCGTCCAGATGCGCGCGCATCGCACTTCTCGCTGCTTCAGTATCGTTGGATTTGATGGCGCTGAGAATCGCTGCGTGCTCTGAGGTAACGCGGGCTGCATTCTCCTCCGGGCTGGTGGCCGCAAGCGATTGAATAAGGCCTACCCCGAAGATGATCTGTTGTTTGAGAGCTTGGAGGGTAATAATGAGAAACCGGTTGCCGGTGGACTTCGTGATTGCCATGTGGAAGGCGAAATCCTCGTCGGTCGAGGGAGCATTAGAAGCGGCCACTTTCTCGTATTGACGCATCCGCCGGCCGACCTCCTGGAGTTCGGCGCTCGACCGTACCGTAGCTGCAATCGCGGCCGCTTCGCATTCGATGATGCTGCGAAACTCAAGACATTTCTGGACATCGGGTACGCTGGTGAGGTTCCCAAAATCCAGGCCAGTGGCGACGCCAGTGTCGGAAACGAAAGTACCGGAGCCTCTCTTTGAGCGGATTGTGCCCTCGGCCCGGAGCTGCATGAGCGCCTGGCGGACGACGGGCCTGGAGACGCCGAAGCTTTCCGCCAGCTCCCACTCACCCGGCAGCCTGCCCCCCGCCGGGTAGATCCCCGCTCGTATCTTTTCTAGGAGTTGTTGGTGGACCTGTTCAAAGAGGGGGCTCGAAGGCATTGCTTCAATCGTTCCCGGCGATTCAAGGAAATCGGTAGCTCAGCAACTATACCAAGTTGCAAGGAATATTCCAAGATTTGGCTAACAAAATAGTGCATTAATGTAAAGGTGTCCATTCGCACCGGTAAGGTTGTGTCCGGGTCCGGCAGGTTGGATAACACGGATATCTCTCCGCGAAGGCCACCATTGCCGTCGCACGTGTGAGCCTGCCGAGACGTAGTTGTGACATCACTCATATGCAATCGAGTTTGCAACGAGCGCCGAGGGTAAGCGGCAATTGACGCTAACGCATTGAAATCATTCGATGGGGAATCTGTGCTAACGAAATGGGGGCCGTTGACATGCGGATTCCAGTCCGCTGAGCTATGCCTGAATTTGGGTGACGACGGACTGAGAGAGGCGGCGTATCGAGGCGGGTGAGATCCTGCCAGAACCTCCAGGAAGGAGCGATACGCCATGTCGAAAGATACCACCGTCATTCAGTTGCGTCAGCCCGAAGCGATTGACGATCCCCTGACCGAGCTTGCCCGTGAAGGCGCCCGGCGCATGCTGGCCACCGTGCTGGTCGCCGACGCCGATGCTTTCGTTGCCCTGTGGAAGGATGTGAAGTTGGTCAGGCCGAAGCAGGATCTCTAGATGATCCGATGCCTCAGTGTCAGCTTCCTTCGTGGTCCCGATGCCGTAGATGCCTTTGCTGCCGCGCGGCAATTCAACCGGATGAGCAACACCAGCGACCGCCGGACCACCTGACGCCCGGGTCATGAGCTGCCCCGCCCGGTCTGGGTCTCTTGATGGTGGTAGGAAGGCGCCGCGATGCCGGACGCGTGCAACGCTTCGATGGCTTCCGTCCGCCGGTCTGATGCCATCCCTGCCAGCAATCGGGATGTAGCCAAGTGGCTCGCCGAGCGACAAGCCGAAGCTCGCCGTTGATGGCAAACCCTACACCGTCATCTCGTTTTCCAATAGATCCGGTTCACCGTTCGACGCCGAGGACACGCCGGTCGCACGTCCGAATTTGACGGATGTCGATACGCAGGACCCCGACTTCGTGCAGCCGTCGCTCGTCCCGATGGGATCGGAAACCCACAGTGGGCAGGATGTCGGCATCTATGCTTCCGGTCCGAAGGCCTATCTGTTCGGCGGCGTCGTGGAACAAAACTACATCTTCCACGTGATGGAGCATGCGCTCGATCTTCCGAACCGCGCCGATGCCATGTGACACTTGGTAACTTGGTAAAAAGTGTCGTGACCACCGGGAAGGGGCTGCATATCGCAGTCCCTTCTTGCCATTGGCCGGCTGGAGGGCTGGTTCCTTCAAATCCCACACGGGCTCGGCCGATGAGTGAAAGTGGATGGCGCCTGGGCTGAAAAAGCGCTGTAGGCCATCGCCGGCAAGGCTCTGAGTGCCGGTTGCTCCTCGGTGAAGGCCTGGTCGACGATCCGGCCGGTGGTGGCGTGGACTCGCGGGTTGGCGATCCCCGTGCGCCACTGATCGAACTGGGTATTGAGATCATCCATGTTGCGGAAGTTGCGGCCCAGGAAGAAGTCCTGGCGGATATAGCGGAACGGCCGTTCCACCTTGCCCTTGGTTTTGGCCCGATAAGGCCGGCAAGCACGCGGGGCGCAGCCGTAATGGTTGAGCAGCGACACCAGAGATTTGTTGTAGCTCACCACGCCTTCGGCGTCCTCGCCGATGACGGCGGTCTTCATGCGGTCGTAGAGAACCTCCTCCGGCGCTCCGCCCATGGCACCGAAGGCGGTGATGTGACAGCGCAGAACCGTCTGCAGGTCCTGGCCGGCGCAGAACC
>JAAEOR010000682.1 GCA_024222895.1 Hyphomicrobiales bacterium | reverse complement strand
TTACGACGAATACTGCTTCCAGCCGATCCACATCTTCGACGCCGCCACGGGCAAGCCCGTCTTGTCCCTGCTGCGCCCCGGCAAACGGCCGTCGGGCAAGGAGGCGGCGGCGATCATCAACCATGTCACGCGCCGCATCCAGGCCAACTGGCCGCGGGTCGAAATCATCTGGCGCGGCGACAGCCACTACGCCGCCCCCGAGGTCCTCGATGTCCTCGAAGCACGCGGCTGCGGCTATGTCCTCGGGCTTGCCGTCAACAAGCGGCTCGATGTCCTCGCCCAGCCCTGGCGCGAGGATGCGGCCACCCGCCGCGCCCTGTCCGCAAGGGACAAGGTCAGGCGCTTCTTTCAGGCCGCCTACCGGGCCGCTAGCTGGACCAAGGAGCGCCGCCTCATCGCCCGCGTCGAAGCTACCGGCAAGGGCGCCGATGCCCGCTTCATCGTTACCAATCTCACCGGCCGCGCCAAGCATCTCTACGAGAGGGTCTATTGCGCCCGCGGCCGAATGGAAAACATGATCAAGGAGCACAAGCTCTACACCAAGTCCGACCGAACCTCGTGCCACAGGTGGGAAGCCAACCAGTTCCGTCTCTTCCTGCACACCGGCGCCTACTGGCTGCTCCACGGCCTGCGCCGCTTCGCGCCGAGACGATCGCCGTGGCGCACCGCCACCTTCGAGACGATCAGAAACGCTTTCCTCAAGATCGCCGCCCGCATCATCGAACTCAAGTCCAGGATTACAATCGCTCTGCCCACCGCCTTTCCACACCGCAAGACCCTGATCCTCCTCGCCGGAAAGGCGGCCGCTCAAGGGCCGTGAAAAAGGCGGCCGTCGCCGCACAACGAACCCCGACTTGAAACCCCCAAAGCTTCCAAATCCAAACCAAAAAAGGCGCCGCGAAACCCGGCCGCTCAACCGCGCCCTCCCCCATTGACCCGTTCGTCATGAATAATTGCGGCTAAGAAATACCACCGGTGTCAGAACGATGGCGGCCAGCAAGAAGACATTGAACAGGTAGCCGATGCGCCCAATCGGAGACGGGATGTCGGCAAGCGCCTTGCTGCTGCCG
>JAAEOR010000681.1 GCA_024222895.1 Hyphomicrobiales bacterium | reverse complement strand
CCATATCGCCGCGGCAAGGCCGGCAGCGGCAAACAGCGCCATTCCGATTGTCAGCGGGAACACCGAGTGGGTCGCCGCGAGCACGGCGCCGATGATTACCGTTGCGATGGCGCCGCTTCCGATTTGCAGGCTGCCGGTGATGCCCGACGCCGCGCCGGCAATCTCCGGGCGAACCGACACGGCACCGGCGATCGCGTTGGCCAGGGTCAGTCCATTTGCAAAACCGATCGCGTACATCGGTATGAAGAGTGACAGGGGGTGGTACCAGCCGGCGAGGAAGGCCGCGGCCATTCCGAGCACTGCGATCAGGGCGACGGCACTACCGGCAATGAGCATGGGTCGGATACCGAATCTCTGAGAGTACCGACCTGTGAGGTAGTTGCCGACAATGAAACCGCCCGGCACCAGCATGAAGTAGAGCCCATACTGAGTGCCGTTGAGACCAAACAGATCGGCTGCGATCAGCGGAGTGCCGCCCAGGAAGGAAAAAAACACCGACGTTCCAAACGCGCAGGTAAGTGTGTAGGCCCAGAAAGCTGGGACGCGGGATAGTGTCGCGAAACTCCGCCACAAGCTTGGTCGCGCCTCAAGGCGCCTTGCCGGTTCATGGGTTTCGGGCAACAGCACGAAGGCAACCATGGCTACCGCCAGCCCGAGTCCCATCAACAAAAGGAAGATCGATTGCCAGCCCACATTGTCATTCAGCAATCCGCCGACGATCGGGCCCATCATTGGGGCCAGGGCAAATCCCATGGTCACATAGCCGATCATGCTTGCAGCTTCGTCGCGCTCGAAGCGGTCACGGATGATGGCTCGTCCGACCACGATTCCAACGCATCCGCCCGCGCCCTGGAATATGCGGGCGATTACCAGGACCCAGATTGACCCAGCCGCGGCACAG
Source organism: Hyphomicrobiales bacterium (assembly GCA_024222895.1). Lineage (GTDB taxonomy): Bacteria > Pseudomonadota > Alphaproteobacteria > Rhizobiales > Kaistiaceae > Bauldia. The sequence continues at coordinate 1,162 of JAAEOR010000681.1, read as the reverse complement.
GCGGCGCTGGAGAGAATAAAGACCACCAATCCACCGAGCAGCACCGGGCGGCGGCCGATGCGATCGGACAATGGTCCGAGGACCAGCTGTGCGATGGCAGTAGCAAACAGATAACCGGAGAGGACCAGCTGGATCATGGCCTGGTTGGTTCCCAGGCCCCGCATCATCGCCGGCATGGCCGGGACGAACATGTTGACGGCGATCGGGTTGATCGCAGAGACCGCCACCAGGATCAGGATCAGGGAAACGTGCGACGTCGCGTGACGAGTGGCGACGATCATCGATCCAGATCACTCTCGGCCACGAGTCGCGCCAGGCGTCTTTCGCGATGGAGTGTGTAGATCCCGGTGAGGATAATGATCGCTGTTCCGATGAGCATCGGCAGATCGGGCACTTCGCCCCACACAAGAAATCCAACGAGGATGGCCCACAGCATTGCCGTATAGCGGAATGGAGCGATGACTGCGATGTCACCGTGGCGCATGTACCACACGGCTGTCACATAGCCGCCGATCAGGCACACGGCGGCGCTTGTCAGTAGAGCAAGACCGCGGTCGCTTGGAGGTGACCATTGTTCCGCAGCGACGAGCCCCAGGACCGGGCCGGTCAGGCAAACGGCGGTCGCGGTGACGAGTGCCACCAGAAGGGCCGGCAGTGCCCGGGGCATCAGCCGCGTTGCAATATCGCGCAACGCGATGCAAGTCACGGCTGCCAGTGCAACGAGGCTGTAGACGTTGAAGCCCTCAAGTCCTGGCCGGATGACGATCAGGACGCCGGCAAACCCGATCCCGATCGCCAGCCAGCGCTTTGGCCCAACCGCAGCGCCGAGGAAAATTGCTGCGAAGGCCGTGACCATCAGGGGGATGACCTGCAATATCGCATTGGCATTGGCAAACGGCATTCGGAAAAGCGCGAACAGGAACAGCAGTGAGGAGAGGACCTCCGCTACCGTGCGCCAGAACATGGGCCAGTTCCATATCAATCGGGTGTGTCGAAACGCTCCGCTGAAAAAAGCGATTGGCAGAAGCAGCAGGGTTATTACCAGCCCACGGATGAACAACATCTCGCCAAGTGGCAGTTCATCGCTGGCAAGCTTGACCATTGTGTCGTTGACAAGGAACAGCAGATTGCACGCGGACACGGCCGCGATGCCGCGCAGGTT
>JAAEOR010000680.1 GCA_024222895.1 Hyphomicrobiales bacterium | reverse complement strand
GCTGCCTGGCGCGCCATCATGGACGACAATCCATTGCCAGCGGTCATGGGCCGGGTTTGCTATCACCCCTGCGAGGGTGCCTGCAACCGGGCGGAGCTGGATGATCCCGTTGGCATCAACTCAATCGAGCGGTTTTTGGGCAATGAAGCGATCAAACATGGCTGGGCGATGCCAACAGGCGCGCCAACCGGCAAAAAGGTCATGATCGTCGGATCCGGTCCGGGAGGACTGTCAGCGACCTATCATTTGCGGCGAATGGGCCATGAGGTAACGGTTTTTGAATCAGCCCCCAAAGCGGGCGGCATGCTGCGCTGGGGTATTCCGAAATACAGGCTTCCGCGTGAAAAGTTGAATGCCGAGATCGCGCGGATAGAGGCGATGGGCGTCAACTTCATGTTCAACACCGAAGTTGATGATGTCCAAGAGACGATGAGCGAACACGGGTTTGACGCGGCCTTTCTGGCCGTTGGTGCTCATGCACCAAAGAGCCTGGACATCCCGCAGACCGGTGACGTGCCCATCGTTGACGGCATTTCGGTCCTCAATGGCCTGGAGATGGACGAAGCGACAGACCTGAAGGGTCAGGTCGTGATCTATGGCGGTGGCAACACGGCCATGGATGTGGCCCGGACCGCCCTTCGGCTGACCGGTCACAAGCCCAAAACCATCGTTCGTCGCGGCCGCGATCACATGGCCGCGCACAGTTTCGAAGTTGACGAGGCCCTTTATGAAGAGGTCGACATCCTCGACCTGCGGACAATCTCGCGCATAGAAGACAAGTCTCTGGTGTTGGAAATCATGGTCGCCGGAGAAGACGGACGCCCGCAACCAACCGGCCAGTATGAGACAATCGATTGCGACGTTCTTGTACTTGCGCTCGGCCAGGACAGCTCGCTTTCACTGATCGCCAACCTGGAAGGCATTTCGACGAAATGGGGCGCAGTGATCGTCGATGGCGGTATGATGACCGGTGTTGAGGGCGTTTTTGCCGGGGGCGACATGGTTCCGTGTGACCGCACCGCCACCACCGCAATTGGTCACGGCAAAAAGGCCGCGCGCAATATCGATGCCTGGCTGCGTGATGAGACCTATTCCGCACCCGCGAAACACGACATCGCAGATTCATCGAAACTCAATTCCTGGTACTATTCGGACGCTGACAGAACAATCCAGCCATCTTTGGAACTGATCCGCCGCCAATCGGGCTTTGCCGAAGTTGTTGGCGATCTGACCATCGACAACGCACTCTTTGAAGCCCGCCGCTGCATGTCCTGCGGCAATTGTTTTGAATGCGACAATTGCTATGGCATCTGCCCTGACAACGCTGTCACCAAACTGGGCCCGGGCAACGGGTTCGAGTTCAAATACGACTATTGCAAGGGCTGCGGTATCTGCGCCTCCGAATGCCCTTGTGGCGCAATCATGATGGCTCCGGAGGATATTTAAGTTGGTTACAAAAGCTTCCGAGCAATTCAAACCCTTCGCCGTCACGCTGGACGTCGGCACCAGCCTTCTGAACAAAACCGGAAGCTGGCGCACCGAACGCCCGGTCTATGTCGACCGCCTGCCGCCCTGCAACAATGCCTGCCCGGCAGGTGAAAACATCCAGTCCTGG
>JAAEOR010000679.1 GCA_024222895.1 Hyphomicrobiales bacterium | reverse complement strand
GGGCGCGCCGAGCAGGCGAGCCGCGAAGGCATGGCTCCAATCGCCGACCTGATTGTCGCGAACGCGCTCTCCGCATCGACACAAGCGACCCAGCCGGCGGCGGTTGCCTTCGTCCGAGAGTCGTTGATGCGTCAGGATCCTGAAGGATACGCCAAAACCTGCAAGGCGCTGGCCAAGGCTACCGCAGTCGATACACGCCTGATCTCGTCGCCGGCATTGCTGATCACCGGCGATGCCGATACCGTCAATCCGGTCAGCGTCGCTCGTCAACTGGCGGATCGGATGTCTACGGCGCGGTTCGCCAGTATCGACCGGGGCGGCCACTGGCTGACGATCGAGAAACCCGCTGAATCCAATAGATGGATTGCCGAGTTCCTGAAACAGGTTGACGATCAGCCGTGACAAGGGTGTTCTCTCCGAGAACTCCCCATGATCAGGCTGCGTGGGAGGTGGATATGGCCGACAATGGTTACAGCACGCGCCAGGGCGCCAACGGTGCGCATTCCGATTCCGTGCTCTTCACAAATGTTCGGATTCTTGATGCGACCGGCGAATACCCCTATTCCGGCGAAGTACTGATCCAGGGCAATCGCATCAAGCAGATCACCCGAGGTTCCTCGCGCTTTGCCCCGGCCGGCTCCGGCGCCACCGTCATTGACGGGATGGGCGCGACCCTCATGCCCGGCATGATCGACGCGCATCTTC
>JAAEOR010000678.1 GCA_024222895.1 Hyphomicrobiales bacterium | reverse complement strand
CTCGTCTCGAAGAATGTCTGGCCGCGCCGGTTGCCACGCTGGGTCACGTGGTGCGGCAGGCCGGGAACAACGAGGCGAGCGATGCGAGCCATCCCTCAACGTAACGGCAATTCGGTATTGAGTAAACTGTCACCGTAATGCACCGTAATGCGTAATGCCGCGTAATGCGTAATGCAGATATGTCGTTGAAGCCAATCACCGCCCACGGCACCCGAAGGGTGCCGTGGACAGTTTGTTCGAGTGAAAGCTGGCCTGCTACTTGACCGACGCCATGAATGCGTCAACCTCTTCGAGCGGCACGTATTGAGTTTCCTTGATGCCGGTCTCTGTAAAACCCCACACGACAGCCGGGGCAGACACGTCGCCGTTTTCGTCAAACCGAACGTTGCCGGTGGCTCCCTGGTAGAGAACAGTGCCGCCTTCCTTCAACACCTCGGCAGCGGCAGCGAAACCCTCAGCGTCCGCCGTGACGGGCGTGCCGTCAGGGTCGGTTACCCTCGGCACAGCTGCCGCGATTTCGGTTCCGGAGGCATTCTTGCCGGCGGCTTCCATGGCAAGCAAGGCGATCATTGTCGCGTCATAGCTATTGGCCAGACCTGGCCCGCTTGGCTCCGCGCCGAAACGCTCCGTGTAGCGGTTGACGAACGCGTCAGCGGACGCCACACGCGGCGACGCTGTATCGGTTCCCAGTGTCTCGCCAAGATATTGCAGCCCGACGTTGTCGCGGAACTCGTCAGATTTTAGCGAATTGGCTACAATCATCTTCTGCGTCCCGCCAAGCGAAATCCATTCGCGAACTGCGGCGATCCCTTCCTTGGGGTAGAGCGCGAGGTAGAGCGACTCGGGCTGGCCTTTCAGCGCTTCGGTTACTTCAGCACGGTAGGATGGCTGGCCGTCGTTAAGAGCCACAGACGCGGTGACATCGATCCCCAAAGATTCGAAATCGGCTGCAATCAGCTTGCCGATGTCCTGGCCCCAGTCATCGTTCTTGTAAAGGATCGCGACCGATTTCAGACCCGCGTCCCGGGCCACCATCGCGCCGACTGCAGCCTGAACGCCGCTGGTTGCGAACGTGCGGAACCAAAGGCCTTTCGTCTTGCCGTCTCGGGCCAGTGCGGTGATCGCCGAGGACGACGAACAACAGGACATCTGCATCACACCTGCCGGCACGGTCACAGAGGTCAGGATCGGTATCGATACGCCGCTGGATACCGCGCCGATCAGCACTTCGACGCCATCGAGGTCAACAAGCGCTTTGGCGGCGTCAACGCCCACTTTGGGATCGACCTGGGTGTCGCGCAGAATCAATTCGATCTGACATCCGGCAACCCCACCGGCCTCGTTTACCTGATCGACGACGAATTGCGCCGTTTCAGCAATTGGTCGGCCCCAGTCGACCGATGTCGGTAGCACCGCGCCCACCTTTGTCGTGCAATCCTGCGCCACGGTGGCACCGCCCCACAAGGATAGGCCCGTAGCGACACCAATCGCGAGCACGATCCGCTTCAAGAGAATTCCGTTCATGTAACACTCCCTAATTATTGTTTCGGCCCGGGTCGCGCGCCGATTGCGATACGACAAGCCGTTCCGGCAGAAGCCCTTGTGGCCGCCATAGAAGCATCCCCACTATGATCAGCCCGATCAGGATGAACTGCACCGTTCCGGCGTACAACTGAAAATCGACGGGCGCGAAGCGCGACAGAGCCCAACCGCTGGCCGTCCACCCGCCCCAGATCAGCAGCGCTCCCGTCAGGGCTCCTTTATTGTTGCCTGCCCCACCCACAATTAGCATCGCCCATATCTGGAACGTCAAGATCGGCAGGACATCCTGCGGGCTCATGAAAGCGTAGAACGTGGCGTAGAGTCCACCAGCCAGTCCTATGATTGAAGAGCCCGTGACAAATGCCGTGAGGCGTACGCTCTGCGGGGTTTTGCCCAGCGATCGGGCCGCCGTTTCATCCTCCCGGATCGCGCGGAGCAGGCGGCCGAAGGGGGAGCGGATGAGGTGATCGAGAAAAAGGTAGACGATGGACAGAAGCGACAAGACAAATCCGAGGAATATCAAGTTGTAAGTGAATCCGCCGCCGCCCAAAGCCGCCTGCAACGGTCGCTCGAAGCCGCGCAGACCCTTGGCGCCCCCCGCCAGCCACTCGGCGTTTCTCACAAGCGACTCGAAAGCCACCGCGACGCCGAACGTAGCGATCGCCAGATAATCGTGGCGCAGACGCAGTGTCAGCATACCCACGATCCAGGCCAGACACGCCGCGACTAACACGCCACCGACGAGCGCCAGCGGATAGGCCAGTTCAAATCCGCCCAGATGGTCGGGTTGGGCTGTGCCGCCCAGGATTAGAGTGCCGTATCCCCCGGCGCCGAAGAACGCGACGACACCGCCGTTGAACAACCCCGTGTTGCCCCACTGCAGGTTCAGACCCAAGACCGCGATGGCCAAGATCGCCACCACGGTGCTGAAGAACGTCAGATACGAGACGACGCCGATCATGCGCGCGCCTCGCCGAAAAGGCCGTTGGGTCGGAGCAGCAATACAGCGATGATAATCAGGAAAGGCACTGCCGGGCTGTAGCCCGACGGAAGGATGACGAGGGCCAGGTTGGACCCTATTCCCACGAGAAACCCGCCCAACACCGCGCCGTAGACGCTGCCGATACCGCCGACGATCGTGGCCGCAAAGATCGGCAGAACGAGGTCGCGCCCGATCACCGGACTGATCTGGTTGGTTAGCCCGTAGAACACGCCCGCCAACGCTGCCATTCCTCCGCCGACAACCCAGATCAGGGCGATCATTCGGCTGAGGCGTATGCCCGACACCTGTGCCAGTGCCGGGTTCTCGGCCACTGCGCGAAGCGCATAACCGATCGTGGTGCGCGACAAAACAAGATGCAACCCCAGCATGACAACCAGCGCGGCCAGCAGAGCGAAGACCTGATCGTATTTCACCAGAAGAAGTGGGTCGCGGCTCAGCACCACCGCAAACACTATATCCTGCGAATAGAGCTTGGTCTTCAAGCCAAAGATGAGACTCAGCAGATTACGCACCACCATCGCCACACCGAAAGATGCGAACACCATTGAGAGTTCCCCGCCCAGGGCCCGGACCCTTTTGAAAACCAGGCGGTCGATAAGGATAGCCGAGGCGGCTGTGATCGCCATGGAGGCAACGATGGCCAGCGATAGTGCGAAGGTCAGGCTGAGCGGGGCAATGGCAGCAGTCAGCAGCGGCCACAGGGCCGAGAAGAGCCGGTCGAAAACCAACGCGGAATAGGCGCCGATGGACAACAGCTCCGCGTGCGAGAAGTTGGCAAACCGCAGGGTGTGCATCGCCATGGTAAGCCCTATCGCGCCCAGGGAAAGAATGGCGCCGACCAAAACGCCATCGACCAGATTCTGAATCACGAGGCGCTGATCCTTTTGCCGCCCAGATAGATCTGGCCCACGACCGGGTCAGTCAGCAAGTCGGCCGCTGCACCGTTTATCTGGTTGCGACCGTCAGCCAGGATAAAGCATTGATCTGAAAGCCGAAGCGCCTGGTTGACGTTCTGTTCGACCAAAAGGACCGTCACGCCACTTCGGGTCAGCACGCGAGCATGTTCCAACACCTCGTGGGCGGCCCGAGGCGATAACCCCGCCGAAGGCTCATCCATAAGAATCAAAGAAGGCTTGACCGCGAGTGCCATTGCGACTGCCAGGAACTGGCGTTGCCCGCCCGACAGGGTGCCCGCCTTGTCATGCTGCTTCGGCGCAAGGTCGGGAAATTGACAGAAAAGCTCATCTCGACGGGCCGCGGCTTCGCCGCCCGCATGGCGCAGCACCAGATCAAGGTTCTGCCGGATAGTCAGACCTCGGAAGATATTATCGGATTGCGGAACATAAGCGATGCCCATCCGACCCAGCGTGTCCGGCCGGGCGTTGGTGATATCCCTGCCGTTGAGGCGCACACGGCCGGTGCTGATCGGTACCAAACCCGCAATCGCCTTGATCAGGGTCGATTTTCCGGCACCGTTGGGCCCGATGATCACTGTGACCTCGGCCCGCCTCGCGATCACCGATACATCCTTCAGGATCGGAAGGCCTGCAATGTAGCCCGCCACGATCCTCTCTGCCGACAGTACCGTCTCACGCATCGGCTTTCGCACCCAGATAGGCATCCAGCAGAACCGGATTTGCCTGCGCCTCTTCGGCGGTGCCCCGAAACACCACCTTGCCCTGCGCCAGCGCGATCACCGGGTCGCAGTGGCGCATGACAAAATCCATGTCGTGCTCGATGATGACGAATGTCTTGCCACCTCGATTCAATTCTTCAATCTTGTCGATCAGAACACGGGTCAGGGTCGGATTGACGCCGGCGGCGGGCTCGTCCAGCAGGATCGCAGAAGGATCGCCCATCAGCACCCGCGCCAGTTCCAGCAATTTCATTTGCCCGCCCGATATCTTGCCGGCCGCCTGATCGGCAAGTCGGTCAAGAGTCACGAACGCCAGCACGTCCAGCGCGCGTTCGCGGATTGCGTGTTCCTGCTCCCGCACCCGCGACGGCCACAGCGCCGGCCCCCAGATTTTCTCACCTGTCTGCCCCATCGGTGCCAACATCACGTTTTCCAGAACGCTCATTCGAGCGAATGGACGGGGGATCTGAAACGACCGACCCAACCCTTGCGCGAACAGCCGGTCGGGAGATTGACCGGTCACATCCCGACCACGCAGAAAAACTTCGCCGGATGTTGGCCGCAGCATGCCTGTCAGAACGTTGAATAGGGTCGATTTCCCCGCACCATTGGGTCCAATCAGGCCGGTAATAGACCCTGCGCTGATGTCCAGAGACACCCGGTCCACGGCCCGGATGGGACCGAAGTCACGGGTGAGGTCACGTGTGGAGAGGATCGTTTCGGTCACGCCTCGCCGGCCGCCCCATGGATCCGATCATCCGGATTGGTACTCAGGTTGTGTTTCATGATTCGCCCATGCCGCCCCCGCGATCGCCTTCCAGGCCGAATACACTGCCGGAGGGCCGCCGGGCTTTGTCTATCACCGCCGCTAAAGCGCAAAGCAACACCCGTTGGTTTTGCTGGGACACCAGCGCTTCGCCCTCGACGAGAAAGCCTTCGCCTTCCACATGCCGGCAGATGGCCGTTCGGTCAACAACCACCGTATCGACCTTCAGGTCGAAGAGCCAAAACTCGCCGTTCCTTTCGTCCTTCGCCTCGCCATCCGCAATCCGGGTCTCCAACATGCGTGTGTCGTTCTGTCGATACTGTCAATCCGGGCATGATCCTGCGCCGGTCGCCACCGATGCGAATAGACAAAGCCGCGCCAGAGGACCTACAAAGAAAGAGACTCCTGACCGGTATACCAGACGAACCAATATGGCCTCCAACATGCCCGACCGCATCCGACTTGGCGGCGACCTCGACATATCGCGGGTCCTGGTTGGACTTTGGCAGGTTGCAGATATCGAGAAGGACGGCACGGACATAGCGCCCGACAAGGGCGCGGACGAGTTGCAGACCTATGCAAATGCCGGCTTCGACACGTTCGACATGGCCGACCACTACGGGAGTGCGGAGCTGATCGCGGGGCGACTACTGACCCGCTATCAGTCCGGCAAGGACCGCCCGAGGATCTGTACGAAATGGTGCCCCCCGCCTGGCCCGATGACTGCTGATATTGTCCGTTCCGGTGTCGAAGAGCGCCTGAATCGACTGGGTGTTGACCGAATCGACCTTCTGCAATTCCACTGGTGGAACTTCGAGCATCCGGCCTGGCTCGACGCTTTGCACAGAATGAAGAGTTTACGTCAGGAAGGGCTAATCGGCGAGATTGGTGTGACCAACTTTGACGCGGCGCATCTGCACCTGGCGCTCGCCGATGGCATACCGATCATTAGCAATCAGATCCCGTTTTCTCTTATCGACCGGCGCGCAAGTGGACCTCTGACCAAAGCGTGTGAACGATGGGGAGTTCAGCTGCTGGGATACGGCACGGTTGCCGGTGGTTTTCTTTCCAGTCGCTGGCTCGGCCAACCGGAACCCGAACAGATTACAGATTGGAGCAAGATGAAGTACCGCCGGTTCATCGAAGCCGCCGGCGGCTGGGACGTGCTTCAGGTGATTCTCAAGGCCGCAGATAGAATCGCCCGGAAGCATGGTGCATCGTTGACCAACGTCGCCACACGCTGGGTCTTGGAACAGGCGTGTGTTGCCGCCGTCATCATCGGTGCGCGACTGGGCGAAGCGAACCACGGTGACGAGAATGCCAAGCTCTTCACGTTCTCTCTGGACGGCGAGGACCTCGCAGATCTAGAGGCTGCATTTGCCGCAACGACACCATTGCCCGGTGATTGCGGCGATGAGTATCGAAAGCCGCCGTTCATGACCGCCTCGGGCGACGTTAGCGACCACATCGATAACATGCCGCAGCGCCTGTCCGCACAGCCTGTGCCAAATCGGCCGGGCGCGTTGATGGCCCTGACGGGAAGCACCTGGGAAGAGCTTGCTGGATATTGCCGCGCGCAGAAAGTTGACGGGCGCATCCTGGTCTCAGGCACGACCGCGACCGCCGGTGAGAACCGCGCGGTCGCGCCAAAGGACGCGGCAGCGCAGACGACGTTTATCCTAGACAAGATCGCGGCGAGCCTGACGGCCCTGGGCGCTTCCCTGGAAGATGTCGTTCGCACCCGGATCTATTTGGTCGATGAGGAGGACGCCCTGGCGGTTTCGCAGATACATGGTGGGGTATTTGGCGCTGTGAAGCCGGCCAACACCCTTGTCGTCGTCCACTCACTGATCGGCGAGCACAAGGTTGAAATCGAGGCCGAGGCTCTTGTCCGCGCCAAACACCATTCCTCGACCGAATAAGCGAACGCCGCAAGGATTGAGCAGGCCGGCCGGATCCGGGTTGGGTAGGCTGGTGGTCCGACTCCGACATTTGCGACGGTCCCGCAGCACCCTCCCAGGCAAATGTCGGAGTGGCAGGGGGAACAACGAGGTGAGCGATGCGAGCCATCCCCCCAACGTTACGGTAGTTCGTTATTGAGTAGTCGAGTAGCGGAGAGGAATTTCACCTCTCCGCCCTCACAGAACCGGACGTGAGACTCTCGGCTCATCCGGCTCCTGCTCTCCGGCCTATGGTCTGACGCCCAGCCGCCACAGATCGAACAGGGTGGGTTCTCGGGATGCGATGCGGCGTAGCCATTGCATCGACGCCCGGTTCCGACGTCGCAACCGTTTGTATTTCCGTCGCGCCCAGAGGGCGATGGCCTGGTTGAGATACCGAAGTACCCCGACGCACATGGAACGGTAGAACCGTCCATAATAGTGCATCCAGCCACGCACCACCGGGTTCATCAGGCGGGCCAGGTCCTCCAGTCTCTGATGGGTTCTGGAGGTCATCCGCCAGCCGCGGATGGTCTTGCGGATAGCCTTGGCCGCCTTGGCGCTGATCGCCGGCAGGAAGTTGACGAAGTGCTCCCCCTGCCAGTTCCGTGCACGCCGGGGCTGGAAGGTATAGCCGAGAAAGTCGAACGCTACGCGCTCGCCTTCTTGTCCTCGACCGCCCGTCTTGCAGCACACGATCCCGGTCTTCTTTGGGTGAAGCTCGAGACCGCAGAGAATCAGAGAATCGGTGACAGTTTACTCAATCCCCTTTTGTCTTTGGCCCGCGTTTCAAGGGCGCGCAGCCAGCCAGGGTCACCGACCGGCCGGCCGATCGTTTCGGCGCGGCGTAACGCGGCATAGGCCGCGTCCTCGTCAAACCGCTCGGCCACAAACGCGGCAAAGTCGCCGACCCGGTCCAGCACCGGCT
>JAAEOR010000677.1 GCA_024222895.1 Hyphomicrobiales bacterium | reverse complement strand
GCCTGGCGCGCTTTCACCGGGCGGGACATCACGCCGCTCGAAGTCAACTTCGTCCATGACCGACGTGACCGGCTTAGCGATGTCGCGCGTTTTTTCGGGTGCAAGGTCGCTTACCGTCAGGATCGAGCAAGAATCGTCTTGAAGGCCAAGGACATGGCCGCTCCGATCGCCACCGCCGACGACAGGCTCCTGAAGATTCTGCGGGCGCATTGCGAGGCAATCCTGAAGGAGCACGGCACTCGCGAAACCGGGGTTTTGCAGAAAGTCGAACGCCGCATCATTGACCTGCTGCCCAAGGGCTCGGCCAAGGCCAAGGTGATCGCGACCGATCTCGGCATGAGCGACCGCACCCTGACCCGAAAACTGGCACTGGAAGGCACGAGCTTCGATTCTGTGCTTGACCGACTGCGCCATCAGTTGGCGGTTCAATACGTCACCGCTTCCGACCTGAGCCTCACCCAGATCGCCTTCCTGCTCGGCTATGCCAACCAGCCGGCCTTCAGTACGGCGTTTCGCCGCTGGTCCGGCAAGTCACCGAGCGAACTCCGCCACAACTGACCGCCGCCACTTCGCCGGGTCACACTCCCGCCATGCACCGCGTGGCGGCAAATCGTAAGATTTTGTCTGGCGGGAGTAAGCCATCGCCGCGCGGCGAGGCCAACTTAATGGGGGCCGGTCTCACAAAAGGAGGCCCGGCTTAAACCGACGATCAGGCCCCAGATATTGAAGATGGGAGGTGCAAGTGTTTGGATTTGTCAAGGAGGCCAAAGATGTCCGTAAGATTCAGCAAGAGCTTCAGGAGTCATTCGGAGCCCACGGCATCAATTTCATGCAGTTGCACCCGACCATTCACAACGTGATTTTGCGTGAAACACTATCCATCGGCAATCCTGACATTTCGGTAGAAAAATTCTTCATCATATCGGAGACGATTCAAGATATGGAGGATAAGGAAGGCGAGCTCGTCCGCCTGATGTTGGAGTACTATAGCGCCCTGAAAGATAAGATGATCTACCAATCCGACGACTCGCGCCATATCGGGCATGCGGAGTGAATGCGACACCCATCCACGGCGGTCGCGGCAGCACGTAACCGACCATTAAGCATTTCTTAACCAAAGGAAGGCGATCGTTCTCCTCCGAGCAGACTGGGCTGCGAGATCGACGCATCCTCCTCCCAGCCTTGAGCCGTAGCCCAGCCCGCTCGACCAATCCCACCCCGGAATCGCAGTTTTGCAAGCCGTCGGCGATCAACCTTCTTAAGAAGGTTGATCATGAAGCACACATTCTTCTGCGTCGACGAATCAGCAACACCGATCCGACATTTGCCGACAATCATTGCTATGGCGCTGTCGCTCAGCCACTCTGTGAATTCGAAGCTCAAATCGTTCCCGCCGCCAACGGGAGGGCTTTCTCCCACAAATCGGGCAAGCGACAGCGATGAACGCCTCGGGCATCCCCTCGGATGTGGAAAAACGGCTGAAGGATGCCTTGGCCGGCGATGTCCGGACCGACGCGTTCACGCGAGGACGTTACGCCACCGACGCGTCGGCCTACCAGATCATGCCGCTGGCCGTCGTGATCCCTAAAAACGGGCAAGACGTTGCCGCGACGCTTGCGATCGCCCGCGAAGCCGGCCTTCCGGTTACGCCGCGCGGCGCCGGCACGTCACAATGCGGGCAGACGGTGAACGAGGCGATCGTCATCGATACCTCGCGGTACATGAACAAAGTCATTTCCGTCGACCAGGAATCGCGGCGATGTGTTGTCGAGCCAGGGGCTGTACTCGACGATCTCAATCGTGCACTCGCACCCACCGGATTGTGGTTTCCGGTCGATATCTCGACGTCGTCGCGAGCAACCATCGGCGGGATGGCGGGCAACAATTCGTGTGGTGGCCGGTCGCTACGCTACGGCACCATGCGCGACAATGTCGAGGCGATCGATGCCATTCTCGCCGACGATACGGCACTGCGTTTCGGCGAAGTGGACCGCGCCGATGTGATATCCGACGGCGACGCTCCCGGTCGAAGCCTGTCGCGCGATCTGCTGGCCATCGGCGAGCGGGAAGCGGCGGAGATCGCGGAGCGGTTCCCAGGAGTCCAGCGTCGCGTCGGCGGCTACAACCTCGATGCGTTGATGTCGACCGGGCCGGCCAACAACTTCGCGCATCTGCTCGTTGGTTCGGAGGGAACATTGGCGTTCTCCGAGCGGATCGAACTTCGGCTGGCGCCGCGAATCGGACCAACGGTCATGGGCGTCTGTCACTTCGGGTCGTTCTACGCGGCGATGGACGCCGCCCAGCACTTGGTCGGTCTCGGCCCAATCGCCCTGGAACTCGTCGACAGGACCATGATCGCGCTGGGCCGCAATATCCCCATCTACCGCGATACGATCGATGCGATTGTGCAGGGCGATCCGGAGGCCGTGCTGATCGCCGAATTCGCCCTGGGGAACGATGAAAACACGCGGCGTCTGGACCAGCTCGCCGAGCGGATGAATGACCTTGGCATCGGTTGGGATCAGCCGCGGGAACGATGGGGCGGGGTCGTACCGATCAAAGACCCGGCACTTCAGGCAGCGCTGACGGAAGTCCGCAAGGGCGGGCTGAACATCATGATGTCGATGAAAGAGGAAGGGAAGCCGGTCTCTTTTGTGGAAGATTGCGCCGTGCCGCTGGAGCATCTCGCCCAGTATACGGAAGCGCTCACCAGGCTGTTCGAGAAGCACGGCACCACCGGAACCTGGTATGCCCACGCGTCGGTCGGCTGCCTTCACGTTCGGCCGATCCTCAATCTGAAGCTGGACAACGATGTCAAGGCGATGCGGGCGATCGCCGAGGAAGCCTTCGCACTTGTTCGCGACTACAAGGGCTCTCATTCGGGAGAACATGGCGACGGCATCGTCCGGTCCGAGTTTCACGCGTTCATGTACGGGCAGCGGATTGTCGATGCCTTCGCCGAGGTCAAGGACCTGTTCGACCCGGGAGACCTGCTGAACCCCGGCAAGATCGTCCGTCCGCCGAAGATGGATGATCGGCGATTGATGCGCTACGGGCCGAACTACCGGACACCCGAGCTGACAACCGAACTCGACTGGTCG
>JAAEOR010000676.1 GCA_024222895.1 Hyphomicrobiales bacterium | reverse complement strand
GGCCATGCCGTACAGCCAGGATCGGCCGATCAAGGCGATGCCGAGAAGGAAAACCAAAGGCGTCGCATAAGGGGCGAAAGCGCCCGCGGTCGATCTTGCAAAGGACAGATTGGACGCCGTCAAGTGCGGCAGCCATGAGGCGAAGTAGATCCCATAGCCAAAGAACAGCAGGGCGGAGCCGACCCGCCCCAGCCGTCCGTTGAAGCAGATCGGCAGCAGGATGGGTCCGGCAAAGACCACGATCCGAAGCGCCATTTCCGCGGTCAGGATAAACGACGGGACCCCGGTATCGCCTCCGAGGCCATCCGTTGTCAGCCGCGCTGTGAACAAGACGTTCCACAGCAGGGCCGGAACGACAAGCCAGAAGCAGTTTGCCAGAGTGAGCTTCACGGGTTGCGGTCACCGGTTTCGGGGCTCGACCTCAGGCTCCGGGTTCTTTGCCTCGTTCGCCATGATTCCGGTCAATGGGTGACCAGGTATGAATAGCCTGAAGGCGGCGGCCGGCTGACCGTATCGGGCTATCTACGCGGCTGAACCCGCTCCAGCCGCCCAGCCCGGAGCGTGCCGGTGGAGGCGTTTGGCTGACCGACCGTCGGCCGCGGTCACCGTCGTGCCGAAGTCGACTGTTTCGGGCGTGACCACCGTGATCTTGACATCGGAGACCTTGATCCTGGTGGGCAGGACTTTCTTTACAACTTCTCGAAACGCATTCTTGTTCAAGCTGCTATTCGGTGTGACATAGGCCTGATCATCGTGGAAGACATCCTCGAACAGCGGTCCGACTGGTGGTCCAGTCGAACGATCCGTCAAAGGATTCCAAATACAAGCAGAGCTTTTCCATTGTCGTCCCCCCAACCTGATCGCGTTCCTGTTGAGATCAGCGAGGGTAGGCGGGCGTTACCGGCACCTCAAGCGACAAGCTTTCCCCGCCCGTAACAATATCGTTAGGATGACTTCGACCAGGGGATACGGGGGGCAGGAACAATGAGCAAGGAAATTGCGACGGCTTACGTCGAAGCCGTCTTCAACGGCGGTGACCTTGACCGCATCGATGAGTTTGTCGCCCGCGACATCGTCGATCACTCCGCACCACCCGGCCTGCCGCCTGGGTTGGAAGGGCAAAGGATAAAGGATAAAGATCGCCGCGTTCCGGCAGGCATTCCCCGATCTCCGGATCGACTACGCCTTCCAGATTGTCGATGGCGACATGGTCGGCGGGCGGTTCACGCTGACCGGGACCCATCGTGGCGACTTCGCCGGAGTGCCGGCGTCGGGCAACAAGGTCAGTGTCACCGGGCATGATTTCCTGCGATTCAAGGATGGCAAGATTTCCGAACACTGGGCTGAGGTCGACATGATGACCATGATGCAGCAGCTCGGCGCCGCGTAACCTGCCGACCGCATGAACCGCTTGCTTGACGGAGCGCACCGGGTGCCGTCCAGGTGTCGCCGGCGTCAGCTCCTGCCAAGCGGATGTCCCCTCCCATTTTCCTTCATTCCGAGGAGCCTCCCAAAGTGGAAAACTTCACCCCTCTTTCGGCAACCGTGGGCGGTCTGCTCCTGGGCCTTGCGACATCGATCATCTGGGTCGTCAATGGGCGCCTTGCAGGGGTCTCCAGCATCGCCGGCGGCATCTTCCCGCTCCATCGCGGAGACGTGCTGTGGCGGGTCCTGTTCGTTGTCGCGATTCCCATCGGAACGCTGATCGGCTTCTGGGTTGGGCCAATGCTCTTCGCCGAGGTTCCGGCCACCCGGCCGTCTCTCGATTTTGCGCCGTCAGTGCTGGTGATCGCCGGCATTCTGGTCGGAATCGGCACGCGGATGGGCCGCGGGTGCACATCGGGCCACGGGATTTGCGGCCTCAGCCGTCTGTCCAGGCGATCCATCGTGGCAGTCCTGACCTTCATGGCCACCGCTGCATTGACCGTCTTTGTCGTGAGGCATGTCCTATGAAGAAGCGACCTCTTCCCTTGCTTGCCGCTGCGGCCGGCAGCGGTCTCATTTTTGGTATTGGTTTGGCCATCTCGCGCATGATCGATCCGCACAAGGTGCAGAATTTTCTCGATTTCGCCGCCATCCCGTCGGGCGGCTGGGACCCGAGCCTTGCCTTTGTCATGCTCGGCGGCATCGCAGTGGCATTCTTCGGCATGCGCCTGGACAGGCTGCTGATTGCGCCATTGGCAGCTCCGTCATTCACACCCCAGGACCGGTTCGAAATCGACCGTCCGCTCGTTACGGGTGCGGCGGTTTTCGGATTGGGCTGGGGACTGACCGGCCTCTGCCCCGGGCCGGCCTTCGCCAACCTCGGTGTGATTCCGGAGTCGATCGCGATTTTCGTTTTGACCATGCTTCTCAGCGCATGGGCAACAGGGCAGGTGATGGAGTGGTCGGCGAAACGTAAGGC
>JAAEOR010000675.1 GCA_024222895.1 Hyphomicrobiales bacterium | reverse complement strand
GAGTGTCCACGCAGCGTGCTTTCATAATGCTGGCGGTGATGCTGATGGCGGTGATGATCGATCGTCGTGCTCTCACGCTTCGCAATGTGGCGATAGCCGCGATGATCATCCTGGTCTTTGAGCCGGAGTCCGTACTCACAGCAAGTTTTCAGATGTCGTTTGCAGCGACCGTGGCGCTGGTGGCGGGTTACGAGTTCCTGCGCGACCGCGCCGACCGCGCTTCGATTCGCGCCGATATGCAGGAACGTCCGATTGCCGGTCGTGTCTGGCTCCCTGTTCGCGGGCTACTGCTGACGTCCCTGATTGCCGGTATGGCGACGACTCCGTTTGCCATCTATCATTTTCAACGTGCCGCACCACTGACGCTTCTCGCGAACCTCCTTGCAATGCCGGCTGTCGGCCTTGTGGTCATGCCAATGGCTTTCTTTTCGGTGCTGCTGATGCCCCTCGGTCTGGAGATAATCCCTCTGACAATCATGAGTTGGGGCCTCGACTGGGTCGTGTTTGTTGCCGACACGGTGTCCAACTGGTCACGCGGCTGGGGCGGGGTTCCAGCACCCTCGGTAGCGGCTTTAATCCTGGTTGTCGCCGGTTTCCTCTGGCTGTGCCTATGGCGCGAATCCTGGAGGATCGCCGGTGTCGTGCCGATCATTGCCGCGTTGCCGGTTATCGTTCTCTCGCCACGCCCGGATATTCTTGTCGATGGTTCTGGAACGGTTGCGGCTGTGCGCGGAACCGACGGCCTCTACCGGATCATCGCTGCGAAGGACAACCGATTCGTGGTAGACGTCTGGCTGAGAGCCGATGCCGACACGCGGCTGGCGACAGACGAACTCGATCGCGGCGTCCGGTGCGATGCCGTCGGTTGTACGGCTGAGCTTGCCGACAGCCGCCTGGTCGCCGTCGGCTTCGAAAGAACCGCATTCACCGAGGACTGCCAACGCGCCGACGTGGTCGTCAGCCGGTTCCCCGCGCCATCGGGATGCGCCGAAGCGGCTCAAGTCATTGATCGTGCTGCGCTGCGCGCCGGCGGTTCCCACGCCATATATATCGTGGAAGAACGCGGCCAGGAACCGGGGCGTCTGCGGATTGAGACAGCATATCCGGCGAATCGGCGACCGTTCATGGCGCCGGTGGTCAAATAGACCGGAACGACAGGATGTGAGACAGATCAGTAGCGCCTGAGCAGGCCGACCAGTTTGCCTTGTATGCGCACCCGGTCGGGGCCGAAAATCCGCGTCTCGTAGGCCGGGTTGGCCGCCTCGAGTGCCACAGATGCCCCCTTGCGGCGCAACCGCTTCAGCGTGGCTTCTTCCTCGTCGACCAACGCCACAACGATATCGCCCGTGTCAGCGGCGTCTGTGCGCCGCACGAGAACCGTATCGCCATCCAGGATCCCCGCTTCGATCATGGAATCACCGCGGATGTCGAGGGCAAAGTGTTCGCCCGGCGCAAGCATATCGGGCGGGATACCAATGGAATGGCTGTGGGTCTGGATCGCCTCGATCGGTGTACCAGCGGCAATCCGGCCCATGACGGGGATCATGACCGGCTCCGACATCGTCTCTTCGTCGGCGATCGGCTTCACCCGGCCAAGACTGCCCTCGATAACGCTCGGCGAGAAACCTCGAGGACGCCTGGTTGCCGGGGTGGTCGACTCGGGCAAACGCACAATCTCGATCGCTCGCGCACGGTTGGGCAGCCGCTTGATGAAGCCGCGCTCTTCGAGCGCCCTGATGAGACGGTGGATGCCAGACTTCGATCTGAGATCGAGGGCATCCTTCATCTCATCGAAGGATGGGGGAACCCCAGCTTCCTTCAGTCGCTCGTGAATAAACATCAGGAGTTCGTGTTGCTTCTGCGTCAGCATGTCTCGATCCAGCGTTCCTCGTCGGGCGACTCGGGTACAAATCACGAACAAAGTAACTTGTTCTATATGTGTTCTGCAAGGTTGAAAATTCGGTAAACGCCTCACCAGCGGCTGGCCGCGTGAATTTCGAACGCGCGCGTATGACCGATTGCCTGGCCGTCACCCCATGGGATAGTGACTAATTGAACCTTCGTCTGGTTGGATCGTCCGAGAAACTTACACTTGGGAGTCGCCCGTGCTGAGTCAGGAACAGGTCAACACCTACCGCGAGTGCGGTTTTCTTCGCATCCCCGGGGTCTTTGCCGCCGATGAGGTATCTCAACTTCGCGACGACCTCGACTGGATGATGGAGGCTTGGGCAGGCGTGGGAATGGGTTGGAGTGGCCCGTGGCGCAAACAGCTGATGGACACCGAGACCGAGGCCAAGAGCAAATTGATTGCAATGCATGACCTGCATTTCTATGCGGAATCCTGGATGAAGGCCGTCACCAAGCCGGTGATCGCCGATGTTATGTCTCAGCTTCTGACCGGGGGCGAAGACGGATCCGGCGAAGCCCCGGTAGAGCTTCACCACTCGACCATGCACGTCAAACCACCCGAGACCGGACACCCATTCCCGATGCATCAGGATTGGGCCTTCTACAAGCACGCCGACGACCGCTACATCGACGTTCTGGTCCATCTCGATGACACCTGTCACGCCAACGGTGAGATCCGCTTCATCAAAGGGTCGAACAAGCTCGGCCCTCTCGACCACATCACCATGTTCGTCCATGAGCGGGGCGAACAGGAAGACTGTACGCCCCATCTGTCCCAGACCGAGTACCGGCTGCAGGACACCGAGGCCGTTCCTGCGGAGGCCGGCGACCTGGTGCTCTTCAACATCATGACGGTTCATGGAAGTTATATGAATACAACCGGTGACATGCGCCGCATGGTGCGCGTCGGCTACAGGCATCCTGACAACAAACAATTGGAGGGACAGTCCACGGGGCGACCGGGGCTGATGGTCAAAGGGCGCCGTCCGCGCCTTGAAGATCAGGCCCTGTTCGGCACCGGTGGGCCAAATGATGCGCTCGTGAGCGAGGACGCCAGGGATTTCGCGGTGGCGCTGTAGAAGCACCGCTGGCGGCTAACGGAACGGGTCACTTCGCTTGGGGCAACACAGTGCCGTCTCGATGTGAGAGACGACAAGCGATAACGGCGATATCGATCATCCGTGCGGCAGTCGGATGATCCGGCAGGCTTCGCCGGATCGGGCGCCCACAGCGTGGGGCGGACGCACGATAAGACAGTTCGCCGCCGCCAGGGCAGACAGCATGGCGCTATCCTGAAGGGGCAGGGGAATGGCCGCCGGTGGACCACCGCCCCGCCCGGACAACCGGCCGCGGACGTAATCCTGACGATCCCCGTTGGCCGGCATGTCAGCTCCAAGCACGGCATTCTCTTCGGGATCGTGTGCCGGCAACCCGAGCAGTTCGGTTATGAGAGGCGCCAGAAACAACAGGCCGCAAACCATCGCCGAGACAGGATTGCCCGGCAGACCCAGGACCCGCAGCTCCTCAAACCGGCCAAACATCAGCGGCTTGC
This sequence comes from Hyphomicrobiales bacterium, assembly GCA_024222895.1. Classification (GTDB taxonomy): domain Bacteria; phylum Pseudomonadota; class Alphaproteobacteria; order Rhizobiales; family Kaistiaceae; genus Bauldia. Next base: position 12,323 of record JAAEOR010000675.1, on the reverse strand, counting down.
CCGGCCGTATCGCGATGCGCCAGAAATCGAGCTTCATGCCGACGTCCAGGAGTGTCTGGCGAACGAGATCGTGGTCGCCGACCGACGCCCCGCCCAAAGTAACCAGGACGTCGGCGGATTGGGCATTGGGCCCAGCAATCGTGGCGGCAAGGGAATCGCGATCGTCGACGACGATGCCAAGATCGCGCGGTTCGCCGCCCAGGGATCGAACCAGCGCCGCGATCCCCACGCCATTTGACGACACGATCTGGTCAGGGCCCGGCTCGATACCCGGTGGCACGAGTTCGTCGCCCGTTGCCAGGATCGATACCACCGGCCGCCGGCGAACAGGTACGTCGCCATAGCCCATGGCAGCGGCGAGCGAGACATCTTGCGGATCGAGGCAGCGCCCGGAGCGCAGGAGCAGGTCACCAGCACGAAAATCCATGCCGGCAGCCCGAATGTGGCGTCCCGGCGAGGCGGACCGACTGGCAACCACTGTGTCGTCGTCGAGGCGCTCGGCGTTCTCCTGGATCAGGATCGTATCGGCTCCGGCCGGGACCGGGGCGCCGGTAAAGATGCGCACCGCGTCATCGGGCCCGACAGTGCCGACAAACCGATCGCCGGCGGCGGCCATACCGATGACCCGCAGACGGGCGCCCGCCGTCGCGTTTTCGCCGCGTACGGCGTAGCCGTCCATGGCCGAAGCAGGGAAGGGAGGCTGGTCGCGTCGGGCTGCGAGGTCATCGCCAAGGACGCGGCCGTAGGCATCGGCGACTGGGATGGACTCGATGCCGAGAGGAACGACCCCGCTGACGATCCGTTGGATTGCGGCCTCCACCGGTAGCAGGCTCATGGGTCCGCGCGCCAAGGGCCGCTACGGCCACCACTCTTTTCCAATAGTCGTACCCCGCCGATGATCATGCCTCGGTCGATGGCCTTAGCCATATCGTAGATGGTCAGACACGCAACCGCAACCGCGGTCAGCGCCTCCATTTCAACGCCAGTGCGCTCGGCCACTCTTGTCGTCGCCCGGACCCGCAGCCCGGGTAGCGCGTCGTCAGTCTCAATATCAACCGCAACTTTGGTCAGTCCGATGGGGTGACAGAGCGGGACGAGTTGGTGGGTTTTCTTTGCAGCCATGATGCCGGCAATGCGTGCGGTCCCGATCACATCTCCCTTGCGGGCGTCGCCGGAGCGGAGGATCGCCAGTGTCGCCGGCTGCATTTTGACGGTCCCTTCGGCAATCGCGGTCCGTTCGCTGACGGGCTTGTCCGACACATCGACCATGTGAGCGGCGCCGGTCTCGTCAAGATGGGTCAAATTCGGATTGGTCATTCGGTGTCATAGCGCATGAAAATGCGGCGGGCGACCGGCAGCCCCCGCTCGACTTCCAGCCGGTGGAGCAGGAAGAGGGCAGGGGTCCATTCCGCGCGGTCCAGTTCCCGGAAGCCGAGTCGCTCGTAGAGGGGACCGTTCCACGGGATGTCTCGAAAGGTAGACAAGGTCACGGCTTGCATTCCTTCGGCGCCCGCAAACCGGCTGGCCTCGTCGATCAGCCTGCGACTCAGGCCCTGGCGGCCATGATCTTCGGCAACCGAGACTTCGTAGATGTGGGCGGCGCGATCCATTACCCCCACAAGAATGAAACCGACCGGGAGATCTTCGTCCTCGGTTGCCGCAACAAAGACGCCGCCAAACGCACCGACGGCGCCGATGAACTCCGGATCGGTCGGTTCGGCCCGGGCTACTTCCACCAATCCGACAGCGGCAAAACGCCGGGCCGCACTCCGTTCTATTTCGGGCAGCAGGTCGTACTCGTCAAACCGGGCCGGGCGAACTGAATAGTCCATAGCTCTACGCCGTCGCTTTCAAACCTAGTAGCCTTCGCGTCGCATCCGAAACGTCGGCCTGGCGCATAAGGCTTTCACCGACGAGATAGGCACGCACGCCGACACCCGACAACCGGGTAATATCGGCCTGGTCCGCGATGCCGCTCTCACCAACGATCACTCGATTTTCAGGCACACGCGGCGCCAGTTGCTCACTCACTTCCAGCGACGTTTCGAAGGTTCGAAGATTTCGATTGTTGATGCCAATCAGCGGCGACGCAAGCATCAGCGCGCGTTCGAGTTCGGCCGCATCGTGGACTTCAATCAGTACATCCATGCCAAGACTGTGAGCCGTCCTCTCAATGACCGCGGCCTCGTCGTCCCGAACGGCGGCCATGATGATCAGGATGCAATCCGCTCCCATCGCGCGGGCTTCAAACACCTGATAGGGCTCGTAGATGAAGTCCTTCCGCAACACTGGGAGCGAAACAGCGTCGCGCGCAGCAATCAGGAACTCGGGAGCCCCCTGGAAGAAGGGCGAATCAGTCAAGATCGACAGGCAGGTCGCGCCGCCTGCCTGGTAGGCACGCGCCAGGCTGGGAGGATCGAAGTTGGCACGGATCAGCCCCTTCGACGGGCTGGCTTTCTTGATCTCCGCGATCAGCGCCGGCTGCCCGGCGGCAATGGAGGTCTCCAGCGCTTTGACGAACCCTCGTGGTGCCGGTGCCCGCGCAGCCTGCGCTTCGATCTCGGCGGGTGAAACAGACATCTTCGCGATCGCGATTTCGTGTCGCTTGCTTTCCTCGATCTTTCTCAGGATATCGGCCATTGGCTACTCGTTCGAAACAGCGATGAGTCTGACCAGTCGATCGTTGGCATTGCCCCCGTCGATGCTTTCGGCAGCGAGCCGTGCACCTTGCCTCAGGTCGTTGGCCTTACCGGCCACAACCAGGGCGGCCCCAGCGTTGAGCAGGACGGTATCCCGATAGGCACCGAGCGCTCCGTTCAGAACATCGCGTAGCGCCGTGGCGTTGTGGGTCGCATCGCCACCCTTGATCGCCTCGGTCGGTGCCGGTTCCAGATCTGCATCGCCGGGCTCGATCGTGAACACCCTGACGGTGCCGCCTTCGAGCGCCGCCACCGTCGTCGTCCCGGCAGGCGATATTTCGTCCAGGCCACCTTCTCCGTGAACGACCCATGCCCGTTCGGCGCCGAGATCTCCCAGGACCCTGGCCAGCGGCTCGACCCAATCCGGCGAAAAGACACCGAGCAGGTATCGACTCACACTGGCCGGGTTGGAAAGCGGACCGATGAGATTGAACACGGTCCGGAAGCCGAGTTCGGCGCGGACGGGACCAACATGCTTCATCGCGGCGTGATGCATTGGTGCAAACATGAACCCGATGCCAGCCTCGCCAATGCACCGCGAAATGGCAGCGGGAGACAGCTCGATGTTGATCCCAAGCGCCGAAAGTGTGTCGGCGGCGCCGGAACGAGAGGTCAGTGCACGGTTGCCGTGCTTGGCAACTGGAACACCGGCGCCGGCGACAACAAATGCTGACGTAGTCGAAATATTGTAGCTCCCCGATGCGTCACCGCCGGTTCCAACCACATCGATAGCGTGTTCGGGAGCCTCGACCGGCGTCATTTTGGCGCGCATCGTGGCAACTGCACCGGCAATTTCGTCAACGGTTTCGCCTCGCATCCGAAGAGCGGTGAGAAACGCTCCGATCTGCACCGGCGTCGCCGTCCCGGACATGATGATGTCGAACGCTCCCCGAGCCTCGTCGCGGCTCAACCGCTCGCCGGCCGCCACCTTGCCGATCACCACCTTCAAGTCCGCCATACGCGTCTCCTATGCAACCGATGCCCTGGTCCGGTTTTTCTCGTTCCACGTGGCGGCGATATCGAGAAAATTCTTCAACAGATGATGCCCGTGCTCCGAGGCGATCGATTCCGGGTGGAATTGGACCCCGTGAACCGGGTCCGATTTGTGCATGATGCCCATGATCGTGCCGTCGTCGGTCGTTGCGGTTACCTCCAGCGCCTCTGGCACCGTGTCAACATCAATTGTCAACGAATGGTACCGGGTCGCGGCAAAATCATTGGTTATTCCGCGAAACACCGATCGACCGTTGTGGTGGATAGCACTGAGTTTGCCGTGCATCAGGGTTGGCGCGCGCACAATCGTCGCACCGTAGGCCTGAGCGATCGATTGATGGCCCAGACAGACGCCCAGGGTCGGAATATCCGCACCCATTCGAGCGACAACATCCAGGCAAATGCCGGCTTCGTTCGGCGTGCACGGCCCTGGTGAAAGAACTATCGCGGCCGGGCCGAGACCGGCCACTTCTTCAACCGTGATCTTGTCGTTTCGACGCACGGTCGGGTCCGCCCCCAGTTCCCCAAGGAAGTGGACCAGATTGTAGGTAAAGCTGTCGTAGTTATCGACAACGAGGATCACGTTTCCTGGTTCTCCGGTCCAGTCTGCCGGCTACGGCTAATGCCGACGATATGCCCTCAATGTAGCGGCCGCGTCCAGCCCCGACACCTGATGGAGACACGAGGCACCGGCGAGAACGGCCGGTATGGCCAGCGGGCCTTGGCGCGGTCGGCTCATCCCGGTCACTGGCCCTTGCCAGCCCCGGAGGCGAAACGGACCGCCTCCTCGGCAGCGCGGAACAAGGCGCTCGACTTGGCGACGCACTCATCGTGTTCCTTTTCGGGCACCGAATCCGCGACAATACCGGCGCCGGCCTGGACATACATCGTGCCGTCCTTGATGATCGAAGTGCGCAGAATGATGCACGAATCCATGTCGCCATTGGCCGTGAAATAACCAACACAGCCTGCATAGATGCCGCGCTTCTCGACCTCAAGTTCATCGATAATTTCCATTGCGCGCACCTTGGGCGCGCCGGAGACCGTTCCGGCTGGAAAGCCGGCGGCGAGCGCGGATAATGCATCTTCGGTCGCCGACAGCCTACCGATGACGTTTGAGACAATGTGCATGACGTGGCTGTAGCGCTCGGGGAAAAACTGGTCGGTGACCCTGACAGTCCCGATCTCCGCCACGCGGCCGACGTCGTTGCGACCGAGGTCGAGGAGCATCAGGTGTTCCGCTCGCTCCTTCGGGTCGGCAAGCAGTTCTGCTTCGAGAGCCTCGTCTTCGTCGGGGTTGGTGCCGCGTGGACGGGTGCCTGCAATTGGCCGAATAGTGACTTCGCCGTCGCGGACGCGAACAAGAATCTCCGGACTTGACCCGGCCACCGCGAAGGCACCGAAATCAAGGTAGTAGAGGTAGGGAGATGGGTTGACCCGCCGCAGCGCGCGGTACAGCGCAAAAGGTGGCAGCGCGAATGGTGCCTCAAAACGCTGCGACAGCACGACCTGAAAGATATCGCCGGCGGCTATATATTCCTTGGCACGGGCGACCATCTCGAGATAGCGCGCCCGCGGCGTGTTCGACGCGACCGGCATGTCGAGATCGACATCGTTGGCGTCGACAGACTTGTCCAACGGTGCATCCAATGCCTCCACCACGGTCGTCAACCGGTCGACCGCGCGCGCGTGAGCCTGGGCCGCCGCCACCTGAGGCGACGGCCGTACCGGCGTTACAACGGCAATCTCGTCGCGCACGGAGTCGAACACGACGATAACCGTCGGGCGGATCAACATGGCTTCGGGAAAGCCCAGAGGATCGGGGTTGGGTTCTCCCAGATCTTCCATCCGACGAACCATGTCGTAGCCGAGATAGCCGTAAATGCCCGCTGCCATCGGCGGCAGGTGGGTCGGGAGTTCTATGCGCGACTCGGCGATGAGATTCCGCAGGGCAATCAGCGGCGATTCCGATGCCAGGGCAAAGGAGCCTGGAGCATTTATGGGATCTCGGTTGATTTCCGCTCGCGACCCGGATGCGCGGAAAATTACATCCGGTTCAATCCCGATGATCGAGTAGCGACCGCGAACCGCGCCGCCCTCGACCGATTCGAGCAAAAAGCAGTTGGCCCGATCCTTGGAGAGCTTCAGCATCGCCGATACCGGTGTCTCCAGATCGGCAACCAGACGGGTCCAGCAAACCTGAGGTTTATCGGAATCGTATCGGCGTGCGAAGTCGCCCTCGGCCGGTTCGACAAGCATGATCGCGCCGCGGCCGCGACTACCTGCCGGTGTGTTCGGAAGAGCCGACGACGAGTTCGTAGGCGACCGCATTCACCGCCACGCCACCGAGGTTGCTCTGAAGCTGGCGCACATATTGATCCAGATACTCCGCGGACAAATCCGACGTCAGGCGTTCAGCCGTACGGCTGTCCTCAGGCGAGCCGGCAAAGTAGGGCGGCACCGTTGTGTTCGTGACAATCAGGACCACCTTGTCCTGGCCAGCCCCTGCGGCAACCGCGGTGTGCCCGAGCGGACCGCCGAAGGCGGCCTCTATGACACTGCCGGTCAGGTCTCCGTCGGCGGGCGCCGACCGTGTGAGAGAATCGAGGCTTTTCGCAGTCTTGCTTTTTTCTTCAGCGATCGTCTCAACCGACTCGCCTCGGGCGAGGCGATCGCGAATTTCGTCGGCAGCCGCAGTCAGCCGCTTGTCAATCTCCGCGTCTCGATACGCGGCAGCCACCCGGTCTCTCACTTCGGTCAATTGGCGATCGCGGGCGTCATCAACGGCGGTGACCTCATACCAGACGTAGCCGGATTCGAACGGAATGGCGTTGTTCTCCAGACCGACATCGGTCTCGAAGATCTCCGCGATTAGTCCTTCGGCGCTCGGCAGATCCGCAATCGGGTCGCCGTTGCCGTCGTTGCCCTGACTGTCCACGGCAGGAAACTCCATCAGCTTGAGGCCATAATTTGTCGCGATTTCGCCGAGGGTCGTACCTCCGGCGCGCGCGTCCTCGATGACGTCGAACTGATCGGCGATCTCCTGGGCCGCCTGGGCTTCTGCGACCTCCAGTTTGATCGCGCCTTTCACGTCGTCAAACGGCCGGACAACTGCCGGCTCGATTGCGCTTACGCGAACGATCACGGGCCCGAAACGTCCCTCGACGATCGCGCTCGCGGCTCCGGATTCCAGAGAAAACGCGGCTTCGCGGGTTGCCTCGTCGAGAATCTCGTCGCCGGTCACGAGTCCGAGACTGATACCCTCGGCAGTGAGCCCGCGGGCAGCAACCAGTTCGTCAAACGTCGTTCCGTCAGCCAGGGACGAGGCGGCCTGGCTGGCGTCCGCAGCATCGTCAAAAACGATCTGATCGACCTTCCGCCGTTCCGGCTCGGTGAACCGCGTTGCGGCCTGCGCATCATAAATTGCCTGCGCTTCGTCGTCGCCGATCCCATCCGGGTCCGCCAGGTCACCGGGGGTCATCCCCATGATATTGACCGATCGGAGCTCCGGTGCCCGCCAATCGCTTTTGTGCTCGTCAAAAAATGCGACCAGTTCTGTTTCGGTCGGGTCCGGAATGTCGCCGGCGTCCGTGGGCTTAAGGACTAGATAGCTGATATCGCGTTGTTCGCTCTGGTAGTCGTGGAAGGCTCGCAGGTAAGCGTCCGGAACCTCCAATGCCCCACCCAAGGCCCGCACAAGTTGCTGTCGAACATAGAGTTCGCGCCTGACGTCAATGAACTGGTTCTCGGTCATACCGATTTCATTGACCAGTTGGATGAAGCGTGCCCGGTCGAAAGCCCCGCTCGAGTTTTGAAAGGATGGATCGGAGGCGATTTGCTGGGCAAGCGTGTCGCCGGATACACCAAGCCGCATACCCATCGCCTGATCATTGAGCGCTGCTTCGGCGACGAGCCTGCCAAGGACCTGATTGGGAAGACCAAATGCCCGCGCCTGTTGGTCGGTGATCGGTTGGCGGAGTTGCTGGCTGAACCGTCGCTTGGCGAGTTGATACTCCCGGTTGAACCGTTGCGACGATACACTCGCATCCCCGACAGTCGCCACCGTGTCGGCTCTGAAACCGGTAAAGATATCCGCGACGCCCCAAACGGCGAAGCTCAACACCAGCAATGCGATAAAGAGTTGAGCGACCCAACTTCCGGCCTTCTTGCGAAGCGCATTCAGCATCGACGATCCCTTACAATTCGGCGGCGCGCGAAATCCGCGCACCGCCCCCTAACCCGCATTGGATCATAGGCCAGCCAGCCAATGCGCCGCAAGGCAAGGGCGCTATGCTTTCGCTCAAGTTTTTGGTACCGGTCGCCCATCCGAGTGAAGGAGCGCAATGAATGTCTGGTCGTAGGCCCCTGGTGGCGGGAAATTGGAAGATGAACGGAACGCGGGAGAATCTGGCGGAAATCGAGGCTTTGAAGGCCGGTCTCGGTGACTCTAGCTGCGATGTCGCCATCTGCCCGCCCGCGACCCTCATTACGGAAGCCGTCGCCCGTACCGGCGGCTCACAACTCATGATTGGCGGGCAGGATTGCCACGCGGAAGCGAATGGCGCCCATACTGGTGACCTGGCGGCGGAAATGATTGCCGACGCCGGCGGCGCCCTGGTGATTGTCGGACATTCGGAGCGGCGCGCCGATCACGGCGAGAGCGATGCCCTGGTTCGCGCCAAGGCGGAAGCGGGCTGGCGGGCCGGCCTCCTGGTGATCCTGTGCATCGGCGAAACCGAGGCCGAATATCGAGCCGGCGAGACCCTTGCTGTTATCGACCGTCAACTGGCTGGATCGGTCCCGAACGGCGCCACGCCGGGGAATCTCGTCATTGCTTATGAGCCGGTTTGGGCGATCGGCACCGGATTGACCCCATCAAATGATGACATCCAGGCCTCCCATGCCCATATACGGCAGCGCCTTGTTGCAAGGTTCGGTCAAGGGGGTGTGGCGATCCGGGTTCTCTATGGTGGTTCCGTGAAACCGGCCAATGCCGGAGAAATCCTGCCGCTTCCCGACGTGGACGGCGCGCTGGTTGGCGGCGCCAGCCTCAAAGCCGCCGATTTCCTGGCTATTGTGGCTGCGGCGTAAGACGAACACAGAACACTGGCAACGCCGGTCCTGATCGTATAGAACGCGCTGAATTCAAGGACGGAATACTCGATGGAAACCGTTATCATCGTCATCCACCTGATGGTGATCATCGCGATGATCGCCGTGGTGCTCTTGCAGCGCTCCGAAGGGGGCGCGCTGGGTATCGGGGGTGGTGGCAACTTCATGTCGACCCGCGGTCAGACCAACGTCCTGACGCGGACGACCGGCATTCTGGCGGCAGCTTTCTTTGCAACGTCGATTGCGCTGACGATCCTGTCGCGCTTTCAGGAGACGCCGGCCTCGATCCTCGACAACGTTCCGACAACGCCGGCGCCGATCGGCGTCGAAGGGGAAGCGGACCCGAACGCCAGCGGCGCAACCGGCGGGGCAGGCACGGGCCCCGGTATTCTGGACGAATTGCAGACCTTCACCGGCGAGGATGTGGCCCCGTCCGGGGAATCGGAGTCACCTCAGGTTCCGACGTCTCAATAACCGCCTTCGCGCGGGCTTCGGCGGGACCCGTTTCCGCCGGAGTTGATGTTTTTTGTCGCCAATCGCGATTTTTGACTCACCGAATCAGCCGGCGAAGGCTTAGTGTCGAGGCCCATGGCGCGGTACGTATTCATCACCGGCGGCGTGGTCTCTTCCCTCGGAAAAGGCATTGCATCGGCGGCCCTTGCGGCTCTCCTGCAGGCACGTGGCTTCAAGGTCCGGCTGAGGAAGCTCGACCCCTATCTCAATGTCGATCCGGGAACCATGAGCCCGTATCAGCACGGCGAGGTCTTCGTGACCGACGATGGTGCCGAAACCGATCTGGACCTCGGCCACTATGAGCGCTTCACCGGTCGATCCGCTACCCAGCAGGACAACATAACCACCGGGCGCATCTATCAGGGCATCATCACCAAGGAGCGCCGCGGCGACTATCTCGGTGCCACTGTCCAGGTCATTCCCCACGTCACCGATGCCATCAAGCAGTTTGTCCTCGACGGCAACGAGGACGAGGACTTTGTTCTCTGCGAAATCGGCGGCACGGTCGGCGACATCGAGGGGTTGCCATTCCTTGAGGCGATCCGCCAGCTCGGCAACGATCTGCCCCGCGGAGACGCGATCTACATTCACCTCACCCTGATGCCCTGGATTGCCTCGGCCGGCGAACTGAAGACCAAGCCGACCCAGCACTCCGTGCGGGAATTGCGGGAAATCGGTATCCAGCCAGACCTGCTGCTGGTTCGGGCCGACCGACCAATCCCGGCCGAGGAAAGACGCAAGCTCTCGCTGTTCTGCAACGTGCGCCCGAGTGCGGTGATCCAGGCCCTTGACGTCGCCAACATCTATGAGGTGCCGATCGCCTATCACGCAGAGGGTCTGGACGACGAGGTCCTGGCGGCCTTCGGGTTACCGGCCGGCACAATGCCGGATCTCAAGCGCTGGCACGATATCGGCCGGGCGATCACCCACCACGAAGGTGAGGTGACGATTGCCATTGTCGGCAAATACACCGGCCTTCACGATGCCTACAAGTCGCTCGTGGAGGCGCTTCGCCATGGCGGTATCGCCAACACGGTCAAGGTGAATATCGACTGGATCGAGTCTGAAACCCTGGAGGGGGACGATGCCGTCCTGCAGCGGCTGGAGCAGGTCGATGGCATTCTGGTTCCCGGCGGATTTGGCAAGCGCGGATCCGAGGGAATGATCGCCGCGGCCGGCTTCGCCCGGGAGCGGAACCTGCCGTTCCTCGGGATCTGTTTCGGCATGCAGCTGGCGATGGTCGAAGCAGCCCGCAATGTTGCCGGCATCGCTGAGGCCACCTCATCGGAATTCGGCCCGACGGCCGAGCCGATCGTCGGGCTAATGACCGAATGGGTGCGCGGCAATGCCCTTGAGCAACGCGCCGACGACAGCGATCTCGGCGGGACGATGCGGCTGGGCACTTATCCGGCAAGATTGGCGGCTGACTCCAGAATTGCCGAGATTTACGGCAAGACGGAAATCTCCGAGCGCCATCGCCACCGCTACGAGATCAATATCAATTATCGCGATCGGCTCAAGGCCGGGGGCGTACGGTTCGCCGGCCTGTCGCCGGACGGCCTCCTGCCGGAAACCGTCGAGTATGTCGATCATCCGTGGTTCATCGGCGTTCAATATCACCCGGAACTGAAATCACGGCCGTTCGAGCCGCACCCGCTATTCGCGTCCTTTATTGCGGCAGCGCTGGAGCAGTCGCGGCTGGTCTGACGCCAAAAAGCCGCAGTTCCTCAATTCTCCGTCAGAAAAATCCGTCTCGCTGCAACCGGATCGCCCGGGTAGTGCGCACCGACCGTCTGCTCGCGCCTCTGAAACGCCGGCCAAAGCCCGGTGGGGGTTGAGTACACTGTCACCGTAATGCCACCGTAATGCGTAATGCGCCTACCGTATGCGCCCGTAAGGCGTTCACACAAGCGGGCCATGCGCTTCTCAAGTTTGACCTGAATCAGTGAAGCAAAACCCGAACCGATCAACAATATTCATGAAAAGGCGATGTCCCGACCGACTTGGCGGCGGGAAGCGATTCGGTTGCAGAGGTAGTGGGCGATCAGCAAAGGGAGGAGACGGGCGTGGCAAACTTGAAGACCTGGATCATGGCGGCTCTGGCAACGGCCTTCATTGCCGGAGGGATGTCTACTGAGGCGGCCGAGATCGACGCCGGACCGATCTGGAACAACATGGACGCGCAGGGCAAGTGCCCGGGCGTCTGCTCCGGCGCCGGGGGAACCTGGGACGGCAACTGGAGGACCACCGTGCCGGGACAGCAATCGGTCTGCAGTTGCAATCTGAAGCACAAGCCGGACAAGAATGCGCACAACTATAATGCCGGGCCGATCTGGAACAACGCGGACGCGCAGACCAAATGCCCGCCGGTGTGCATCAGTCACAACCAGACGTGGACCGGCAACTGGCATACCAAGGTGCAGGGAAAGATGTCGGTGTGCCAATGCAAGTGAGCGCGGCCGGTTGACTGAACAAGGCTGGGGGACGGGGTCTCTAGCTGCGTCAGCGGCTGACGGCAATCGAACAAGGCTCCAATGTGTCGGCTATCAATCACCAACTCAGGCCTCACATAACGGACATCGACTAATCCGGCACAGAAGCGGGCCGATGGGAGGCCCGCCGCGGTTGAACTTGGGCCACTTCGTTGCCCTGAATATATTCCCATGTCATGATTTGTCGATGATCGCGACACTCGGTGAAGCCTACTTTTACGGTGACCACTTTTGCTCTGACGGTTCACTCATTCCCTCATTGTCGCTGCTGAAGACCGCACTGCCCGTACGCTTGCACCTTTGAAACTTGGGTCAAAGTCCAACAGGGATTGAGTAGTCGGCCCCAATACCGCCCTTCACCGTCCACATTCCCGTCAAGCTGCGGCCGGAAATGCCTGCCAGGTATCCATCCGCGCCGGGGGGCGTTTGTCGGAGGCTTCGGCCATGCAACATTCCCCCCAGGTTCGTGTTACTTCGGTTCTCATCGTCACCCTGCTCGCCTCGACGGCGGCCT
>JAAEOR010000674.1 GCA_024222895.1 Hyphomicrobiales bacterium | reverse complement strand
TCCTTGGGGATGCGGGGCCGCCACTCGGCACAATCTCGCTGATGATTACCGGCGACGAAGAGGGTCCGGCGATCAACGGCACCGCCAAACTTCTGGCCTGGGCGCTGAGCCAGGGCAACCAATTCGACGCAAGCCTGGTTGGCGAGCCAACCTGCCGGACGCAGCTCGGTGACACGATCAAGATCGGCCGTCGCGGCAGCCTGTCGGGAACCATCCGGGTCACGGGTCAGCAGGGGCATGCCGCTTATCCGCATCTGGCCGACAATCCGGTTCCTCGCCTGATCCGATTGGTTCACCGGTTGAGCGAGCTTCAGCTCGACCAGGGCAGCGAAGACTTCCAACCCTCCAATCTTGAGGTGACCAGCATCGATGTGGGTAACCCCGCCTTCAACGTGATCCCCTCGGAAGCAGGAGCACGGTTCAATGTCCGGTTCAATGACCACTGGTCGGTGGACTCGCTGACCGCGTTCATTCGTAGCGAACTCGCCGAGGTCGCGGACGGGGATCGCTTCGCCTTCGAGGTTGCGGGTCGGCCCAGTGAGTGGTTCCTGACCCGGTCGGAAGCCCTGATTGGCCCACTCACCGCGGCGATCGGCGAATGCACGGGACAGGCTCCGGAGTTGACGACCGGCGGCGGTACCTCGGACGCTCGTTTCTTCAAGGATGTGTGTCCGGTCGTGGAGTTTGGGCTGGTCGGTGATACCATTCACCAGATCGACGAGCGGGTACCGATTGACGATTTGACAGTGTTGGCCCGGACCTATCAGGGCTTTCTCAGACATTATTTTTCCACTGTCGGCGATGCTTGACCGCCGCGAGGTAGAACGGTCGATGACCGGCGCCTGGGCGCTGTTTCTCGATCGCCCGGACGCGTTGCGCCACTTCGACTTCAGCGTCGAGGGCTTCTGGCGGTCCTTTCGCGCGATCGTTCTGGTGATTCCGGTATATCTGATCATCGTTTTGAGCCAGCCCGCGACGGAGGCGAATACCGCGCCGTCGGCGATGGTTGTGGATGTTGTGCTCCGACTGGCACTGGACTGGGTTACGCTGCCGATCGTTCTGGCGCTCGCCGCGCGACCGCTGGGTCTGGAAGCGCGCTACGGGGCGTTCGTCGTCGCCAGGAACTGGGGTTCGGTGCTGGCCACCGCACCGCTCGGGGTCATCGGTGCGCTCGTGCTCGTGGGGCTTCTGGGTTCGGAGATCGCGAACCTGCTGACAATCATCACGGTTCTCGTCATGTTGCGCTACATGTACCTGATTGCCCGTCGGACCCTGAATGTCGGGCCGGGTGGTGCGGTCGGCATTGTCGTGCTTGACTTTGCCATCAGCCTGACGATCGC
>JAAEOR010000673.1 GCA_024222895.1 Hyphomicrobiales bacterium | reverse complement strand
TGATCGATGTCGACCACCACCATCTTGGCGGCGCGGCGGGTGGTTCCGCCCGACTTGATCGCCCCGGCGGCCCGATCGCCGATCTTGAGGAAGGACATCAGCCCGGACGATTTGCCGCCGCCGGAAAGCCGTTCGCCGGCGCCGCGCAGCGCCGAAAAGTTCGAGCCGGTGCCGGAACCGTATTTGAACAGGCGTGCCTCGCGGACCCACAGGTCCATGATGCCGCCTTCATTGACCAGGTCGTCGGCGATGCCCTGGATGAAACACGCATGCGGCTGAGGGTGCTCATAGGCCGTTTCGGAAGCGCGGACTTCTCCGGTCTTGTGGTCGACGTAGAAGTGTCCCTGGCTCGGTCCGTCGATCCCATAGGCCCAGTGGAGGCCGGTGTTGAACCACTGCGGGCTGTTCGGCGCCGCCTTCTGGGTGGCGAGCATATAGCGCAGTTCATCATAGAAGGCGGACGCGTCCTCCTCCGAATCGAAATAGCCGCCTTTCCAGCCCCAATAGGCCCAGGTGCCGGCCAACCGATCGAAGACCTGGCGGGCGTCCTGCTCCGAGCTGGCGCGCTCGTCCGCCGGCAATTCGGCCAGCGCCGCGTCGTCGGCGATCGAATGCCACAGGAAGGAGGGGACGTCGTTCTCCTCGACCTTCTTGAGACGTGCCGGAACGCCGGCCTTGCGAAAATATTTCTGGGCGAGGATGTCGCAGGCGACCTGGCTCCAGTCCGCCGGTACGGCGATGTCATCGAGCTTGAAGACGATCGAGCCGTCAGGATTGCGAATCTCGCTCTTGGTCGTCCGGAATTCGATCCCGCTATAGGCGCTCTCGCCCTTCTGTGTGTAGTGCCGCTCGATCCGCATGGATCCCCCTGATTCTCGCGCGTTTGTCACGCGCCTGTCACCCGTAGGCGCGTATCCTGACGGTCCAGGATTCGACGCTCCCGCTGCTTTCTCTACCTGACGCACCCGACCAGGGTTGATTCCCCGGATGTTGTGTCCAATGTGGCGAAGAACACTAAATATAGTGTTACTTGCGCCGAAATGTCACCCGTTTTCTTCCGACAAAGCGACGGAAAAAACGCACACGCCACCAGCTTCCGCCCACGACCCAACGCGGCCCGGAACGAGCTGCTTACGCTTCACTGGTTGGAAAATTCGGAAGGCCCAAGATCCCCCCGAGTGCCGAACAACGACGACACTTGCGCGACGCTAAGCCGAGTCGCCATGAGCGGTCAAC
>JAAEOR010000672.1 GCA_024222895.1 Hyphomicrobiales bacterium | reverse complement strand
GGCGCCGTCTCGGGTAACGGCTTCACGGTCACTGTCGCGATGACATCCTTGCTCGGCTGCTCGGGCGACGATTTCGCCTCGGTACTCCGGTCCCTGGGATACAGGATGGAGCGGAAACCCAAGCCGGAACGGCCCGAGGACGAGAAGCTCGAGACCCGATCCGGCGACGGCGAGGAGCCCAGCGCGATTCCGGGCGATGCTGCAACTGAAAGCGCTATGCCTGAAACCCTGCCGGCCACTCCGCCGGCATCGGCCGCCGCCGCGGGAGCAGCCGGCTTGGCCGGTGCAGCGATTGATCCGGTGGCCGGTGCATCGGAAGACGCGCGCGCGCCGGACAGGCCGCCTGACATCCCTGCCTCCGCGCCGACGCCGGCGAGCGCGGAAGTATCCCCTTCCGAATCGCCACCGGTGAACAAACCGGCACCGGCCAATCCGGATCCCGACGCAGTGCCGCAGCCCTCCTCCGGGGCGCCTCTTGCCGTTGAAGCGCACGGTGCCATCGAGCCCACCGGCGCGTTGGCGTCTCCAGATGTTGATGCCCCCCCCGATACCCCTTCGCCGGAACCCGAGTTCATCGAGGTCTGGCGGCCGCAGCGCTCTCGCCGGCCCGGTGGTCGAAGCGGCGGTGCCGAAGCGCAGTCCGTCGGCCGAAGGCGGCGCCGCGACAACACAAAATCCGCCGCCGACGGGCATCCCGAGCGCCCGGAGACCAAGCCGCGACGTCGCAGCCGCGGGCCCGACAAGACACGTGAACACGAACGGTCGCAACGGAAGAACCGCCCTGGGCAACCATCGACTCGCCGGCCAGGTCGTCCAGACCCGGCAAAGACGGCCGACCCGGATTCACCATTCGCCGCACTGGCTGCACTCAAGGCCGAGCTTGAATCCCAAGGTCCGGAGGACTCGTGACTGCTACGATCGCCGGCGGCGAGCCGCGGCTCCGGATCGACAAATGGCTCTGGTTTGCCCGCCTGGCCAGGACGCGGACGGCGGCGCAGAGGCTTGCCGTTTCCGGCCGGGTCCGCATCAATCGCGAGAAGAATACCAGCGCCAGTCAG
>JAAEOR010000671.1 GCA_024222895.1 Hyphomicrobiales bacterium | reverse complement strand
GTTGACCGGTCGCAGTCTAGCATGAATGTCGGCGAACACCATCGTCCGCAGGTGCTCGTAACGTGCCGCCGTACCGTCCGGCTCGACCACGAACTGGCTACGGTCAAGATCCGGCAAGGCGGCTTCAAGCGACGGGAACAGGCCCGCGGCAACACCGCCCAGAAGCGCCGCACCAAGGGCTGTCGGCTCGGGCTCTTCAACCACGATGATCGAGCGGCCAAAGACATTTGCTCTGATCGACAGGAGCAATCGGTTGCGCGAAGCCCCACCGATCAGCCGGATCTCCCGTGGTGACTCGACGCCCGGAAGGTCCGTCATGCCATCAAGGCTTCGGCGCGACTGCATCGCCAGCCCTTCAAGAACGGCACGATAGAGCCGTGGCGGCGTCGCCTGAAGTGTCAGTCCGACGAAGGCACCGCGGCCATGCGGATCCGGCTCGGGCGGCGGACTGTTGACCAGATGCGGGAGGAAGACCGCGCCGCCGGAACCCACCGGCTCCGCCTCGGCTCGCGCCGTAAGATCCTCCTGGGACATGCCGCCGACCAGCGTGCGCACCCACTCGACCGCTCCGCCCGAACAGAACTGGCTCGCGCCGAGATAGGACATGGGGCTCGCCGTTTCGATTGCGCCCTGCTCGTACCCCCGGCGAATCGCCTCCAGCGCCAGCACCGGCCGGGGCGTGGCAAGAAATATGCCCTCGGCCGTGCCGATACTGTTGGTCACGGTTCCCGGCCGGCTGAGGCCGGTGGCAAACGCCCCGAGCACATGATCATGACCGCCGACCGCAACGACCGGTCGCCCCGCGAGGCCGGTTCGGGTGGCTACGTCGCGCCGAAGCACGCCAAGCGGCCGGCCGCTGGCTGAGATCGGCGCCGGGAAGCTCGTTCTGAGACCGGCGACATCAAGCATCTCTTCCGACCATTGCCGTCGGCCGAGATCGAAGAACAAGGTGCGCGAGGCCAATGACGGGTCGGTCGCCATCTCGCCGGTGAGCCGGAAGGCGACCCAGTCCGCCATGAGCAGAACGTGGCGTGCCCGGGCCATTGCGTCCGACCAGTGGGTCTGCATCCACATCAGCTTCGGCAGGGTCGCGATGTGGTGGCAGGGCAGACCGGTGATCCGGAAGACACGATCGTCGCCGATTTGGCCAGCGATCGCAGCGGCCTCGGCGACGGTGCGCCGATCGTACCAGATGATCGACGGCGTCACAGCGGCGCCGTCCTGATCGATGACGACGGCACTCTCGCCGATGCTCGCGACCGCCAGGCCCGCCACCGGACGCCCGGCGAGGCCTGCCCCGACCTCGGCAAGCGAATCCTCGACGCACGCCCAGATCCGGTCGGGATCGCATTCGCCGCCGGTTTCGACAATCTCGATCGGTGTCTTGCGGGACCCCACCGCGAGCTTCCGGCCGCGGGCATCGAAAGCGATTGCACGAACCGACGTGGTTCCGATGTCAATCCCGATCAGGACCGGCCCGGCCTCTTCGGCGTCTGTGATCACGACTTCCGCGTTCTCCTCTCTGCCCCACTGCTCACCGATGTCGGCGCGCCGTCCGAATCGGCATTCTCGCGCAACCCCTCGATTGCGGCCATGCGTTTACGGCTCTCGCGCCACCGTCGCGTCATCACGTCAGCGATCAGGGCTTCGACGACGGCAAGTAACGCAGCATTGGAATCCCACGCGGACGGCACCGATACGCGCGCCGGGAGCGTGTAGCGAGCATATCGAGCCGCCGGCGAGATCCATTGGTCGGTCAGCACAATGGTGGTCACACGACGCTTGGTCGCCGCTTCCGCCAGGTCGCACAGGTCGTTCTGGTAGCGGCGAATATCGATCAGGAAGAGCGCATCGCGACCGCTCATGTCAATGAGCTGATCGCGCCAGTTGTCAGGCTGGCCGGCAATGTGCATGACATTGGGTCGGAGAATCCTCAGATGAGCGGTCATGTAGTACGCAACCGGATCGGTAAACCGGCCACCAAGCAAATGAAGCGGCCGGCGGGCATCGGCGAGGATGTCCGCGACGGCATCGAGTTCATCGAGCGGAAGGTGGCGAAATGTGGCGAGTACGTTGTCTGCGATCGCCTTAGCAAATGTCTGATGCGGCTGAGGCCCAGCGTCGACATCAGCCTGAATCGGACCCGTCTTGGCGAGCGGCGACTGAAGTTGAGCCTCAACCTCTTCCATGACCCGACGCTGGAACGAGGCATAGGAAGCAAATCCGATACGCGCCACGAAGCGAAGGACCGAAGGCGTGCTGACACCGGCCGCCCCGGCGAACTGAGCCGCCGTTTCCAGTCCCTGTAACGGATAATTGGCAAGCAGCGTCTGCGCGACCCGTCGCTCCGAGCGCGTCAGCTCGGAGAGACTCCCGCGCACCCGCTCTGCAAGTGGCAATTCTGTCGTAGTCATACCCCGTGCCTCTTTTGACGACCCCGCCAATTGACAACCGCCGGAACTCCGTATGAGATGTTACAGAAGGCGGGTGGAAAAGCCACTTTGTAACGATCCTTACAGTTGCGCGGTGACTGAGCCAAAACGAGGGCGGGAATGGCCGGCGACGGCGAGGCACCGATTGTCGTGGAGAATCCGGAGGGCGCCGGCGCCTTCGTGGTGCTGTGTGACCACGCCTCCAGCCATCTGCCCCGCTTCTACGGTTCGCTCGGCCTGACGGCCGACGACCTGACATCGCATATCGCCTGGGATCCCGGCGCCCTCGGCGTCGCCCGCCGGATGGCGGCCAAGCTTGACGCGCCGCTGATCTGGCCGAACATGTCCCGGCTGGTGATCGACTGCAATCGCGACCCGGCCGCGCACGACCTGATCACCACCGAGACCGAAGGACGCGCGGTGCCGGGCAACGAGGCCCTCGCCACCAACGAGCGCGAGCGGCGGCTGGCGACCGTCCACGCCCCCTACCATGCCGCCATCGACGCCTGCCTGAGCCGACGGGCGGCGACGGGACGATCCAGCGCCCTGCTTGCGGTCCATTCGTTCACCCCGCTCTGGCATGGCGAATCCCGGCCGTGGCAGGTTGGCATCGTCTTCGGCGACGATCGCCGGCTCGCTGACTCCGTCATCGCCGGACTCGGCAACGAACCCGGCCTGACGATCGGCATCAATCAGCCATACGCACCGGCGGATCGCGTCTACTACACACTTGCCCGCCATCGCCGCCGCGCCAACTTGCCCGCGGTCATGTTCGAGATCCGCAACGACGAGATTGCCGACCAAGACGGACAGCAGCGGTGGGCCGACCGGCTCTCCGCATTGCTGGAGTCGCTTGAGCCGGCACGCCCGGCAGGACACGCCGTCGCATGATCGGGCTCCGATTCCACGCCGCCACGAACCCGGCTTCGTCATATCCCGAGGACCTGCCCCGCGCCGGGGAGTTGCGCCATGTCTAAGCCGATCAGGGCTTATGTGCGCGTGGTCGAAAGCATCAACCGACGCATTGGCCGCTTCGCGATGTATATCCTGTTCGTGATGATGGCGATCCTGCTCTGGTCGTCGATGTCCAAGGTGTTGTTCGTGCCATCGTTGTGGACGCTCGAGATGGCGCAGTTCGCGATGGTTGCTTTCTACATGCTGGGAGGACCCTATTCGATCCAGCTCGGATCGAATGTGCGCATGGATCTGTTCTACAGCGCCTGGTCACCGCGCCGCAAAGCCTGGACCGACGCGTTCACGGTGTTGTTTCTGATCTTCTATCTGGTCGTATTGCTTTGGGGCGCGCTCAGCTCAACGGCCTATTCGCTCGGCCATTTCTCCAACGACGCGTTCGGCTTCTATGGCACGCTGATCGGTGCCTTCGTGACCGGCGGGCCGGAGGCCGCGGCCGCCGAACTCGGCCATTTGGAGCGCAGCGCCACTGCCTGGCGCGCCTATCTTTGGCCCGTGAAGGTGATCATGTGTATCGGCATTTTCCTGATGCTGCTGCAGGCGGTGTCCGAACTGTTCAAGAGCGTTCTCTTCATCCGCGAGGGTGAAGCCTGATGTCATACGACTTCATCGCCATTTTGATGTTCTCCACCATGATGGTGATGCTGCTGACCGGTCAGCGGGTCTTCGGCGCAATCGGTTTCGTGGCGGTGATCGCGGCGCTGCTCCTGTGGGGCGACCGGGGCGGCTACGACCTCGGCTTTGCCGCCGCGATCAAGCTGATGAAGTGGTACCCGCTACTGACCCTGCCGATGTTCATCTTCATGGGCTACGTCCTGTCGGAGTCCAAGATCGCGGACGACCTCTATCGTATGTTTCATGTCTGGATGGGCGGCCTTTCGGGCGGCCTTGCGATCGGCACCATCGGGCTGATGGTGTTGATCTCGGCAATGAACGGACTCTCGGTCGCCGGCATGGCGATTGGCGCCACCATCGCGCTGCCGGAGTTGCTCAGACGCGGCTATGACAAACGCATGGTCACCGGCGTCATTCAGGCCGGATCGTCGCTCGGCATCCTCGTGCCGCCATCGGTGGTTCTGGTGCTTTACGCGATGATCGCCCGCCAGCCGGTCGGTCAGCTTTGGCTCGCAGGCGTCTTTCCCGGTCTGATGATGGCGGGGCTCTTCATCCTCTACATCGCGATCCGGTGCTGGATCACGCCGTCTCTCGGCCCGACTCTGCCGAAAGAGGAACGACAGAATGTCAGTTGGTCGGAGAAGCTACGTCTCCTGCGCGCCGGCCTGTTGCCGCTGGTCATCTTCTTCGTGATGATGGTGCCGTTCGTCAGAGGCTGGACCTCGCTGGTCGAAAGCTCCGCCATCGGCGCCATCGCAGCGTTCCTGGCCGCGGTATTGAAAGGCCGCATGACACGGGAAGTGTTTGAGAATTCGGTACGCAACACCCTCGGCGTCTCCTGCATGTTCATGTGGATCATCCTGGCTGCCCTCGCTTTCGGTGCTGTTTTCGATGGCCTCGGCGCGGTCAAGGCGATCAACAATCTGTTCACCGAGGAAATGGGTCTGTCGCCGTGGATGATCCTGATCCTGATGCAGCTGTCATTCATCGTCATGGGTACGTTTCTTGACGACACGGCGATGCTGGTCATTGTCGCGCCGCTCTACGTACCGCTCGTCGGCGCGCTTGGCTTCGATCTGGTATGGTACGGCGTGCTCTATACGATCACTTGCCAGATCGCCTACATGACACCGCCCTTCGGCTACAATCTGTTCCTGATGCGGGCCATGGCGCCGCCGGAAATTACGATCCACGACATCTATCGGTCGATCATCCCCTTCGTCTTTGTGATGGTGTTGGCCCTGGCAACGGTAATGACCTTCCCGGGCATCGCCCTTTGGCTTCCCAATCAGGTCTACGGCAATTGATTTCAGAAAAACTCTGCAACGGAGTGACTTTTCATCAACCAGCAACAGGAGACTAGAGATGACCTCAAGACGTAAATTTCTGAAGACCGCCGGCATCGGCGGTGCGGCCGTGCTGGCCGCCCCGGCGATCGTCAAGGCGCAGGCCCCGATCAAGTGGCGCCTCCAGACTTATGCCGGTGGTGCCCTTGGCGAGCACGTGACCAAACCGATGGTGGATTTCGTCAACAGCGCCGCCAATGGCGAGATGGAGATCGAACTGTTCTTCGCCGACCAGATCGTCCCGACCGGCGAGCTGTTTCAGGCGCTGCAGCGTGGCACC
>JAAEOR010000670.1 GCA_024222895.1 Hyphomicrobiales bacterium | reverse complement strand
GTTGGAGCATCGGCAGCGTATATGGCTGCAATCGCCACCGATCAGATTATTGCCCGCCGGACAACCATCACCGGATCGATCGGCGTGATCTTCCAATATCCGCAAGTCGGGGGCCTGCTCGACAAGCTTGGGATCGATGTGGAGGAGGTCAAGAGCGCGCCGCTCAAGGCCGCGCCGTCATTGTTCGGTCCGCCTTCGCCTGAGGCGTTGGCGGTCGTCGAGGGGATTGTCCGGGACAGCTACGATTGGTTTGTCGATATCGTCGCCGAACGGCGTGAATTGGCGCGGAGCGATGCGCTTGTTCTTGCGGATGGTCGGATTTTCACCGGTCGACAGGCACTTGACGCCAGTCTCATTGACGCAATCGGCGGCGAGGAAGAAGCGCTGGATTGGCTTGCCGGCGAAGGTGTCGACCGCGAGTTGCCAATCCGGGACTGGCAGCCGGTCGATCCGAACCGCAGCTGGTTCTCCGCCGATGCCGCGACACTTTGGCTCGCCCATCGGCTGGGAATCCTGCCGGAAGAGGCCGGCAGCGGTATCATCGAGCGCCTGCTCGCGGTTGACGGTCTGATGTCCGTTTGGCAGGCTCATCCGAGCGGGAGCCACGGACCCGCAAAAGGGGCGTATCAATGATCAAGTCCGAGCTGGTTCAGCACATAGCCGAACAGAATCCGCACCTCTATCAGCGGGATGTCGAGCACATCGTCAACGCGATACTCGACGAGATCACGGCCGCTTTGGCGCGGGGTGATCGCGTAGAGCTACGTGGTTTCGGGGCGTTTTCGGTGAAGAATCGACCTGCGCGGGTCGGGCGTAACCCGCGCACCGGGACCCGGGTCGAGGTGACGGAGAAGTTCGTGCCGTTCTTCAAGACCGGCAAGGAAATGCGTGAGCGTTTGAACCCCTGAGGCGCGGCTTCGCCGGTCGTGCCGGCGTTCGCCGCGAGACACGAGTGCCGACAACCATGCGACGGATCGCCTTCTATGTTCTGGTCGTGCCGCTTGCGATTTTGCTGATCGTCGGGTTTGTCGCAAATCGTCACCTTGTCGTGCTGTCGATTGACCCGTTCTCAGCCGCGTCCTCAACGCTTTCGGTTTCCGTACCGCTGTTCGTACTTCTGTTTGTTGCGCTGGTGCTCGGCGTGTTGGTTGGTGGCATGGCCGCCTGGTTCGGACAGGGTCGCTGGCGGCGGTTGGCGCGAGACGAGAAAGCCGAGATCGATCGACTTCGGCTCGATGCCAAGAGCCGGCCCGGGCCGGCGCCTGCGCCTGCGCCGGCACTACCGGCCATCCGTGACGCCGGTTGACCACGATACCTTCGATTTCCATCGAATTCGTTGCAGTTGGCATAATCTAAAGCTAGGCCTCGAAGAGCTCCGGCCGCCGGGTGGCAAAATCCTGAAGGTGGGCCATTCCACCGTTGAGATGCGCCGCCATGGCTGTCATCGCGGCGGTCGGGTCACGAGCTCTCAGGGCTGCGTGTATCGCCAGATGCTCCCGGACTGTATCGGTGATTCGACTGGGGTTTGGCAGGAGGAGCCGGCGCGCCCGTTCCAGCTGCGCTCGTGACGTCTCGACCACCTCGGCGACCGGATCCATGGCGAGAGCGTCCTGAAGGGCGCCATGGAAGCGAATGTCGAGGCGATAAAACTCCTCGAAATCCTCCGCCTGCCGCGCCGCGTCCTGGCGGCCAACAATCCGGTCGAGGCGTTGAAGCAAATCGTCGTCCACATGGGCAGCGACGGCTTCCACGGTTGCGACCTCAAGCGAGCGGCGAACAAAATTAGCGGCTGCCACGTCGCTTATGCGGATGCGGGTCACAAACGTGCCCCTCTGCGGCTCGATGCGCACAAGCCGCTCCTCTGCCAGACGCGCCACGGCCTCCGCCAGCGGCTGGCGAGACACCCCCAGTCGGGCGCAAATAGCCGGTTTGTCAATGCGAACACCCGGTGCTAGCTCCAACTGGACGATGGCCGCTCGCAAATGCTCGTAGACGGCCGCCGCCTTGGAACTGCCGCGCCGCGTCGCGCCAGGTGCCGCCGGCATGTCGTTCAAGGCGTCCTCCTCGCTTTTTGCCCGGACGCGGCTTTTCGCACACGCTCAATCGTGCCCGGAGTGAAGTTTATATCGCCGGAAATTGCAGCGCCGTTGTCTCAAGGTATCATGGCCGCGGCAGATTTGTTCACCAGGCAGGAGGGGGGCGCAGTTCATGACGCAGGGGATGAAACGATCGAGGGTCAACGAGATCATTCGAAGTGCGGACGCCTTCGTTCGCTCGTTCGGATTCACGCTGCCGCCATTTGCCTATTGGAGCCCCGATCAGTTCAGGAAGTACCGCAACGAAGCTGCGGGAATTGTTACGGCTCGGCTGGGCTGGGACGTTACCGATTTCGGTGGCGGCGACTATGAGCACTTCGGATTGTTTCTGTTCACACTCCGCAACGGGGATCCGGCGGCGCTGGCTACCGGTCGGGGGATGCTCTACGCCGAGAAACTGCTGATCTCCCATCCGGGCCAGATGACCCCGCTGCATCGCCATGACATCAAGGCCGAGGACATTATCAATCGCGGCGGTGGCCGGGCTGTCTTCGAGCTGTTCATGTCGGACGGCGCGGGGGACGTAGACCGCGAGGCAGAGGTGGTTGTTCAGACCGATGGCATGGAGCGTCGTCTGCCTCCGGGCGGGCTGCTACGCCTGGCGCCGGGTGAGAGCGTGACGCTGCAACCAGGTGTCTGGCATCGCTTCTGGGCTGAGGACGCGGATATCCTTTACGGCGAAGTCTCCACCGTGAATGACGACATGACCGACAATGTGTTTGCCGAGCCGATCGGCCGTTTTGCCGAAATCGAGGAGGACGAGCCACCATTGCATCTTCTGGTGTCAGACTATGACCGGTATTTCACCGACTGACGCGGCCTGATCGAAGTGGCCCTTGGCGCCGGGTGCGACCCGTGCCACAGTCGCCTCCGGCGAAGCGGGGGCGCGTGGGACTGGTGGAGGCTGGTCGTGAGCTCGCTGATCCGGAGTACCCTTTTCACGGCGGTTTGTCTGGCAGGCTTCTCGTCCCTGCCGGCTTACGCGCAGGTTGAGCCCGAGCGCTGCCCGCGCTTCATCGCATCGAATGAAAGCCCCGTTCCGGCGTCCTACGACGTCGCGGCGCTTCAGTCGGGCGAAGTCCGGCTCACATTCCTCGGCCATGCAAGCTTTCTGATCGAAAGCCCGCTGGGCGTCACCGCCGTGACGGATTATTCGGATGCGACCCGTACACCGGCGGCGCCCGATATCGCTACCATGAACCTGGCGCATATCTCGCATCACACGCTGTTTCCCGATCCGGATATCCGGTTTGTGCTCCGCGGATGGGGTGAAGACGGTGTTCCGGCAAAGCATGAATTGACCGTCGACGACGTCTGGCTCCGCAACGTTACCACCAATATCCGCGGCGGCTTCGGCGCATCCGGTTCCCTGCAGAGAGACCAGAACTCGATCTTCGTCTTCGAAGTCTCGGGGCTCTGCATCGCCCATCTCGGCCACCTGCACCACACCCTGACCCCTGCTCACCTCAACGCGTTGGGTCGGATCGACGTCGTGCTGGCGCCGGTCGATGGGGGTTACACGCTCAACATCGACGACATGATCAAGGTCCTGCAGCAGATCAACGCGCCGCTGATGATACCCATGCACTATTTTGGCACGGCGAGCCTTCAGAGCTTTGTCTCGCAGCTCGGCGAGCACTTTGCCGTGGAGGCGAGCCCGCTCCCGGTGGTGACGTTGTCGCGGGCGACGCTGCCACCGCTGCAGACCGTCCTGATCGTGCCGGAAAGGTAGAACGAACCTGTCGACGTCGTTCACGGACGGTTCAGCGATCGATCGGCATTCTGTCGATCAACGCTGGCGCCCCGTTTTCCGGCGAATGCCGTGAACATCATACAGGAGACAGAACCCATGAAGATCCTTCGGGCCGGCATTGCCGCCCTCGTTCTCACCTTTGCAGCCGTGCTGTCGCCGACAAGCTCTCTCAAGGCCGCGGCGTTCTACGCCTGGTCGATTGTCGACGTGCCTCCCGGCGATACCTTGAATGTACGAGCATGGCCAAGCAGCAAGTCGCAGATTCTTGTGGCCTATCCCAACACGACGGTTCTCTCGATGACCGGCAAGTGCACCGGCGGGGTCAGCCTGGATATCATTTCCGGTTGGCCGGCCTGGAAACAGCGGCAGGCGGTGCGATACGAGTGGTGCGAAACGTGGATCGATCCTTACGGCAACGGCGCCTTCCGCATGGCGTGGGTGTACGGCAAGTTTATCCAGCCGATGTAGCGAATTTGTGGATCTTCGTGGCGCCGGCTCGAAGCGGGTCAGGTCCGGCGCCGCGAATCGGGATCGCCGACGACCTCGTAGTCGATCCCGATCACCGGGTTGCCGTTTCGCCGGCCCTGTTCGGCCGCCGAGCTGCGTTGCGTTGTGTCCTCGAACGATGACGCCGTATCGCCCTTCGAGACGTGCCTTGTCAGCAGACGAATTTGGACCATCAAAGGGGTCACCATGAAGGTCACTATGCGCGACCCTTGGTGTTATTCGCGACTCGGCGCACACTCGGATGCTGGCGTTGAAGCCGAACGTCGGGCGCTCAAGGCTTGCGGCCCCATGTCTGGACGACGCGCGGCGTACTGAGGACGGTTCGCTCGTCACGCGCCTCGGCGTAGAGCCGCTCGGTGATGCTTGCGGCTTCCTCCTGCGACGCCAGCCCACTGGAGACGACCGCCTGGCTTATGTCTTCCATTGTGATCGCACTGATCAACTTGGCCTCGCCGCGCGTTCCAGCTGGCTGGGCGACGTCCGTTCCAATGTCGGCCAAACCTGTATCGCGCAGCATGGACGGTAGGCGCGGGCCGATATCCGGATCGTCGCCCCTCGCCCGCGCCGCCTCGCTGTACAGGCGAACGTACTCACGGAATGCAGGACAGTCCGGGTAACAAAAGTGCGCGGAGAACTCGACGTCCTCCACCGCCAGAGTCCCGCCGGGCCCGAGTGTACCGACCATGCGCGCCAGCGCCGCCATCGGCTCTGGAAGATGGCTCAGCAAGAATCGGGCATAGACAATATCGAATGGACCGAGATCCCCGGATTGAAATACATCCTGCACTCGGTACGTAATATTGGTCAGTTTGCGTTCGGCGGCCTCGTTGCGAGCAATCTCAAGAGAGACCACGTCGAGGTCCAGTCCCACGACGCGACCGCCGGGCCCGACCCGGCGAGCGAGTTCGACCGAGACGTCGCCGCCGCCGCAGCCGACATCGAGACAGGACATTCCCTCCGCGACGCCGATTTCATCAAGCAATCGCGCCGTGGTCTTTGCGAACACGCGCGTCAGGACCCTGAGGCGATCGCGCCCCGCCTGCCCGGTGGCAATGACATAGCTTTGGTTGGTCATTCGCCCATCGACTTCGCACGGCCATGCAGTCTCGGTCTTCGCGCCTTCGCCACGATTCAGGCAATTGCTCGAGCGGGCGCCGCACTGGCGTGGCAGGTGGGAATCGGGCCGCTACCTCCGGCGCCGCGAATCCGGATCGCCAAGCACCTCGTAGTCAATCTCGATCACCGGGTCGCCGTTGCGCCGGCCCTGTTCGGCCGCCTGTTCGCGCATGGCCGCCTGAAGCCGGCGCCAGCGCCACCAGCCGATTGCGACCAGAATCGCCACCACGGGCAGAAGCAGCAGCGCGATACCAAGGGTGAGTACGACAAACGCCACGGCCAGGGCCAGGGCCAGGGCCGAGCCGAGGACGAGGGCGACGCGGCCTCGCCAACTGGTGGGTTGGAACTGGATGGTGCGATACCGCATGAGCTTCGGCTTAAACCCTTCCTGTTTGACCCTATTTGGAGGTGCCTCGCCCGGTCCGCAAGGGAGCCACTGTTCTTGTGACATATTGATACAAACCGGACAAACCCGTGTGACAGGTTGCGGATAGAGTCACCGGTATTCGCATGGGCCAATCGACAGGTCCAGCGCCGATAACAGCAAGCTTGCCCAGGACGCCTGCCGCCATGACCCGCAACATATTGAATTCGCCCTACTTTTTGTGGGCGATCCTGGCCCTGCCGGCGATCCCGATGTTCAGCGCTCTGATCGCCGCTACCCCGGGGCAGGACGGTCAACCGGTCAGTGAAGCATTGCTTCATCCGACGGGCGAGTTTGCCGCCCGCTTCTTGATTATTGCGATGGTGCTGACACCGCTGCGTATGCTGTTTCCGACATCGGGTCTGGTCCGCTGGATGATCAAGCGCCGGCGTTATTTCGGGGTGGCTGCCTTCGCCTACGCGGCCCTGCACACAGCACTTTACATCATTGACATGGGTAGCCTTCGGGCGATCCTCGGCGAGTTCTTCGCCATCGGAATCTGGACCGGCTGGCTGGCGATGTTCGTCTTCATCCCGCTTGCTGTCACCTCCAACGATTTGTCGGTTCGGCGTATGCGGCGCTCGTGGAAGGCGCTCCAGCGCACCGTGTACATCGCTGCCGTCGCGACGTTGCTGCATTGGATCTTCGTGCACAACAATCTCGGGCCAGCGCTTGTGCACTTCGTGCCGTTGGCTGCGCTGGAAACATATCGAATCTGGCGGGGCCTGACCCGGCGCCCGGTCGCCGCGACCTGATGGTCGCTCCGCCACACGCGTCGACAAATAAGGAGACTTTGCGATGAAACGCTTCCTGACGATTTTTGTCCTGTTGACGGTCCCGGTGAGTGCTGGCGCCCTTGGTATTACGAGTGCGCCCCGGTCGAACAATCCGACTGGCTGACGGAGACCCAGCTGACCGATCGCTTGACAGAGGCCGGTTAGCAGGTCCGGCGGATGAAGCCCGACGGCGGGTGCTGGGAGGTCTACGGTACGACGCCTGACGGCGAGCGGGTTGAGGGATACTTCGACCCGGCGTCAGGCGAACAGCTTCTGCTCTCTCAAAGGGGCGTATCGTCTTTCAGGCGGAGCAATAGCTCGCCGGGCCTGCTGGTGATCCGCCTACGTCAGCAGGCAGTGTGATAACGCTCGATCATGGTTTCCAGCACCTCGTCGATCGGCCGGCGCCACCAGTCATCGGAGAGCACTTCCACCTCGCAGGCGCCCTCGTAACCCAGTGCTTCGACGGCGCCGCGTAGCTTGCGGATCTCGATCACGCCGTCGCCCATCATGCCGCGGCCGGTGAGCAGGTTGGTGGTCGGCACCAGCCAGTCGCAGACATGGAAGGTCAGCAGGCGGTCGCGGCCCATGCGGGCGATCTGTTCCATCACTTCGAAGTCCCACCAGACGTGATAGACGTCGAGGGCGATGCCCAGACCACGGCTGCGCTGCGGGTCGAGCTGGTCACAGAGATCGAGGGCCTGACGCAGGGTGTTGAGGCAGGAGCGCTCGGCAGCGGTCATCGGATGGAGCGGCTCAAGCGCCAGGGGCATACCGACCGACTCGGCATAGTCGAGCATGGCAGCCAATCCGTCGGCAACCTGGGCGCGGGCATCCGCAATATCGTGCGACGGCGCCGCGTCCGACCTCGTGTACTGGGGCAGTCCGCCGACGACGATGACCAGGCACGGAGCGCCGAGCGCCAGGGCCTCGTCAATGGCACGGCGATTGTCGCCGCGCTCTTCGGCACGGTGGTCGGCGTCCGTCGGAAACAGGCCGCCGCGGCAGTAGCCCGACAGCGCGAAGCGGCCATCGCGGAGTGCCCGAACCGCTCGATCAAGGCCGACATCCTGAACCTGGTCGCGCCACGGCGACACGATCGAGATGCCGTGACGAGCGGCAGCATCGAGGATGGTCAGCAGATCGCCCTGGCCACGGACCGTAGCCGTGTTCAGCGACAGAAAGCGCAGTTCGTCATCGGCCGCAAGATTCCGCATCGTCAGACAATCCCCTGAAGCGCCAGATAGGCTTTGAGCCGTGCCGCCGCGAGATCCGGATCGACAATCAGCCGGGCCTGGTCGGCCAGGCGCGCGACCTCGGAAAGGTGGATCGCCGAACGGGCGCTTTGCTGGCCGCCGACCATGGTGAAGTGGTCCTGATGCCCGTTCAGCCAGGCGAGAAAGACGATGCCCGTCTTGTAGAAGCGCGTCGGCGCGGCGAAGACGAGCCGTGACAAGGGGACAGTCGATTCGAGCGCGGCGCGAAATCCAGCCGAATCGTCGGCCGCCAGCCGGGCGAGGCCATCCGCCGCCGCCGGGGCAATGGCGTCGAAGATTCCCAGCAGGGCATCGGAATACCCTTGCTCGTCGCCGAGGATGAGATCGGTGAAATTGAAGTCGTCGCCGGTGTACATGCGGACCCCCGCCGGTAGACGGCGGCGCATCTCGATCTCCCACCGCTTTTCCAGAAGTGAAATCTTGATGCCGTCGACCTTGTCGGGGTGGGCCGCAATGACGTCCAGCGCCGTCGCCATTGCGGCAGGAACATCATCACTGCCCCAATAGCCGGCCAGCGCCGGATCGAACATGGCACCGAGCCAGTGGAGGATCACCGGTTCGCGCGCCTGGGAAAGCAGGTGGTCATAGACCGCGATGTAGTCTTCGGCGGATGTGGCGACGCTGGCGAGGGCGCGGCTGGCCATCAGGATGACCGGCGCCCCGGCAGCCTCCACCGCGGCCATCTGTGTCTCATAGGCGGCGATCACATCGTCGAGGGTTTGGGCATCTGCGGGGTCGAGATGGTCGGTGCCGACGCCGGCTGCCAGGCGCCGATGACCATCGCCGCGAGCTGCATCGACCGCGCGTTCGATCAGCTCCAGAGCGTTTGGCCAGTCGAGACCCATGCCGCGCTGGGCGGTATCCATCGCCTCGGCGACCGAGAAGCCGAGGTCCCACAAATGGCGTCGGTATGCAATCGTCGCGTCCCAGTCGATTGCGACGTCGAACCAGGGATCGACATCGGCGAACGGGTCGCAGACCAGATGGGCGGCGGCAAAGGCGACACGGCTGAACGCGCTATCCGATTTGGACGGGAAGGGGCTCGCCGTCGCAAAGCGATAAGGCTCCATTTTGCCGTCGGCGGTGGGCAGGTTGACATCGGGCATGGCGATCAGTCCGGTAGCTGTGGCATGTCGATCCACCGGCGTTGTCGCCAGCTGTCGAAGGCCGCGTTGACAAGCTGGAGCCCTTTGGCCCCCTCGCGCAGCGAATATTGCCATGGCGTATCGTCGACGACATGGCGGAGAAACTCTTCCCACTGATTGCGGAAGCCGTTGGGATAGACTTGCGTGTCGGGAACGACCTGCCAGTCGGCGCGGAAGTCATGTGTCTGCCGCTCGTCCGGATTCCAGACCGGCCGCGGCGTGGCGATCCGAGGCTGGGCTCGGCAGGATGAGAGGCCGGCAACCGCCGATCCGTGGGTTCCGTCGACCTGAAAAACCACCAGGTCGTCGCGATAGACCCGGGTGGCCCAGGACGAGTTGATCGTGACGATGATGCCGCCATCGAGCTGGAAAGCCGTGTAGGCGGCATCGTCGGCGGTTGCCGTGTACGGCTTCCCTGACTCGTCGATCCGCTCGGGAATGTGGGTGGCGCCCAGACAGGACACGCTCTCCACGGTTCCGAACAGATTGTCGAGGACGTAGCGCCAGTGGCAGAGCATATCGAGGATGATACCGCCGCCATCTTCGGTTCGGTAGTTCCAGGATGGTCGTTGGCTGGGCTGGAGATCGCCCTCGAACACCCAGTAGCCGAATTCGCAGCGCACGCTCAGCATGCGGCCGAAGAAGCCCGCGTCCCGTAGCATCGCCAGCTTGAGAAGTCCGGGCAGAAACAGCTTGTCCATCACGACGCCGTTTTTGAGGCCGGCCTGTTCGGCCAGCCGGGCGACATCAAGCGCCTGGTCGAGCGTCGTCGCGATCGGTTTCTCGCAATAGACATGCTTTCCGGCGGCAATCGCCTGTGCCAGGACCTGGGGCCGCATCTGGGTCGTTCCGGCGTCGAAGAAAACCGTATCGCCAGGATCGGCCAGGGCTGCTGTCAGGTCGGTGGTCCAGCGCTCGACGCC
Organism: Hyphomicrobiales bacterium; assembly: GCA_024222895.1. Taxonomy (GTDB): domain Bacteria; phylum Pseudomonadota; class Alphaproteobacteria; order Rhizobiales; family Kaistiaceae; genus Bauldia. Next base: position 801 of record JAAEOR010000670.1, on the reverse strand, counting down.
GTGGGAAGCGGCGAGCCGTGCAAGCTTGTCGGCATTACGGCCGACCAGGATCGGGTCGGGCATGACCCGGTCGCCCGAGGCAAGTCGTACGCCGCCATCAGCGCGAATGGCGAGAATCGAGCGAATGAGATGCTGGTTGGTCCCCATTCGTCCGGTGACCCCATGCATGATGATGCCGATACGATGCTCTGCCACGATCGCATCCATCCCCTTTATCGGCTGGCCTGTCGGCCGCCGAGCTGCGATTAAGTAACAGATTAGTTACTAATCGAGGCCGTCGCCCGTGTCAAATTCAAGGCCATCCAAATAACTGAATAGTTATTTACAACCACCCTTTGCTTCCCTAGGATGCCTACCGATCCGGGTGTCCGGGTGTCGTGTTTCGACAAGGGAGGAAATGATGAAACGAATTGTTCGCGCTGCGCTTGCAGCGTCCATGCTGACTGTTCCTGGCCTGGCCGTGGCCGCCGATTGGCAGCCTGACCGGCCGATCAATATTATCGTACCGTGGTCTGCGGGTGGCTCGACCGACCAGGTGACCCGCGTGGTTGCGCCGATCCTCGAGGAAGCGCTCGGTCAGCCCGTCGTCGTCGTCAACCAGCCGGGTGCCTCCGGTGCGACGGGAACTCAGGCCGCGCTGGAAGCTGAACGCGATGGCTATACCTGGACCGCCAACGCGGTCGCCAACAACGCCACATACGCGATCACCGGCCTGATCGAGGATACGTCGATCGACGACTACCGCATCTATCTCCACGTCGCCAACGTTCCGGTCGTCAGCGTCAACGCCGATTCCGACAT
>JAAEOR010000669.1 GCA_024222895.1 Hyphomicrobiales bacterium | reverse complement strand
TCCTTGCCCGCTACCCGCCCGCCGATGACGATGACGTCTTGCTGCGCCGGATCGAAGGTCAGAGCGGCCCGAATGCTGTTGGTGAAGACACGAAGGCCGCGCCTCGCGCCGAGATACTTGGCCGTGAATTCCAATGTCGTCCCAACGTCGAGATACACGCTCGCGGCATCAGGAACCATTGCCGCGGCCCGGCGGGCGACCCGGATCTTGTCCTCGACCGCGACTTGTTCCTTGTAGCTATGGTCGAGCCGCAGCGTCTCGGTGTTGCCGCTGGGCCCGGCCCCGCCGTGGAATCGCTGGAGCTTGCCGACATCGGCGAGCGCGATGATGTCACGGCGGATCGTCTGAGCGGAAACACCGAACTGCTCGGCCAACCGCTCGATCGTGACGAAGCCTTGCCGTTCGGTAAGCGCAAGGATCCGTTCCTGCCGGTCTGTCAGGATCGGTCGGAAGGAAGGATGGTTCATTGATCTGTCAAGATCACCGGGTTAAAAGCGGTGTGTAAGTTATCTTACATTCACAGTCAAACGACGCCAATGGACAAGCCAGAATATTTTGCCGCCGGCGACACCATCTTCGGCACACATGGACAGCTCGATCCCTGGTCGTGGGTCTGGCGACCGTCGCCGCGCCCAAACGGTGCCCGGGCAGTTTCGGCGCGCGCCGCCCTGATGCTCCTCAAGCCGGCGGGCACCGCACGTAAATTGCCGATTGGACTCATCGGCCCCAGGGAAGCGACGCCGGAGGAGTTGGTCGCAGCGCAAGCGATCGGCGCCGGTCTGGCCGATATGGGGCTGACGCTGATATGCGGTGGCAAGTCCGGCGTCATGGAGGCCGGCGCCAAGGGCTGCCTTGAAGCGGGCGGCCTTACGATCGGCTTGGTTCCCGACCATGACTGGCGCGCTGCCAATCCCTTTATCGCGCTGCCGATCGCAACCGGACTGAGCGAAGCCCGGAACATGATCATCGCCAAGTCCTGCGAGGTCCTCATCGCCATCGGAGGGTCCTACGGAACCATCACCGAGGTCGCTTATGGCCTGCATTTTTCCAAGCCGGTACTCGGACTTCCGGGAGCGCCGGAGGTTGCCGGACTGGAGACGGTCGACGGACCGGAGGCGGCGCTTTCCCGTGCGGCTGATCATTTGCTATATCGCGTCCAAGTGTCATAAAAGTTACGTCGCTGTAGCGTATGTGTAAGAAATATTACAGCTAGGCGTTTTGGATGGTTTCGCAGCCGGTTCTTGAACTTCGCGCGGTATCGCGGCGCTTCGGCAAGGCGACGGTACTGGACGACGTGAACATACGCGTCGGTGCGGCAAGCTTCACGGCCCTTCTGGGAGCATCCGGCTGCGGCAAATCCACGACTTTGCGGATCATGGCGGGTCTCGATCGGCCGAGCGACGGCGATGTCTTTCTCAAGGGGGTCGATGTCGCCCGCAAGACGGCCCACGAGCGCAACATCGCGATGGTTTTCCAGTCCTACGCGCTCTACCCCCATCTCACGGTTTTTCAGAACATCGCGCTGCCGCTGACGATGCGTCACCTCAATGCGTTTGGTCGGCTGCCCCTGCTTGGCCGGCTCGCACCGGGCAGCGCCGAAGCCCGTCGGGTGATCGCCAGCAAGACCATTGCGACGGCCGATATCCTGGGCCTGTCTGAACTGCTGGACCGCAAGCCGTCGACCCTGTCCGGTGGCCAGAAACAGCGGGTTGCG
>JAAEOR010000668.1 GCA_024222895.1 Hyphomicrobiales bacterium | reverse complement strand
GTCCGGGTCGAACACGATCGAGTCCTTGCCCTTGCCGCCGTCCACCGTCACGCCGCCGCCGGCCAAAATTGTGTCGGAACCCTTGTCGCCATCCACTTCGGACGTGGATTCGGTAACCTCGATGGAGTCGGATCCCTTGCCACCCTTCACGTCACCGCCGTAGTCGGCGGTGATGGTGTCGGCGCCCTTGCCGCCCTTGAGCACGCCGCTGCCGTCGAACCCGTAAATCGAATCATCGCCGTCGCCACCTTTGACCTTCCAGTCCCCGTCGCTTCCATAGATGGTGTCGTCGCCATCGCCGCCCTTGACCGTGAAGGAACCGGAGGACACGTTGATCGAATCGTCGCCATTGTCACCAAAGACCTTGCCATGCCCGTAGGAAGCGCTGATGGTGTCGGCGCCCTTGCCGCCTTTGACGATCTTGTCTCCAGTGTCAAACTCGATCGAGTCGTCGCCGCCACCGCCTTCGACGCGTTGGAGGCTTTGCGCGGCATAGATGGTGTCGTCACCGCCGCCGCCAAGGATCGACGATTTGCCGTATTCAACGTATATTGAATCGTCGCCCTTGCCGCCATCGACGGTCGCTGAGCCCTCGGAGGTATAGATCGTATCGTCGCCGCCGCCGGCAACGATCGAAGAATCTGCCTCGTCGAGAGAGATCGAATCGTCGCCGCCGCCGCCATCGACCGTTCCCGAGCCGTCACCAACGAAGATGGTGTCGCTGCCATCGCCGGCCTTGACCGACGTGGTCCCGTACGGCGCGGAAACCGAGTCGTTGCCGTCGCCGGCCTTGATCGTCTTGATACCGTCATCGGCGTAGATCGTGTCGTTGCCCGCGCCGCCCTTGAGGGACCACTCTCCCCCATCCACAGTGATGCTGTCGTCGCCGTCGCCGCCATCGATGGTCGCCCTGCCGTCGCCGAGGGATACGGTATCGTCACCACTGCCCAGGTCGATCGATGCGACACCATCCTGCGCCTCGATCGAGTCGTCGCCGCCACCGGCCTTGACCGTGAAGCGGGCGTCCTGGCTGACATAGAGCGTGTCATTGCCGCCCTTGAGGTCCCCATCCCACACACCGTAGCCGATGGTGATGCTGTCGGCACCGCCTGATGTCCCCGGAATGTTCTTGGCCATTGATCCTTACTCCTGTCGGTCTCTTTTTCGGGGTGCGGCCGGGAAGGCCCGGCCGCAGGCGCTCAGGCGTCGAAGGCGAGGTCGTAGCCGGCGTCGATCAGATCCTCGATCGACTCGATCGAACCGTCGCCGATCCCCTTCAGCACGATCGT
>JAAEOR010000667.1 GCA_024222895.1 Hyphomicrobiales bacterium | reverse complement strand
TTCGAGGTCTCCACCGACAAGGTCGACTCCGAGGTCCCGTCGCCTGTCACCGGGGTCCTGACGGAGATCCTCGTCCCTGAGGGTGAGACGGTCGACGTCGGCGAGAGGCTCTGTGTGGTCTCGGAACCAGGAGACGCCACAGCGCCTGTTCCACCGCCGGCGACTGAATCGTCAAGCGAACCGGTGACAGCGCCTGTTTCACCATCACCTCCGCCTGCACCCACCGAACCGGTGACTGCGCCTGTTCCACCACCACATCCGCCTCCGCCCACCGAACCGGTGACTGCGCCTGCGCGGCCGGCTGCCACTGCCGTGGCCGAGGCGGCCGAGGTCGCCGGTGGCGGCGCCGTCATCTCACCGCTGGTCCGGCGACTCATGACCGAACATGGCATCGAGGCCGGCGATGTGCCAGGAACAGGGGTCGGCGGGCGGATCACTCGCTCCGACGTCGAGCGCCTGATCGGGACGGGTCGAACCACGGGGGTCGGGTCTCCGACGCCCGCCGAGCTCTCGGCATCGGT
>JAAEOR010000666.1 GCA_024222895.1 Hyphomicrobiales bacterium | reverse complement strand
GCAGTTCGACTCCCTCCTCGAAGCCCAGGTCCTCATCGGCGACTGGCGCATCGACTACAACAAGAACCGACCCCACTCGGCCCACGGCGATCTCACCCCCAACGAGTTCGCCCAAGCCTGGACCGTCAACCAGTACTCACAAGCAAACGCCGCATAGCCGCTGGACCACTCATCGGGACCCTCTCAGGACCCCTCCCCAGCAGCGATCGCGCCCAACCCTCCGTGCAGCTTCCCAAGCTGAGAACGGGCTTTCGATTACTCTCACCCGCTCGCTCAGGCTGGTAGCGCTGGATCGACGAAATTCCTGCTCAGCAGGCTGAATCGGCGGCATAGCGAAGCGCCGCACGTGACCGGCGACGACCGCCCTAGCCCCCAGATGCCCGCCCGATGTTGCGCGCTGGTTGCACGAGGTGCGGTGCCACCTGGCCGGCCGTGAGGCCCCGGAGCCAAGCAGTCGGAGGCGAATCTTCTCCCCGAGCGGTGCCACTGGCACTGGCCCGCTCTCGCCAGGCGCTGATCGGTCACGACCCGTTCTCGCTGTCAACGAGCGACATCCGCCCAGCGTCGGGCATCATCCGCAAGGGCCCGACATGAAGAACGATGTCCCCATCGTCGTCGGTGAGGGCGAAACCAGCCGCCTCCAGATCTCTGACGGCGGAGTCGAAGCTCTGCACTCCGGCGTCCTCGGCGACCAACGCCAAGAACTCGGCGTCGATGATCGTGTAGTTGTTGGAGGCCGCCTCTGCAAATAGGAGGTAGGCGTCCCGGTGTTGTTCTGCGAATCGCGCCATCGACCCATCCCAAGCTGAGACTACGTCAGGCTGCAGGAGGGCGGCGTCGAGGTCCTCGCTTGTGAGACGTCCATCTCGCCCAGCTTGCGGGACGGCTGCGGCGAGCAAGGGCACTGCCAAGTCCAGGTTAAAGCCGGCACGATGTGCGACGGCCGTGGCCAGACCGAGCTGCGGGGATCGCAGCATCAAATCGAGGACTGCCTCAATCCGGTCGATGACCGGCGCCGATGGCCGGGTGAGGCCGAGGACCTCGTCGACCGACCAGCCATCCGCCGTCACTCGGAGGAGCTGCCAGCTTCTGTCGCCGGGTGAGAGGAGGACCTGGAGAGTTCTCTCGAGACTGATCAATCCCTTGGTATCGTACCCGTCGATCGTGACTGACAGCTCGTCGGCACGTCCGGTATTGCGGAGACAGATGTCCGCGACGGCGACGGTGGCTGCCCTAGGGCCGTCGAAGATTGAGTGGAGGCGTGTTGTCTCGCCGTCGACGGTTGCTTCACACCGGAGGGCTTCGGCCAGAGTGCTGGCCAGTCCGAATTCTGAGATCCTGGAGACGACGTCCATCAGTTGCTGATCGGCCTCACGCCAGCCGTCCGACCGGCGGCTCAGGTCTTGTCCCCGGGCAAACGAGCGGAGGACCGCTGCTGGCGCGACCCCAAGGCGAGCGAGGGCGGGGGTCGTCGGTCTGTCGATCGATCGAAAGTCGACCCTGCCGTGTTCGACCAGGTGTCGTGAGGCGTCCCACTGCTTCTCGGCAATGAGATCGTGGAGGTATGCACGGTGGTCATCGTCCAGGCGCTCGCCACCGGCGACAAGCCCTGCCGCCACTTCCTCTTCGGCGGCGAAGACTGCGTCGGACATCTCGTTCAGTTCGGCTTGAACTAGCGCCTCGTCCTCCTCTGCCATGGATACGAGGAGGGCAGCGACATCCTCGTCCCAGGTCCGCCCGAGTCGCTCGGATCGGCAGCGAAGGCCGTCGAGGGTTGCGTGCGTGCGTTGTGTCGCATGCTCGCGTGCTGCCGCAAGGCGTTGGTCGGCGTCCGGCAGCTCACCAAGTGCTCTTCGGCTATCCCCACACGCTGCGAGCAGGTTCTCGGCCTCTCCGAGCGCCCCCACCTCCAGCAACCGGAGGAATCGGCGCTCGGGCGTCAGGCGGTCGGCGAGCACCTCGAGCGCAGCTCGCCGCAGCGCGGCCATGTCGGCGGTGCCGCTCGGAACCCACCATGTCTTGTCCACGGCGTCGCGAAGGACTGCGATCGTGGATTCAACGGAGTCAGTCATGCGTGCCCTCCGAAGAGCAGATCCCGGCACCGCCGTACGACCACGTCGGCCGGGTCGGGATCGGAAGGCTCCTCACTTTCGGTCGCCTCGCGCTGAAGTGCGGTGCGGAGACGGTCGACGATCTCGTTCAGACCGTCGAGATGCTCACCTGACGACTGGAAGTGTTCGTAGTCGCGGATCTGGCCCAACAGACGGTCGAGGCGCTTCTGTAGACCGGGTTGGCGGCCAAGATCGATCTCACCGGTGGCACCGGCACCGCAGTTGGACGCCAGGAAGCTGGCGGCGTCCTCCCCCCACTCGTGCAGCCAGCTCGAGGCAGAGGTGCTGTCGGCGAGAATCTGTCGCAGTCGGTTGAAGCTGGAATCGTCGGCTCGCCAGTACTGCTGAAGGCGCCGGCCTTCCCTGTAGTTGAGCGAGTTCGTTCGCTCGAACTGGTCGAGAGACTCGAGGATCGTCGAGCGGATGGCCTCGACGCGCTCAGCTCGTTCGAGTTCGCGATCGTGGGCATGCAGGTCTTCCCACGGTGCGGGCCGACCGCCGCTGCGTTCGAAGTAGTCCATCGCTGCCCTTCGCAGTTCGGGAAGTGCTTGGTCGTCGCGGTCCACAAGCGAGAGCGCCTCGGGGTGGCCGTTGAGCAGCGCCCATATTCCTGTGATCAGAAGAGCGTCGTGCTCACGAGGTCGGAAGTCGTTCGGGTCGAACGCTGCGATGGCCGTAGCTATTGAAGGGGACTCAAGGGCAGAGGCAATGGTCCGGAGCGGGGCCGAGGGTTCGGACACGTCTCCCGGAAGGATGGCGTGCGCCAAGAGGAAGTCGCCCCGCTCCCAGGCGTCCATCCCGAGACTGTGCTCCCACTGCTGGGAGGAGGAACCGTCGGCGAGAGCGGCGGCAGCGAGCTGCCCGGCGAGGTCGTCATACTCACCGTCGGAAGAGAGAGCCTCGACTACGGCGTTGCGGCGGTCCTCACTGACCCGGGCGAGGAAGGCTCGCCGCACGTCGCGCGGATCGAGACCAAGGAGGATTCGGATGTGCTTCCAGTCTGCGGGATCGGCCAGCCCTCTCAATGGCGCATCGTCTGCGGCGGGCGGCGCAGGTGCGTCGTTGAGTCCCGAAACAGGGGCGGCGTCTAGGACGGCACTGAATAGCTGATCGGCGAACGGCCGACCGCTGACCTGGACGCCCAGTTCGGACCGCATGCGTGATCCGCGGTTCCGGTAGCCGCCCTCGAAGGACAAGAAGTTGAAGCTTGAGATGACAGACTCGTCATCCCAAAGGAGTAGCTTGGCGTGCCACTGGTCCGCAGCTTGGGCGACGAACCGGCCCGGGAACTCCTCGGCCAATGCGGTGAGGGCAGCACGGACCTCGTCGTCGGCCTCCTCATTGGACTCGTGAACGAGGACGAGGACGCCATGGGAAGTCCGTTCGAGGTACCTGCGGAATTCGCCGAGCATCGCCTGGTTGATCGATTGAGCGGTGAGTCGCTGACCTGTGGCCAACACTCGCCGGTCTGCTTCCTGGAGCGCAGCGGTGAGCATCTGGCGGTGCCGCTGATTCTCCACGAGCCCCTGGACGTGCACTCCAACGTCGCGGTGGCGGCGCTCGGTCCTGTCGATGAACGACTGCCAGGAGCGCTGCCAGGCATGGCGTTCCTGGTCGGCTCCTTCAGCCGGTGGTGGGGTCGGAAGCTCGATCGCTGGTGTCACCGGCGGCGGGTCGTCTTGGAGGAGAAACGTCCGCGCCTGCTGGTAGTTGGGATAGGCATTCTGTACCCAGCGAAGAACCTCGCCAAGCACGTGCGGCGACGTCCCTCCAGTGTCTGACAGGAGGAGGCCGAACTCGGTCCGTCCGTCGTCACTCGAGAGAAGGTTGTGACTGTATAAGAGCATGGCCTTGTCATCCTGGATGACCAGCTTCGCGTGAGTACGGGCTGATCGTCGCGCCACAAGGAGGCGCCCTTGAGTCTCCCTGGCCGGTCCGGAGAGGTTCGCAAACATGTTCATGACGTCGGCGTCGAGGACCTCGCCGTCAGCGATGCCCCAGAGGATCACGACATCCACGTTGCGGTCCAGCGCGTCCCTGAGGTCGTCAAAGGCGGTGTTGAGGGCTGTGCGCCTGATCCAGGGCGAGGCGATGACCACCTGGTCGCGGGCTCCACGGATGAGTTCAGTCGATGTAGCTCGAATCTGGCTGGCGGACGCAAGGAGCTCTAGTGGGCAGGCCGCCGACCTGTCGCGATCGGAGAGGTCGCGATCGAGTGCAATTGCCTGGTCAACGAGCTGATCATGCTGGCTCTGGATCTGATCAGGCAAGACTGAGGTCACAGATCCCGAGCACTGCTGTCGCATCGTGTCGATCCGCTCAGCGATTGTCGGCGGAGCGATGAGGGGTCCTCGTGCGTTGCTCCGAATCGTCGAGACAAGACGTTCGTCGGGCCGATCATCAACGAGATCGAGGAGAAAGGTCTCAACCCGGATTCGCTGAGGAGCCGTCATTCGGCTCCCATCGGCCAGAACCCGAATCCGGATGTCCTCCTCATCGTCGCCGGCACTCGCCGAAACCTCGACAGGAAGGAAGCGGGCCCCGGAAGGCGAAATCTCTCTCGCCATGGGGCTGCTCAGGCCCACTTCGACGATGCGGCGATCCAGTCGCTCCTCAGAGTCACTTGAGCGCTGGGCTCGTAGCACGACTGCGAGAAGGTCCTTCCGCATCACCGCCGTGATGTCGGTTGGGACCGCGGCAGCGGGCGCGATGGACGCGCCAGCGCCCTTGGCGGGGCGGATCGTGTCTTTGAACAGTCCAACGAAGCCAGAGATCGGTTCAAGGACCACTTCTTGCTCATCTATGCGTCGACGGCGCTCGTTCAGTACCTCCAACTCGCCGCTCTCGCACAGGCCTGCAACCTCGGGCGTCACTCGCATGTCGCCTCGGTGGAGATCGACGAGGAGCGAACCCTCACGCCACAGCGACAGTGCGACGCCAAGGGCGACCCGGTGTCGAAGACCGAAGGTCCTCGCCACGTGGGCGACGTCCGTCGTCCCGACGTGGTGGACGTAGCGCAGGACCAGCATCTCGAGACGGGTCTCGCTACCGGCAGGCGAGGACGTCACCTGTAGAGCGTGATGGGTGACGGGAAGAAGGACTTGGAACGTCGTCATCGTCCCTCGCCCAATGACGGGGAATCCCAGCTGATTACGTGGCCCTGGGAGCGGATGAGCTCCGTGATCAAGGTCCACGTCGGGTCCCCCGCCTGCTCGAAGTGCTTGAGGTTGCCGACAAGTACGAGAAGCGTCCGGGCTCGCGACAACATGACGTTGACGACGTCGGGATCGGCCACATGGCCGAGGTTCTTGGAGACTGTCGTGCCCCAGTTTGTGGTGCGCACGAGGGACACCAGGACGATGGACGCTTGCGAACCCTGGAAGGAATGCACTGTGTGCGAGCACTTGCCGAGACCATGGCCAGCGAGCAGGTCGAGCTGGTCGAGATACGGCGTCAGTACGACGACGTCATCAGCAGGCGAGTTTGCGGTGATGCGTGCGTGCAGCCGAGCGACGAGCTGCGCCTCGCCGAGATTGCTGCGCCTTTGGTCGACCAGCTCCGACCCAGTCGTGTCCACCCAGACGAGAGGGCGGTCCACAAGAGCTGGTGGCGCGGTGAGGCCGTTCCGCTGGGCCTCCGCGCTCGGAGCGGTAGCGATCCCCTTTCCTTCACCAATGTCCGAGTAGAACACGTCCGAAACCACGTCCGCGATCGACTGCCGCATCCGGAACTGGGTGCGCAGGGTGTCGACAGGCCCTCCGGCCACGGCACGGTCGAACACTCTGCCGAAAAGGTCGAAGATCTCAACGATGGCTTCTTTGCGTTCCCGCAGGCGCTCGGCGTCGGGGCGGTCGCTCGCGACGTAGTCGACGAGAAGTCGCTCGCGGTCCGCTCGGCGGTGAGCAGACAGCTGTCGATGATCACCGATCAGCGTCCAGCGGAGACCCCGGACGAGCGGCACGGCAAGCTCGGTGGGCCATGCCTTCGCGGCTTCCTCGACCAGCACCCAGTCAAAGCCGGGAACGCGGCTGCGGTCTTCGAGGTCCTGTGGGGTCGATTTTGCGCAGGTGGCGAATACGACCGAGGAGTCCGAACGAACCCGTTCCGCGATCTCGACTGAGGAGTCAGGAAGGACCTGGAGCCATTCGGCCATGAGTTCCCTGACGACTTCGTCCGGCTGCTCGCGGAACTCGTTCTTCACCCGTTGGGATATCTCGGCGATCTCTCGTTGTGCCACGGCTTCGAGTTGGAGGTGGCGTGCCCTCTCGTCCACTGTGTCGGTTCGGCCGGGCATGACGCGGTAGGTCACTACGTCGATGGCGTGATCAGACAGCTCCTTCACGACTCCCAACGCGAGGTTGTCGAGAGCAGCATTCGACTGGGCCGAGACCAACACGCGCGTCGATGGGTCGACCTGCAGTTGAGCACGCACCGCTGTGGCCGACACGGTGGTCTTCCCCGTCCCAGGGGGTCCTTGCAGGGCGTAGAACGGTTGAGCCGTGAGCATGTCCCGGACGATTCGGGGGGCCTCGCCCTTCAGATCAATGGGTACTCCGTCGAGACGTCGGTCGGAGGTGCGAACTGTCCGTGGACGCTTGAACTGGCTCATCAAGGTGCGGTTGGCAAGGAACTCGCGGCGGGCGGCTGTTTCCCGCCTGTCGGTGAGCCGGTCGAGGAAGGCACTGGCATCCTCCACCCTGCCGAGGGATGGAGGCCGCCCTCTCTTGAGCTGGACCTCGATCGTGTCGGGGTCACGCCGCGACACGTAGTCGACGTCGACTCGTGGGCCATTGTCGTCGGGGTACAGGACGAGTCTGAGCCGCCCCTCGGATCGCTCCTCAAGATCATCGAAGTGGTCGCCCATCGGTGGCCAGTCGAGGTCAATGTGTGAGAGCAGGGAGGACCGACTGACTCGATCACGTCGGTCGCGTTCCCGGCTCGTGAGCAGCCAAACCGACCCGATGTCGGTGGGGTCGGCAACGAGCTCGTACTCCCACTGCCCGGCCGCTGCCTCTGCCCGTTGCAGCTCGAGCAGCCAATCGAGCGCGTCGGCGAAGGTGCTCTCCCACTCGGGGCGGGCGCCCCGCTCCGCGACCGACAGCAGCAGCTCCTTCCACGAGGGCCACTCAGCCCGCTCGGCTTCCAGCTCGCTGGCACTCCGGGCGAAGGAGACCAGTTCTACTTCGGGGATCTCTCGCTCGACCGCGTACGAAGTGCCGCTCCGATTGAACCTCCGAAGTGGGACGACGTACTTGATGAGCAGCAACTCATCCCATGGATCGCCAAGACCGCCCCCGAAGGGGTTCTTCGGACGATATTTCGCGCAGAACCAGGCGGCTTGGATCCCGAGCAGGACATGGCGCGCACTCAGGAGGTCCTGCTTGCCTGAGCGGTCGGTCACGAACCCCTCAGCACCTCCGTCAATGTCGAGGAGCGTGGCGCCTCGGAGTTCATCGTGCAGCCAGGCGCGGAGTTCACTGTCTCCAACGGGCGTGTGGGGGTCGTTGGAGATCCAACCCCAGGCGCCGACCGTCTTGTGGAACTCCTCCGGCATGTACATCAAGCGGTGCGGCTGCGACGTGTCCGGAATCCACGTGTTTGTGATCGCTGAGTAGTTCCGACGCAACTCGCTGACGAGTTCTGAAGCGCTTGGTCGACCGGTCGGGAGCTCGTCGAGCATCGAGGTCAACAGCTTCGCTAGGGCTCTTGGCAGGCCTCCACGGACCTGAGTCCGGGTGACCTCCTCGCGCATGAGCCCACGGGCCGACCGGAGCGCAACGCGTCGAACCTCATCGTCGGCCGTGTCTGTCTCGTCGAGAGAGACGGGGAGGTCGCCAACGAACCACGTGTACGCGAGAACGCCAAGTGCAAACACGTCACTGTGCCCAGATTCCGGATACCGGGGTGGCTCTGTGCCGAGAAGGGAGTCCACTTGTTCGGGTGCCGCGAAGACCAGCACTCGGTTAGGGCGCGCCTTCTCGACAGCGCGTGCTTGGTCGGCGAGTGCAGCGTCAGCAGGGTCATACGCCGCTCCCGCGACTACGCCAGACATCTCGAAGCGGGCTAGTTCGATGTCAAACCCGTCGTCGAAGCGAGCCCGGACGTTCAGAGCTCCTGGCCGCAACCCTCGATGCACGATCGCTTGCCCGTGCAGGAGAGACAGCGCGTCGGCGAGAAGGAGCACTTGTCTGAGGGAGCCGGTCGGGTCGTTCCGCATGGCTGCGGTCGCGTCAGGGTGCTCCATCGTGTAGTCGGCCGACCCGGACACCACATACGCAACGTCCTCCGCAGTGTTGTGGCCGCCCTGCTCAATATCAGGGAGCGCCGGGTGTTGGAGGGCGTCGACTCGCAGCAGCGCTCGTACATCCTGCTCCCAGAGGTGGCCTCCGAGCTCGCTCACACCCTCATACAGGAGCGCCGACACAGCGTGGTGGTCTCCAGGTGCGAGCAGCTGAGCGCGGTACATCGAGCCCGGGATCAGCTCCTCGAAGCGCGTGTCGCGAGCGGGTTCATACCCGTTCCCTTCCTCGTCCACCGGAAGAACCCGGCAGAGAACCTCCAGAACCCTCGGCCCGATTTCCTCCACGACCACCCCATGACCCCTCTCGTCCAGAGCCATTCTGGCACCACAGCCCGAATCGCTGCCCAGGTGCACGGCCCCGATAGCTGGAAGTCACGTGAGCGTTGGCAGCACGGCGGGGCGAACGCGTCACCGTCCCCGATTGTGTAGGTCGCCACGCACGCATTTGGCGGGGGTGCAACCAGGGGGGAGTCAAGTGTCCAGAGAGCGGGTTACTGCGGAGTGGCCTCCGGTGCTGGACAACCGGCGCTGGAGCGCTGAGCACGTGGCGGACGAAGTGGAGCAGAGCCCGAACGGCCGGTGTCGGTTGCGGGGTTGTGGTCGCTGGTGGTCCGTCGGGTAGATAGCTAGGGCGCGTGTGATCTGGCGTGGTTCAGGTGATGGGCATGTCGGTTGAGGATCGGGTTGGGGTGGAGCGGCTGGCCTGTTCGACCTCGGAGCCGCATCGCAGGGTGGTGGCTGCGAGGGCGTTGCTGGCGTTGGCGGATGGGGTGTCGATCCGGGCGACTGCTCGGGCGGTGGGGTCTCATCAAGACACCGTGGCCCAGTGGCGTGATCGGTTCGTTGAGACCGGCGTCGAGGGGATCGGGGTGATCGCGCCGGGTCGTGGTCG
>JAAEOR010000665.1 GCA_024222895.1 Hyphomicrobiales bacterium | reverse complement strand
GGTCAAAGTGGCCAGTACCGGCGCCCAGTTTCGCACGCTGCGCCGGGTCATTGCGGTCGTCGCCGTGGCGGTCGTTGCAGTCGGGGTCGGCGCCTATGTGTTGCTCGAAAATCAGAGGGAGCGCCTCGACACCCTGGCGGCACTGCAGGACGAGATCGAGGACCGGGTCGCGGCGGCTTTCGATCAATCGACCGTCGACACGATCCGCCAGGCGACATATGCCGTGATTGCCGAGGATCGGGAGGGTGCACGCGTGCTGTTGGGCACTGCCTGGCCGGTTGCCGAAGGGCAGGTCGCGACAAACGCCCATGTTGCGGCGGCCTTCGATCCGCAAGGCGCCCGTACGCTCCGGGTCGTCCACCCCGGCGGCAGGCAGGCCCACACGGTCACGGGCGTCTGGATCCACCCCGGATATTCGGCGTTCAAGGAGTTTCGCGCGGACGCCCGAAGTGCCGATCCGGACTTTCGAGCCGCATTTGAGAATCTGCCGCAACCCTCCGGCTTTGACGTCGCGCTTATGTCGGTGGATCAGGCGGCGGCCCTCCACGAGCCCCTTCCCCTGGCGACGCCCGAGGAGCTCGATGCGTTCCGCCCGGGTGCCCGTCTCGCCTATGTCGGCTATCCGGTCGAGGGAACAACGGCCCAGCACACGGCCGCGGAGAACCCTGAACCCTCGGTAAAGTTCGGCTACGCCAGTTCGATCACCGACTTCTTCCTGTTCGCCAGCAATCCCGACCAAAGCTATCTCGTCCGCCACAGCATCCCCGCCACCGGCGGCGCCAGCGGCAGCCCGATCTTCAACGAAGAGGGCCATGTGGTGGCTGTGCTGTCCGGGGGGACGGTCTTCGATGCAGGCGGCGTGCGGCAACCGAGCGCCGTTCTGGAAAACTTCGGTCAGCGAATCGACCTGCTGCAGACAGGCCTTGGTTCCGGCGCATCATTCGACGCCGCGGGGCGGCTCGCTTACTGGAAGGCGGAAATCCTGCCGCGGTTCCGCCGGCACCGCCAGCAGATTTATTGCGACACTGCGGCAGCCCTCGGTGCCGCACCCGGCGAGACCGCTATCGACGCCTTCTTCGTGTCGGCCTCACTCAAGGAGCCGGACGAGATCGCCGGAACGATCGCCTACCGGGAGCATGTCGTTGACGTCGATGCCGGTCGGCCCTACCGGTTCCTGGCCTACGGCGAAAGCGGCCGCGCCTTGTCGACATTGCTGCTACGCGAGGGCAAACCGATCGGCTTCGCGGGAACCGGCACATCCTTTGCGACGATCGACTTCCCGTCGGAGGCAACCGAGCAGATCACGGTGCGCGTCCTTGGCAAGAAAGACGAACCGATTGACTACGAACTCTACGTGATCACCACCGGCGACACCGGCGACGCGGCTTTCGCCTGTACTTCCTGATCGCAATCAGTCCGTGGCGGCCGCCTCAAGCGCATCGGCGAGGCGGTTGAGATCGACGTTGCGACGGGCGACATCGCGATGCATCATGGTCTCGACCATCCCGGCGAGGGGCCGGCCAAGACGACCTGCACGTCGGCGGCCCAGCCGTCCAAGCAAGCCACGGCGGTGGCCGGCCGTATCGTCGATCTCCGCCATCTCGGTGATCATTCGGCCGAGGGCGAAAACGTCTTCGCGGCCAAACCAGCGCGGTTCAATCGTCTCGCCGCGCATCTGCTCCGGCGGCGCGTAGGATTTGGTGCCGAGCCCGGAGACGGTGTCGGCAGCCCCCCTGAGCCGCGCCAGACCGAGGTCGATCAGCACCGGTTGGGTGCCGCCCCGGAGAATCACATTGTCCGGTTTCAAGTCGCGGTGGGCAAGACCGGCGCGATGCAGGGTATGGACCGTTCGTGCCAGCATCGCCGCCACGGCCATCCGTCGGGTGAAATCCATATCACCGTCGTCCAGCGCCCGACGCAGCGTCGGACCAGCAACGAAGTCCTGAACCAGTGTGACGCTGCCGCCGGTGTCCACATGGAGATAGCGACTTGCAGCCACGAATCGGTTCGAAAGGCGTGACGCCGCAGCCACTTCGTTGCGCACCGTCGCCACGGCCAACCTGGCCTTGTCCGGTTCAGCGTGGAGATTGAATCGCAGACGCTTGACGGCCACCTCGCCGCCGGTGGCGAGGTCGATCGCCCGTTCCACCTCGCCGAAACCGCCCGAGCCAAGCGTCTCCAGGACGAGAAAGCGTCCGCCGCCGCCATCGGCGCCGACCTGATCTTCGGCCGAGAGTTCGGCAATCCTGTCGGGCCGCCACAAGCGCACGGCCGCCGCTCGGACCCGATCGGCCATCGCCGGGAGCTGGCGCGCCGCCGCGCGACGCAAGGCCTCGACGATACATGCCTCGGCCTGTGGTTGGCGATCCAGGCTGGCGAGCACGTCGGCCAGCAGGATACGGGCGTCGAACTCATGCCGCGGCAGGTCGTCCTCGA
This sequence comes from Hyphomicrobiales bacterium, assembly GCA_024222895.1. Lineage (GTDB taxonomy): Bacteria > Pseudomonadota > Alphaproteobacteria > Rhizobiales > Kaistiaceae > Bauldia. The sequence goes on along the minus strand of JAAEOR010000665.1, from coordinate 3,187 downwards.
CAAACCGGTCGAGCGCACTGTCGAGCAGTACGGCCGCCCGATCAGGGTTGGCCTCCCTCTCAAGCAGACCCGTCACCAGAGCGCGTTCGGCTCGCTCATAAGACTGCGGGTCGTCGGTGAGCCAATCATCCGCTTCTGCCAGGGCCGCCGCCGCCGCTTCGAGTCGACCCAGAGCAGCGAGACACCGCGCCTTGAGCAGCCGCATGACGAAGTGTTCGCGACGAAATCCTGCAGGCGTCGCCGCCAGACACCGCTCGACCGAAGCAAGGCAGTCTTCATGGTCACCCGACGCCGCGAGCGCCTCGCAGCGGTTGACCGGCAACCGGACCTGCTCCCGATCCGATAACTGATCCGCCAAGGCAGCCGCCGCATCAAACGCAGCCAGGGCCGCCTCGTATCGCCCGGTCTCCAGGTTCAGACGCCCGAATTCAGCGACGACTGCGGCTCGATCAGCACGACTCCCTGCGGCATCCGCCTCGATCATGGAACGGCATAGTTCCAAAGCGGCCGAGGCGGTCTCGCCGCGCCAGGCGTGAACGCGACCGATCTCGCGCGAGATCTCCGCCAGACGGGTCTGGACGCCAATGTCACCCGCCAGTCGGCGTGCCTTGTGCAATTCGGTCAGGGCCGATCCGGGAAGGCCGAGCCGATTGAGGACAACACCGCGGGCGACACCGTAGCGTATAGCGGCGTCATTGCCTCCGGCCGCCAGTTCAGCCATCCCATCGAGGCTGCCAAGCAACTTCGATGGGTCCTCCAACGCGGCGATTTCACGCTCGATGTCCGCCAGTGCATCGCCCTCCGTCACAGTCACAGATTTCTCCTTCGAAGTCGGCGGTTGCAGCTTTGCCATCGCGCTTGATAGACCTTCCGTCCCGCGGGTCGCCGACAATAGGGTGACAAAGGCCAAAGAGGTAGACCGTTGACAGTCAAGATCGTGCCTGTGCTGCTTTCGGGTGGCGCGGGCACCCGCCTCTGGCCAGCCTCCAGTGCCGGCGTCCCCAAGCCCTTCCTGCCGCTGGTCGGTGGACGATCGACATTTGCCGCAACGCTGGCCCGGGTGGCTGATCCGGTGCTGTTTGCCAACCCCATGGTGGTTGCGCGAATCGAACACCAGCCGCTGATCGCCGCGGAGCTGTCGGCAGCCGGGACCCGGGCAACGCTCGTGCTTGAACCCGAAGCAATGAGTACCACCGCGGCGATCGCTGCCGCAGCTGCTGCCACCAACGACCCGGACGATCTCCTCCTTTTTCTTGCCGCCGATCATGTGATTAGGAACGATGGGGAATTTCGGAAAACCGTCGCTACGGCGCGGCCAGCAGTCGAGTCGGGCCATATCGTGATCTTCGGCATCAAGCCGGACTCACCTCAGACCGGATATGGATACATTCGCCCCGGTGCCGGCCTGGACAATATCGACAGGGTCTTCGAAGTCGCAGCCTTCGTGGAAAAACCCGATACGGACCGAGCGACCACACTGATCGCCGAAGGCAGCGTGTGGAACAGCGGCAACTTCTTTGTTCGGGCGGCTACCGCGCTCGATGAAATCGAACGACTTGCCCCGGTGACAGCGGCTGCGGCAACGACGGCAGTCGAGCAAGCCCGGCGCGATGGCGACATCATCTCCCTGGCCCGAGAGCCGTTCATCACGGCGCAGCCGATCTCCTTCGACCGCGCAGTCCTGGAGAAAACCGACCGGGCAGCTGTCATCGCGGCAGGTTTCGACTGGGCCGACGTCGGAACCTGGGCATCCATCTGGAACATTTCCGAACACGACAATCGCGGTAATGTCATTGTTGGCAACGCAACGACAATCGATACGGACGAAAGCCTGGTCAGCACGGATGGACCCCGGGTCGGTGTCATCGGAATGTCCGATGCCATCGTTGTCGCGGCAAACGGCGCAATACTGGTCGCGCCACGGGCAAAAGCCGACATTGTACGAGGGCTTGTCGACACGTTTTCGGTCCGCCGGGCCGGCGGCATCGCAGCCGAAGTGATTGACGCCGGTGGCGATTATCACGTGACGCGACTGGTGATCGATCCTGGAGCCCGATACGCCTCGCCGGTTCCGGTCGGAAGTACAGCCCATTGGACCGTAGTGGTCGGCAGCGTCGACGTGACGGTCGATGGCGCGGTTCGGTCGTTGGCCGCCGGGCAGTCGGTCACGTTCGCGTCGGGAATGGCTCCGAACGCGGTCAACCGAGCCGAATCGCCAGCTACGATTATCGTCGCGAGTCATGGCAACAACCGTGAAAGAAATGGTATCATCACCTGAGGCTCCGGGATGAATCTGCAGCGATGAAGCATGCCAAGAGTAAGTCGAAGGCCAACGGCACAGGGCGTTTGGCCGCCTTGGATATGTCGAAACGGCTTGCGCCGAAGAAATATGAAGCGGACCTCGAAAAGCTCCAGACCGAGCTTCGCAAGATTCAGCAGGCTTATCTCGTCACGCGCGACCAGGCGATTATTGTTTTCGAAGGATGGGATGCGGCCGGAAAAGGCGGAACAATCCGGCGCATGTCGGCAGCCCTCGATCCCCGTGGCTTCAAAGTCTGGCCGATCGGTGCGCCGCGCGAGTATCATTCGGAGCGCCACTATCTTCTCCGCTTCTGGGAGCGTCTGCCTCCGAAAGGCGCCATCTCGGTCTTTGACCGCTCGTGGTACGGCAGGGTCCTGGTGGAGCGCGTCGAACAGCTGGCCACCCGGGAACAATGGAACCGTGCCTACGAAGAAATCAACGACTTCGAATGTTTGCTGGCAGACGACGGTATGCGCGTCGTCAAGATCTTTCTGCACATAACCCGCGAAGAACAGCTGGAACGGTTCGAGGCACGACTCCGCAATCCGATGAAGCGCTGGAAGCTGTCCTATGAAGATTTCCGCAACCGGAAAAAATGGGACGAATACGAGGCAGCCACGAACGAAATGCTCGAACGCACATCGACCAAACATGCACCCTGGAACCTGATCCCCGCCAACGACAAGAAGTACGCTCGCGTTGCAGCGCTCAAGGCCATTACCGCGACATTGGCCAAGGACGTCGATCTCAGCCCGGCCCCGCTCGACGGGAAGGTCGAGGAAGAGGCCGCCATGCTGTTTGATTCCTACAGGTCCCTGATCGAAGACACGACGGGCCGGTCCGATTAGCGCGCCGGAATCCGCCGTCCGCGCCAGCGCCCCCGCT
>JAAEOR010000664.1 GCA_024222895.1 Hyphomicrobiales bacterium | reverse complement strand
GCCCGCGCGGTCAAGGGCAGCCGCGCCGGGTTGCGCATCCTGCCGCCCCTGGTTCTGCACGGCGAGGCCGGTAGCGACTACACGCCCGGCGTCGAGGCGCTGCTCAGGCAGGGAAAATCGCTGGCGGCGAGCAGCCCCGGTTGGCATAGGCCGCGCCAACGCCGATCTTGAGCCGGTTGGAGGCTTTTGCAGATCGCGCCAGCTTTGGCTCAGCGCTCGGTGGTGACGCAAAAGCTTCCAGTTACGAGAAGAATCGGAGTGCCAATTCCCCATGAATTTCTCGATCAGGAAGCTGATTTCCCGCGGCGGGCCCGTGGTTCCAGTGGTGCGGCTGGCAGGGCCGATCGGTGTTGGCGGCGGCCTCAGGCAGAGCCTGTCGATTGCCAGCGTCGAACCCCTGCTGGCCCGTGCATTCGGCATGAAATCGGCACCGGCAGTAGCGATTTCCATCAACTCGCCGGGCGGTGCCGCGGTCCAGTCCCACCTGATCCACCAGCGTATCCGGGCCCTGGCGGAGGAAAAGGAAAAAACCGTAATCGTTGCGGTCGAGGATGTCGCGGCTTCCGGCGGCTATCTGATCGCACTTGCCGGCGACGAGATCATTGTCGACGCCTCGTCGATCGTCGGCTCGATCGGCGTGGTCTATTCCGGCTTCGGTTTCCAGCAGATGATCGAAAAGATCGGCGTCGAGCGCCGCGTCCATACTGCCGGCAGAAACAAGGCGATTCTCGATCCGTTCTCGCCGGAAAAGGCCGAGGACGTCAGCCGCCTGCGGGCGCTGCAGGACGAGATCCACGAGGGCTTCATCGACCTGGTCAAGACCCGGCGCAAGACCCTGTCCGACGATCCGGAGCTGTTTAGCGGCGCGTTCTGGACCGGTGGCAAAGCGGTTGGGCTTGGCCTTGTCGACCAG
>JAAEOR010000663.1 GCA_024222895.1 Hyphomicrobiales bacterium | reverse complement strand
GGCTGCAGGCCGCCGCCAATAGGCGTACAGAAATCCGTCCGTGCAGTCATGTGGAACCGGGACGGCCGAGACTTCCACGGGCCCAAGTCATGTCTCGTAATCTGTCATTCCTGGCATCTGCGCCTCGTCCAAAGTCACTAGAGCGCGTCCATTGATTGATGAATCGATTGTGAAGTGACGGCGGTCTGTTTGTCTGATTCAACATCTCCGATAAAGGAGGTTTTGATGGGAAGAGCATTAAGCAGCGATCTTCGCACGCGTGTTTTACAGGCGTCTGGTGATGGGATGTCGGCGCGTCGGGCTGCGGCCCGGTTCGGCGTTGGGATTTCGACGGCGATCCGGTGGGTTGCGCGGGCAAGAGACGGCGAGCTTGAAGCGCGGCCCACAGGGCGACGGCGCGGCTCAAGCCTTGATGCACATGAAGCGTTCATCCTCTCCATGATCGAGCATCAAAAGGACATTACGCTCAACGAGATGGTTGTTCGTCTGCGCAAAGAGCAAGGTGTTCGCATTGGCCGCAGTGCGCTGAACAATTGGTTGCGCGGGCGTGGCTTTACGTTCAAAAAAAGACTGCACACGCACTGGAGCAGGAACGGCCGGATGTTCTGACAAGGCGCCAGGCCTGGTTCGACGGTCAGCTTGATCTTGATCCGGCCAAGCTGGTCTTCGTCGATGAAACCGGGTTGTCAACCAAGATGGCGCGGCTGCGTGGACGGGCCAAACGGGGCCACCGCTGCCGGGCACCGGTCCCGCATGGGCATTGGAAGACAACCACGTTTACAGGCGCGCTTCGGGTTGGCGGCATGACAGCGCCCATGGTACTCGACGGCGCCATGAACGGCGTTGCCTTTCTTGCCTATGTCGAGCAGGTTCTTGCACCGACCTTGTCGCCCGGCGATGTTGTCATCATGGACAACCTGCCGGCCCACAAGGCTTCAGGCGTGCGCGAGGCGATAGAGGCCACAGGCTCACAACTGAAGTTCCTGCCGCCCTATTCGCCCGACTTCAACCCGATAGAGATGGCGTTTGCCAAGCTGAAATCGCTGCTGCGCGCCAAGGCCGAGAGAACCATCGAAGCGCTTTGGAATGCCGTCGGAGACCTCATCAGCCTCTTCAAACCAAACGAATGTGAAAACTACTTCACCGCAGCAGGCTATGAACCTTGTTAAACTGGACGCGCTCTAGT
>JAAEOR010000662.1 GCA_024222895.1 Hyphomicrobiales bacterium | reverse complement strand
GATCGACCACAGTCGGGCGTCTGGCGGCTTTCGGCCGGTACCGCGATCCGGTAGCTTACGAGCCTATATGGCGAATTGGCGGCGCTGCCTAGCCCGCTTCTATCACACTCCATGCGGCCTGCGTTGCGGTTTCGGCGGTGCAGAGACGGTATCGGGTGGCGATAAGCGCATGAAGTCATACGATTGAGCCGCCTGACGCCATAGATGCCCTCCGAAAGGCAATCCTTCGGGCCGGATCACATCGAGTGAGAGACAAGCGGGCCAGCTGTGGTGCCCCAATCGCCGCAGGTCGCCTCAGCCAAAACCGTCATCATCTTCTTCGCGGACCAGGATTTCACGCTTTCCGGCGTGATTGGCCGGGCCGACGACGCCCTCCTGCTCCATCCGTTCAATGATTGAAGCGGCCCGGTTGTAGCCAATCGACAGGCGCCGTTGAATGTAGCTGGTAGAGGCCTTGCGATCACGCGCGACGATCGCCACAGCGCGATCGTAGAGGTCGTTGGACTCGTCGCCGCCGGCGAGGGCGTCGTAGTCGCCTGCCTCGGTGGACTCCTCGGCGGTGATCGCGTCAAGATATTCGGGCACGCCCTGGTCTTTCAGGTGAGCGACGACATCTTCGACTTCCTCGTCGCTGACGAAGGGTCCATGGACACGCTGGATTCGCCCGCCGCCGGCCATGAACAGCATGTCGCCCATGCCCAGCAGTTGTTCCGCCCCCTGTTCGCCGAGGATCGTGCGGCTGTCGATCTTGGAGGTCACCTGGAAGGAGATGCGGGTCGGGAAATTCGCCTTGATCGTGCCGGTGATGACATCGACCGAGGGGCGCTGGGTTGCCATCACGACATGAATGCCGGCGGCTCGGGCCATCTGCGCCAGTCGCTGAACTGCGCCTTCAATGTCCTTGCCGGCGACCATCATCAGGTCGGCCATTTCGTCGATGATGACGACAATGTACGGCATTGGCTCGAAGGAAAGTTCTTCGTGCTCGTAGATCGCTTCGCCGGTTTCGCGATCGAAGCCGGTCTGCACGGTTCGGGTCAATGTCTCGCCCTTGGCTTCCGCCTGGGCGAGGCGGGTGTTGTAGCCATCTATGTTGCGGACGCCGAGCTTCGACATCTTGCGATAGCGGTCTTCCATCTCCCGCACGGTCCACTTCAGTGCGACCACCGCCTGCTTGGGGTCGGTGACCACCGGCGTGAGCAGGTGCGGGATGCCGTCATAGGTCGACAGTTCCAGCATCTTCGGGTCAATCATGATCAACCGGCACTGGTCCGGGCTGTGCCGGTAGAGTAGCGAGAGGATCATCGCGTTGACCGAAACGGACTTGCCCGAGCCGGTTGTTCCCGCCACGAGCAGGTGTGGCATGCGGGCCAGGTCGGCAATGACCGGCTCGCCGCCGATTGTCTTGCCAAGGCACAGGGCAAGGCGCGCCTTTGACTTCTCGAAATCCTCCGCCGCCAGAAGTTCACGCAGGAAAACCGTCTCACGGCGTGGATTGGGAAGCTCGATGCCGATCGCATTCTTGCCGGGAATGACTGCGACGCGACACGAAATGGCACTCATCGACCGGGCGATATCGTCGGCCAGCCCGATCACCCGCGCCGACTTGATCCCGGGCGCCGGCTCCAGTTCGTAAAGGGTGACGACCGGCCCTGGCCGCACGTTGAGAATCTCGCCGCGAACACCGAAATCCTCAAGGACGCCTTCAAGAATGCGCGCATTGTCTTCCAGCGCCGCCAGATTGACGGCCGACTTGCGATCTGTCGCCTTGGGCAGGGACAGCAGGTCGAGTGCCGGCAGGACGAAGTCGTCTGCTGCAAAAAGCGAGGCTTGCGCCTCGCGAGACGCCCGTCGCCCTTGTTTGGGTTTGGCCGCGGGTGCCGCCACCCGGCGCTGCCGTTTCGCTACCTTGGGTTTTGGTTCGACCGCCGGTGGGGCCGGTGGCTCCGGTTCGTCCTCCCACACTTCCTCGTCAAACTCGACGACGTCCGGCTCCGGACGATCGAGCGGTACGACGTCGATGTCCCAATCCCCGTCCGGATCGTCGTCGTTTGCAGGAGTGGGATAGGGCGACCAGCCGCGGCGACGAACCCGTCGACGCAGGGCACTCCAGAGGCGCAGGCCCGAATGCGTCAGCGCGCCATAAAGGATCGTTCCGCGGTCGCGATTGTCGAAGGCTTCGTCGTCGAGGAGATCTGCTGGTTCCTCTTCTTCGAGGGGCTCTTCCTCTTCCGCAATAACCCGACGCGGCGGCTGAACCGCCTGGTCTTCTGCTTCATCATAGAGATATGCGGGCGCCGGGCGCAGAGCGACGAGCATCAGGAAAATCGCAAGACATGCGAATGCGATGCCGAATAATGCGGCAGTCAGACCGGTGGGAGTGCCGCCGAGGGCGAAGGTCGGCAACTGCAGAAGCAGGTCGCCGGTGACGCCGCCAATTCCGGTGGGAAGCGGCCAGGTTCCGAACACCGGGAGTGTCGCCAGCGCCAACGCAGTGATGAGCACCGACACGATCCAGGAAGCGCCGGTGCGCAAGCCGAATCCGGAGGGTGTTCCGAACACCAGTCGCCAGCCCCACGCGATTGGTGGCAGGAGAAGGATGATTGCGGCGAGCCCGAGAAACTGCATGAGCAGATCCGCCACGATCGAGCCGGGCAGCCCGAGGACATTGCCCGGCTGGCGACCTGTGGCATGGCTGAGGCTCGGGTCGTCGGCGGTCCAGGTGGCAAGGCTTGCCGCCACGGCGGCGATCAGCGCCAGCAGACCGAGGCCAATCAGCGCGCCGATGTTGCGTTTGACGAGGCGGCGAACCGTCGCCTCACCGGAGATGGAAAGTGGGACCGATCTGGTCGAACGCATTGGCCGCCCCGGGCTCTACAATTGATTGCGTCCGACACCCTCGGATCGTGCCGGACCGACCCTGGCGCACCGCTCAGACCGCTGCCGCGACTGTCCGGCGTCCAGGAACGGTCAACCCTATCCGCCGTTTGGTAAAGCCCGCATTAACCATCGTCGACCCTGACGGCCTCGGCGGGAAAAGTGGGTCGGAATACGAGGAAGGGCCGGCGATGCCGACCCTTCGGATTGAGCAATTGCCGGCGCTCTGCCCGCGCCGGCGCCTGAATATGCGCGAGTCAGGTGGTCTGGTTCACGGCAAAATCGGGGTACGCTTCGACACCGATTTCGGCCTTGTCGAGACCGTTCAACTCGTCTTCATCCGAGACCCTGACACCGAACAGCGCTTTCAGAATCAGCCAGGCGACAAGGCTGACGACAAACGTAAAGACACCGATCGCAATGATTCCGAGCGCCTGGGTCGTGAAGCTTGTTTCGGGATTGGTGATCGGCACCGCGATGGTTCCCCAAATGCCGGCGACCAGGTGGACCGGGATGGCGCCGACGACGTCGTCGAGCTTCAATCGATCAAGGAGCGGGACAACGACCACCACCAGGATGCCGCCGATTGCGCCGATAATCGCCGCCCACAACATGGTTGGCATCAACGGTTCGGCGGTGATCGCGACCAGACCACCCAGGGCCCCGTTGAGCGCCATGGTCACGTCCACTTTCTTGTAGAGCAGCTGGGTAAGAACCATCGCTGCGATGACCCCGGCTGCCGCGGCGGTGTTGGTGTTGACGAAGATACGGGACACCGCTGACGCGTCTTCGATGGTTCCCATCGCGAGTTGCGAAGCGCCGTTGAAGCCGAACCAGCCAAGCCAGAGGATGAAGGTGCCCAATGTGGCGAGCGGCATCGACGACCCGGGAATCGGGACGATGCCGCCATTTGCGGTGTATTTGCCGCGGCGAGCGCCGATGACCAGAACGCCGGCAAGTGCCGCCCAGCCTCCAACCGAATGGACCAGAGTCGACCCGGCGAAATCGGAGAAGCCCCGTTCATAGAGCCAACCCTGACCCCACTGCCAGGATCCGGTGATCGGATAGATGATGCCGGTGATGATCGCGACGAAGAGCAGGAACGGCCACAGCTTGACGCGCTCGGCGACCGCTCCGGAAACGATGGACGCGGTTGTTGCGCAGAACACCATCTGGAAAAACCAGTCGGACGCAACGGAGTAGTCGCCTGGATCGGCATCCGGCGGCGGGATCACTTTCCAGCCCAGGCTGCCGACGAAGCCGCCGTCGACACCGTCATACATCAGGTTGTAACCGAGCAGCCAGAACATCAGGCCAGCGACCGAGTAAAGGCCGATATTCTTGGTACACTGCATGGCGACGTTCTTCGACCGCACCATGCCCGCCTCGAGCATCGTGAAGCCGGCGGCCATCCACATCACCAGAAAGCCACCGATGAGGAACAACAACGTATTGAATATGTAGGCGGTGTCGGCGGCCAGGGCGTATTCGCTAGCTTCCGCAACGACCTCGGCGGCCTCAACGGTCTCTTCCTGGCCGAATGCCGCGCCCGCACATGCGAGCAGGGCCACCGCAGCAGCGCCAACAAGAGTCGACTGACGGATTCGGTAGTTCATGGATACTCTCCTCTGTGAACCGTGGCGCCCCGCGATTGCCGGTCGGTTGGCCGCGCAGTCATCGAGTCGGAGTCGTACGCCGTATCGGTTCAATGCACAGTAATTGGGCGGCATTTGCCGCCACTAACCGGCAGGTTGCAATCGGCGTGCCAGCATCAGAGGATGGTCATAATAATCATATAAAACAATAAGTTATGGCAATCATGTTCCATGATCAGAAGCGCATGAGAGCAAGAATGCCTAAGAAATGAACACTGTTTTCGACAGAGATGTGCCGACGGCGGCAAGCCGTCGGCACATCCAGCCCGCTAGCCGATGATATCGGACTCTGGATTGGCCCCAACCTTGTGGATCGACAGGTCGGCGCCCCTGCGCTCGTCGTCCGGCGAAAGCCGCAGACCGACGATGGCGCCAATCAGGGTGTAAACGGCAAGTC
>JAAEOR010000661.1 GCA_024222895.1 Hyphomicrobiales bacterium | reverse complement strand
CGCGCTGAAGGGCTTCCTCGATGTTCGCTACGGCGCCCGCGACGGTTCCGCCTGTGCGGAATTCTCGTGGGAGGGATACGACGATAACGACCCTGCCTGCGGTCGTGGATGGGTCATGATCGGGACCGCGGGGCGCCTCGTTGGCCACGTCTATATTCACAACGGTGACGATTCAGGCTTTATCTGCGAACGCGACTGACGTCGTCAATGCATGCCGACAAGGACGCGCTGCTTCCGTCGCGCTGCCCGGGTCATTCCGAATTGGTCGATTGACCCGAAATCGGGATACGAGTGCCCGCGGGCAAGGAGATGATGATGGCGCAAAAAGTGGTGGCGATCCTCGGAACGCTCGACTCCAAGGGTGAGGAATACGGGTTCCTGAAGAATCAGATCGAGTCCCATGGCGTGGCAACATTGGTCATCGATGCAGGTGTGCTCGGCTCGCCGGCGTTCACGCCCGATATTGTCGCGACCGATGTCGCCTCGGCGGCCGGCGCCGATCGGGCTGCGCTCGCCGCTGCCAAGGATCGTGGCAAGGCCGTGGCCGCCATGGGCCAGGGAGCCGCCAGCCTCGTCAGCAAGCTCCACGAAGCGGGGCGGATCGACGGCATCATCTCCATGGGTGGCGGTGGTGGCACTTCGAT
>JAAEOR010000660.1 GCA_024222895.1 Hyphomicrobiales bacterium | reverse complement strand
GACCGAGTCGGTAGCCTCAGGGGAGCGCTCCAGCATTTGCTTCGCTTCCTCGATGCGCAGGGTCTGAACATAGTCGACAGGCGCGTAGCCTGTTGCTGCCTTGAACCGACGCTTGAAGGTCCGTTCGGCCAAACCCGACTGCTCGACCATCCGGGCAACGGGATTGGCCGCGCTATAATGATCGGCGACCCATCCCTGACTGGCAGCAATGACGGCGTCATCGTTGCGGTCGGGTCGCCGCATTACGGCGTAGGGAAGCTGTCCTTCCGTTCGGTCTCCGAACAGGAAGATCTTGGAGATGCGAATAGCTTCCGCCTCACTGATGAAGCGCGCGATGAGGTAGAGCGACAGGTCCTCCCAGGACGCCGAACCGCCGGCGGTGACGACGCGCCGATCGGGGCCGCCGAGGGACAGGATGCGTTCCGGGTGGAGTTTGACCTCCGGATAGTGGCGCGCAAAAAACGATGCGACGGCCCAGTGTGTCGTCGCCTCGATCCCGTGGAGCAACCCGGCCTCGGCCAGCAACACCGTTCCGGTGCACACCGAGCAGACCGTTGCACCCTGATCGAACTGATTCTTGATCCACGCGGCGCAATCCGGCCACCGGCCGTGGAGGTTGGCGTCGGTGGGAAACGCCAGATCGGTGGCAATGACGACGTCTGTCCGGTCCACATCGCCGATGGCGGCATGCGGCGCAACCGGGACACCCATGACCGCATTGAACGGCCGGCCGTCGGGCGACACGATCCTAACGTCGAACCCGGGCCCGTCCGCCGGCTCTCCGGTCAGGTCGGTCCAGGCCACACCGACCGAACGAAAGACCTCGTAGACACCGTAAAGGGTGGCAGGCGTGGTCTCGGGCAAAGCCAACAAGCAGACCGAAACCGGAGAACCTCTGGCTTTTGTCATGGCTGGCAATGGCTCAAAAGCCCCTCTTTTGTCCGTTTGGCCTCTCACGGCACGGTGCTGCGGTCTGTATCTCACCGGCTACCAAAAATCGCAACAACGGAGATATCAATGTCGGTTGCACACGCTGTAACGCAATCCTTCGACCAGGCCGACGCCGAAGCGTTCGCTGATCGTATGGCCGAAATGCTCAATACCGGGGCGGTCGCCAGCATGGTTTCCATTGGCCACCGGGCCGGTCTGTTCAACGTCCTCGCAAAGCT
>JAAEOR010000659.1 GCA_024222895.1 Hyphomicrobiales bacterium | reverse complement strand
TTGCGGACCCGCAGTCCGGTTACCGAGAGAGGCGGACCGTCGTCGCCGAGAACATCCTCGACAACGGAATCCCAGAGCACGGTAATCTTGTCGTTGGCGAACAGGCGGTTCTGCAGGATCTTCTCGGCGCGCAGTTCGTCGCGCCGATGGATCAGCGTCACCTTCGAAGCGAAGCGCGTCAGGAACAGTGCTTCTTCGACCGCGGTGTTGCCGCCGCCGATCACGGCGACCTCGCGGTCCTTGTAAAAGAAGCCATCGCAGGTCGCACAGGCTGACACGCCGAAACCCTTGAACTTCTCCTCGCTTGGAAGGTTCAGCCACTTTGCTTGCGCACCGGTTGTGATGATCACAGTGTCGGCCGTGTAGGTCTCGCCCGAGTCGCCGTTGAGGCGGAACGGACGCCGGGAGAAGTCGACCGAATTGATGTGGTCGGTCAGAATCCGGGTGCCCACGGACTCCGCCTGGGCCCTCATCTGCTCCATCAGCCAGGGACCTTGGATCGGCTCGGCAAATCCGGGATAGTTCTCCACTTCGGTGGTGATGGTGAGCTGGCCGCCTGGCTGGACACCGGCGATCAGCACCGGCTCGAGCATGGCGCGGGCTGCATAGATTGCGGCCGTGTAGCCGGCTGGTCCGGATCCGACGATGATGACTTTGGCGTGCATGACCAGGCGCTCCCTGGTGTCGGTCGTGAAAGGGGCAGGGGCGGCGACCGCCGCTCCGAGGCTCAAATCCATGTCGCTGATGATCTAGGGACTCGGCACCGTGTTCCGCAAGCGCCGTTTATGCGTTTAGCATAACTTTCGGCTCCCGCGGCCGTGTAGGGTCAAGTTGGCCCAGTTTTCCGCCAATTGCACGGTTTTGCTTTGTCAATCGCCGAACATTCGGTAACAAGCGGTCGTTTCTCCAACATCCGGTTATTCACCTTGAAGGTCACTCTCGACTCGGTCGACTGGCACATTCTGCGGGAACTCCAGGCCAACGGCCGGATCACCAACGTCGCGCTGGCGAATCGTGTCGGCATTTCGGCGCCACCGTGCCTGCGCCGCGTGCGGGCGTTGGAGCAGGCCGGTGTTATTGCCGGTTACCGGGCGCTCATCAATGATCGGGCGGTTGGTTTTGCCGTCACGGCGTTTGCAATGGTAGGACTCACCAGCCAGAACGAGGCTGATCTCATCACCTTCGAGACGAAGGTCGGCGAGTGGGAAATTGTCCGGGAGTGCCACATGCTCTCCGGCGATATCGACTTCATGCTGAAATGCGTCGCGCGCGACATCGCTTCGTTCCAGGCGTTCATCATCGAGGATCTGACCCGGATGCCGCAGGTCGACAGCGTCCGGACGTCCCTCGTGATCCGTGCCCTCAAGGACGAGCCACCGGTGCCGCTGGCCTGACCCCAGCGCGCCGAAAAAACCTCGATGGCGCGGACGATGCACGGGGTTTGTCTCGATCGTGCCGGCGCAAGGCAAGAGTTGCCCTTCCCGGTATCTTGGGACGCCCGGTCGGCGGTCCGACAAAAGGCACTTGGTAACAGCAGATCTTTCCAGGGGACGGGTGACCTACGCCGACCACTGCGGTTCAGGTTGCGAAATCGGTGGGTAGACGAAACCCGTCGTCGAACTCTGGGCCTTAAACTTAGACTATGTTGGCGGGGCCGGCGCGAGCCTCTGTGCCGTCGCCACGACGATCTTCAGCCCGTCGGCAGCACCGTTGGCCTCTCCCTTCTCGAAGTCACCCTCGACCTGCCCCATCTGGTTGGTGACATGCGCAAAGCAGATGACGGGTTTGCCCCGCGCGGTGGCAAACGCGTAGAGCGCCGCAGCTTCCATCTCAACCGCGAGCAGACCGCGCTTGCTCATCGCCGCGATGGCATCCGAAGTTTCACGAAATGGTGCGTCGGTCGTCCACGTGGCGCCTCGCAGAACGGGGACGGACAGGTTGTCGAATGCTCCCTCGAGAGCCTCGGCCATCGCCTGCGGCAGGGTGCTGTGCGTTGATGGCGGGAGATAGTGATAACTCGTTCCCTCGTCGCGCAAAGCGCGATCGATCAGCACGAAGTATGGAGGTGCTGCCAACCGGGCGAGCTGCCCGGACGAGGTAATGCTGATCAGCAGTTGGCAGCCCGACGCGAATAGCTCCTCCGCTACGAGTACCGCGAAGGAAGCGCCGACCGCGCAGCCGACGACGCCGAACGTGATACCGTCTTGGTCGAATAAGAACAAATCCGTGTGGTAGCAGACCCATGCCTCATGGCGTTTCGCGCGACCCTCTCGCTTGAGCTGGCTGACGATGTCGCCGTCGGGATCGAGCAGGCAGGTGCTCGGAACCGGCTCTGCCGCGGCTGACTTCTGGCGTCGCGCCTCGCGCAGCAGGCTTTCCGGGGTGAACGCCGATGGTGAGCCGTAGTACTTTTCTCGCAGTATCGGCGGCAATCCATCTTCCGTGCCCAATGTCCTCTCCAGTCGGCATTTCCAAGACCCGACGGTTCGCGCCTCTTGGCCCGATTCCGCGTCGCCGGCATTTGCCGCGGCCGGGACTATCCAAGCGTTGAACAAGATGACGCTTGAGCCGGCGTGACGGCTCAATCGACATTCTTCACCGCCGCGTTGCAGGCCGGGCCGGACCCTCATACCAAGCACCCTTGGTATAACATGGCCAGAGCGTCTTCCGCTGGCCGGATTTCCGACCAGGCGACCTCCGGGATCAGCGGTAGCGGATCGAGATGACTTCGTAGGAGCGGGCGCCGCCGGGAGTGGTTACCTCGACCGTGTCACCTTTGGACTTGCCGATCAGCGCCCGTGCGATCGGCGACGAAATCGAGATCCTGCCCGACTTCACGTCCGCCTCCACATCGCCGACGATCTGGTACTTCTTCTTCTCTTCCGTGTCTTCGTCGATCATCGTCACGGTCGCCCCGAACTTGATGGTTTTCGATCCGGTCAGCTTGGAGACATCGATGATCTCGGCTCGGGAGAGCTGGTCCTCAAGCTCCAGGATCCGCCCCTCATTGATGCCATGGGCTTCCTTGGCCGCATGATACTCGGCGTTTTCGGACAGATCGCCGTGGCCGCGGGCTTCGGCGATGAGCTCGATGATGCGCGGCCGCTCCTCGGAGGTGCGCCGTTTCAGCTCGGATTCCAGTGCCGCATGTCCGGCTGCTGTCATCGGAACCGTGTCCACCATCTCAGTACCTCATGTTTACCAGCTCCACCGAGCCGGCCGATATTACCATACGGACGAAATTCTCTTAGAGAATACCGCGCCTTGCCACTTTTTCGGAGGCTTCGTCAGGTTGTGTGAAATATGACTGCAAGGGCCTGACTTCAAGACTGCCGTGTTTGTAGGCATCTATACCGAGAGATGCCGCGCCAGCACCCGCGACCGTTGTATAATACGGGACGCGGTGCAGCAACGCGGCACGCCTCAGCGATCGACTGTCGGAAAGGGCCTGCGCCCCTTCCGTCGTATTGAACACCAGTTGGACTTCGCCATTTTTGATAGCATCAACGATGTGCGGCCGTCCTTCAAGCACCTTGTTGATCTTTGTGCATGGGATGCCCTCGGCTTCCAGGAACCGCTGCGTGCCGCTGGTTGCGATCAGTTCGAAGCCCAGCGACCGTAGTCGCCGGGCCGTATCGATCAGCTTCGGCTTGTCGACATCCCTGACCGAAACGAACACCGTGCCCGTCGTCGGAACCGCGGTACCGGCTCCGAGCTGACTCTTGGCGAAGGCGACGGCGAAGTCACGATCGAGGCCCATGGCTTCACCGGTAGAGCGCATTTCGGGGCCAAGCAGGGTATCGACATTCTGGAACCGGGCAAACGGGAACACGGCCTCCTTGACGCCGACATGGTCGGGCCCACCCGATGGCAGGTCGAACTCGGCGAGCGATTGCCCTGCCATCACCAGCGAAGCGATCTTGGCGAAGGGGGCGCCGACCGTCTTGGCGACAAACGGCACGGTCCGTGATGCCCGCGGATTGACCTCAAGCACGTAGATGTCGCCATTCTTGATGGCGAATTGCACATTCATCAGACCACGGACATCAAGACCGATCGCCAGCGCCCTGGTCTGCCGCTCGAGTTCCACCAGCGCCTCCGCCGACAGGGAGTGCGGGGGCAGCGAGCAGGCCGAGTCGCCGGAGTGGATGCCGGCCTGTTCGATGTGCTCCATGATACCGCAGACGAACACCTGGTCTCCATCTGCGAGCGCATCCACGTCGACTTCGATGGCATCGGACAGATAGGAGTCGATCAGCACCGGCGACGTGCCCGAGACCACCACGGCCTCCGCTATATAGCGATCGAGCTGGGCGTGGTCGCGGACGATTTCCATGGCCCGGCCGCCGAGGACATAGGACGGCCGGATCACCACCGGAAAGCCGATCCTCTCGGCGATGACGCGGGCCTCGTCGGCCGAACGGGCGGTGCCGTTGCGCGGCTGTTTGAGCCCGAGCCTGCCGATCAGTTGCTGGAAGCGGTCGCGATCCTCGGCGAGGTCGATGGCGTCCGGTGCCGTGCCAAGGATCGGCACGTCGGCGGCCTGGAGCGCGTGAGCGAGGCTGAGCGGGGTCTGTCCGCCAAACTGGACAATGACACCGACGAGGGTGCCCTTCGTCTGCTCGACCCGGACGATCTCCAGCACATCCTCCGAGGTCAGCGGCTCGAAATAAAGCCGGTCGGACGTGTCGTAGTCGGTCGAGACGGTTTCCGGATTGCAGTTGATCATGATCGTTTCGAAGCCGGCATCGGCGAGTGCGAAGCAGGCGTGGCAGCAGCAATAGTCGAACTCGATACCCTGGCCGATCCGGTTGGGGCCGCCGCCGAGAATGATGATCTTTTTCCGGTCGCTGGGTTCGGCTTCGCTGGCCAGTGCCCCGGCGAATGGCGGCTCGTAGGTCGAGTAGAGATAGGCCGTCGGTGAAGCGAACTCGGCCGCGCAGGTATCGATGCGCTTGTAGACCGGATGGACCTCGAGCCGGCGGCGCAGGGCCGCTATTTCGGCTTCCGACCCACCCGTCAGTTCGGCCAGCCTGGCATCGGAGAAGCCTTGTGCCTTCAGGCGACGCAACGGTCCCACCGAGTCCGGCAAGCCGCGGGCGCGAAGCAGAGACTCCGATTGAACAATCGACCCTAACTGTCTGATAAACCAGGGATCGATTCCTGATATCGAATGAATCTCGTCGATCGAGACGCCAAGCCGGATGGCCTGGGCACAGGTCAACAGGCGACCCGGTGCCGGGTTTGCCAGGGCGGCGCGGATGGCGTTCTTGTCGTCCCCCTCTCCGAGGCCGGCAATCTCGATTTCGTCGAGGCCGGACAGGCCGGTTTCCAGTCCGCGGAGCGCCTTCTGGAGCGACTCCTGGAAGGTGCGGCCGATGGCCATGACTTCGCCGACCGATTTCATCGAGGTGGTCAGCAGCGGCTCGGCGCCGGGGAACTTCTCGAAGGCGAAGCGCGGGATCTTGGTGACCACATAGTCGATGGTCGGCTCGAATGATGCCGGCGTCGCACCGCCGGTGATGTCGTTTTCCAGTTCGTCCAGGGTGTAGCCGACCGCCAGCTTGGCGGCGATCTTGGCGATCGGAAAACCGGTCGCCTTCGACGCCAGGGCCGAGGAGCGCGACACCCGCGGGTTCATCTCGATGATCACCAGCCGCCCGTCCGCCGGATTGACGGCGAACTGGACATTCGAGCCGCCGGTCTCGACGCCGATCTCGCGCAGGACCGCGATCGAGGCGTCCCGCATGATCTGGTATTCCTTGTCGGTCAGCGTCAGGGCCGGGGCGACGGTGATCGAGTCGCCGGTATGGATCCCCATCGGATCGACATTCTCGATAGCGCAGATGATGATGCAGTTGTCGTTGCGGTCGCGCACCACCTCCATCTCGAACTCTTTCCAGCCGAGCACGGATTCCTCGACCAGCACCTCGGTGGTCGGCGAGGCGTCGAGGCCGCGCTCGATGATTTCGAGAAACTCCTCACGGTTATAGGCGATGCCGCCGCCGGTGCCGCCGAGGGTAAAGGACGGGCGGATGATTGCCGGCAGGCCGATAACCTCCAGTGCCTTGAGGGCATCGACGAGGGAATGGGCCAGTTCCGAACGCGGTGTCTCCAGCCCGATCACCCGCATCGCCTCGCGGAACTTTTCGCGATCTTCCGCCTTGTCGATGGCATCGGCCGTGGCGCCGATCAGCTCGACATCAAACTTGTGGAGCACGCCGGCGCGGCGCAGGGACAAGGCGCAGTTCAGAGCCGTCTGGCCGCCCATCGTCGGCAGCACCGCGTCGGGACGCTCCTTTTCGATAATCTTGGCGACGATCTCCGGCGTGATCGGCTCGACATAGGTGGCGTCGGCGATCTCCGGGTCGGTCATGATCGTCGCCGGATTGGAGTTGACCAGGATGATCCGATAGCCCTCCTGCTTCAGGGCCTTGACCGCCTGGGTGCCGGAATAGTCGAATTCGCAGGCCTGACCGATAACGATCGGCCCGGCGCCGATGACGAGAATGGATTGGATATCGGTGCGTTTTGGCATGGGCTCGGCGTGAAGACGCCCCGGCGGAATGGGCCGACCGGGGCGCGAATTGCTTGGATGATCAGACTGACCGCCGCTTATAAGCGATATGCCATGGCGGGGGAAGGGGATCGTCGGACCGGCCGCCACGGCAGATACGGCATCAAAGACGATCTGGATTATGCCGAGAAGGAATCTTCGGATGGTTGGCGGGTAGGCGAAGGTGGCATAGCTACGATTTAATCTGACATTGAGGATTTTTTGGGATTGTCGGTTCCGAGCGAGCGAGCGAGGAACCACGAGATGACGAACGATCAAAAGATCGTTCGGGCCAAGGTCGGCCTTCTGGAATTGGCCAAGCAGCTGGGCAATGTGAGCCAAGCCTGCAAGATGATGGGTTACAGCCGGGATAGCTTCTACCGCCTCAAGGAATTGTACAAGACCGGCGGCGAGACGGCGCTGATGGAGCTGTCACGGCGCCAGCCGAATCTAAAGAACCGAATTGCGCCGGAGATCGAAGAGCGGGTCGTGGCGTTGGCGGACAGTTTGGCCTCTACGGTGACCCAATCGCGCAGGGCGTCCCTTCATCGAGCGCCCACTCTGTCTCGGACCCGACCGGCGCGGTTGCTTCTTCAGTCACGCCAGTTTTCTCGCGCCACGTGATGGATGTGGAGGATCTCGGCGCGATCCGCGGTGAGGCGGTAGAAAATCCGATAGGGGTAGCGGATGAGCGGGATCACCCGAACGTCCTTCCGTCCCTCAACGAGGCGCGCACTTTCCGGCCGGGATGAGATCCTTGCCACGGCCGCCCGGAGCGGCGTTCGAGCGCCGGAGCAACCCTGGGATAGTGTTCGGCCGCATGAGTCAGGGCCTTGGTCGAGATCGCTCAGGGCGGCCGATGTCCAGACGACTGTCGTCAACGCCGGTGCTTCTTGAAGACGGCCTCGACCGCACCTTCGGTCGCGAACCGAGCTTTTTCAGCGTCCGCGAGGCCTCGATCGATACCGGCAAGCTCCGACCCTGTCGCGGAATAGACGCCGGCCATCAACTCGGATTCGATCTCATGAGCGATAGCCGACAGCTCCACCTTGGCAGCCTCGGGCCACTCTTCGGCGCGCTGGAGGATTTCGTTCAGCATCTTGTTCATGGCACGGAGGATAGCACGTACTCTCGCGGTACTCGACAAGGACTGCCTCGGACGTCGCTGAAAGCGTGGTGTCCAGGCGGACAGGCTCCCAACGCGTTTCGATTATGAACGGCGTCCCGGTCAGCGGCGAGAAGCCTTGCAAGGGGAAGGTGTCGTCGAACAGTGGAATCCGTCCTTCATCGGGCGCCCATTCCACCTCGAACGGGGCGGCAGGGCCCAGTTCCACCGAGACGGGTCCCATGCTGACGCTGCCCTTGACGAGTTCGGCCCGGCCTTTCACATAGACCTCGCCCGCGACCCCGGCCCGGGTGTCGATGGTTCGCGGCACGGTGACCAACGGCGGTGCGACACCGGGGGCCGGCGGCAGATCGGGGAGCTGCGGGCGTGCCGGGCGGCTGGGCTTCTTGCCACATCCGCCGAAGGGCAGCAGCCGACAGCCCTGCCAGGTCTTCAGGTCCGCCTCGTAGACCAGGAGGAGCCCGGGATAGGTGAATTCGAGAAAGTCGTTGATGCGATCCCGTTCCTTGCGAACCAGTTCATAGCTTCGCCGGGCCGCCTCGTAGGCGACCACAGCCAACTCGCGCTCGGCGGTCTTGGCAATCCGCTCCGGGTTCGGGGTGCGGTCGCTGCCGACGATCAGGTCGAAAGGCACCTCGGCTTCGAAGGGAAGCGGCAGGGTGAGGCTGCCGGACCGGGTTTCGGCGGCGCCGGTGCCGTAGGCGCTTTGCGGGCCGTCGGCGCGGAACGTGAGACGGTCGGTGGACAGAGGCGCGGCGAGGGCGGGCGTTGCCGCGGCAAGGAGGGCGGCGGCGAAGAGGCGCGTCGGCAAGGGCATGGGCAAGTTCGTGCGGACCGGTGGCGGGAAAAGTTATCACGCCATCGGACGGACCGGCAACGCGCCGGGGGCATCCATCGAAGGCTGATCGATACTGTTCGGCGCACCCCAGGCCCCCCCCTCCGCCGACGCTTCGCGTCGCCACCTCCCCCGAGAAATCGCGGGAGGATTGCCGTTGCATCGTCGCGCGAACAGCCGCGCGCCTCAATCGCCCCTGCGATTCTGACAAAGAGCGGAATGCTCAAGCATCTGCGGCACTCACAGACTTACAAGGATGAGGGCATGGATTCTCGTGACGACGGTTCTTCTTTGTCACCTTGCCGTTGCGCAGCATCGTAACGAAGTATGTGCGTTTCTCGTCCTGCACCAAGGCCGAATCCGTTCCTCATCCGGAGGAGCCGCCGGAGGCGGCCTCGAAGGACGCGGGGTCCTAAACCCCGAGATGCTCCCGCCACTCCTCGATCGTCTGACGACTGCCCATCGACGGTACGACGATCCGGTCGACCGCGAAGGTCGGCGACACGTGAACGCCATTCTGCCGGCTGTATTTGGTATGCCAGCGCAGAGCCTGATCGACGCTCTTCAGTTTCCACGCCTCAGAGAGATCGGTCCCGGCAAGTTCGGATATGTCGCGCAGAATCTGGTTCGGGGTGCGGTCCATGTTCGGGCCGGAGTGATGATGCTCGAACTCGAAATCGTCGCGATTGGCGTAGACGCCGGCCATCGCCTTGAGCGCCGTGTTCTTGCCCCCTTCGGTGGCGCTGGCGGCGAGGATGGCGCGGGTCACGATTCCGGAAAACAGGTGCCAGGGCTGGCAGACGAAGCGGATACGGATGGTGAGGTTGTCGGCGCCAACCAGGTCGAGCAGCGGCTGCAATTTTCCGAACGCGCGCTTGGAGTGGGGGCAGGTGGAATCGAGAAAAGCCTCCAGCTCGGCCAGTCCGTGGCCGAGCGTCAGTGGGGCAACATCTTGATCTTGCGGTGTGGTCATTATGGTGTCCTGGTTGGGGAGCTGTCGGAGGCGCACGCCAGCGCACAGGCGATGGTCAGCGGCTGGAAGGCGGAGAGTCGACGGTCCTGTTGGTCGGGGTTCAGCTGTCCCCAATTCGTCGCCACTTGACCCGGATGTGATCCGCTGCTCACTGTGGTTTACGAAAACGGTCGGGCTTGCTTCCGGCCGACGGCGGCCCATCCCGGATGGAGTTGCCGATTTGAGAAACCGGGAGCGGATATGAAGATCGTCTGCGGCGGCGAAAGCGGTGTCGACCGGGCCGCCCTCGATGCCGCGATCGCCCTCGGCATCCCGTATGGCGGCTGGTGCCCCAGGGGCGGCTGGGCGGAGGACTTTCCCGACCCGCCGGGACTGCTCGCGGTCTATCCGAACCTGATGCCGACGCCGAGTGCCGACCCGGCGCAACGCACCCGCTGGAATGTGCGCGACAGCGACCGCACGCTGATTCTCACCGGTGCCGGCGATCTTACCGCATCGCCGGGAACCGGGCTCACCGTGCAGATCGCTGAACAGTTCAGGCGGCCGCATCGCGTGGTCAACGCATTTGATGCGGGCGCGCCCCAGGCGATCGACGCCTGGCTCGCCGGCACGCCCTCCGGGATTGTCCTCAACGTCGGCGGCCCGCGTGAGAGCGAAGCGCCGGGGATCTATGACGCTGCCCGTGGCGTACTGGAGGCGGCGTTGAGCCGGGATGAACCGCCGTGAGGCGTGTTGGTATCAAAGGGCAAAATGGCAGGGCGCAATAACGAAGCGTATTGCGCCGCCGAGATGACAACTGGACGGTGGATTACGCTTCGCTAATGACTTTGAATATTGTATACAGACACCTACGACATTCAAAAGGTGTCCGGTGCCGTTGGGGGAGGATGGTTTTGGTTGCCAGCAAAACGTCTTGGAGCGGCGTATTCCCCGCGGTTACCACGCAGTTTCGCCCTGATTTTTCGCTTGACGAGGAGGCGACCGGGGCAGTCATGGCCAACCTG
>JAAEOR010000658.1 GCA_024222895.1 Hyphomicrobiales bacterium | reverse complement strand
TGCCGGTTACTGTCAACCACGCGAAGAATACGCGCAAGTTCGGGTCCGCATGCGGAGCCCGCACGCCGGACCTACCCATTGCCCTCCCTCGGCCCCACATGTTGCTATAGTGTTCTCCAGATAGATTCGAATGTGAAGCAAGCGGCCAGTGACGAACGGTTCCCCAGCCGGAAAGCTCGTGCCCGTTCCGCATCGCGGAAACAGGACAGACTCCTCACCCGGCGCTCCGGATAACGGCGCTCAGGCTGCTTATGACGACGACTACGCCGGCCACCAGCCGGAGCACGCGGAAGGCCTCGTCGACGATACCCCATGGGAGCGTGGTGATGACGGTGACCCGGGGTCGGATGGTGGCAATGTCCCGGCAAACGCTGCGGACGATTCGCCTGCCGGTCGTCCGCCGGAGCCGACTGCCGATGCCCCGCCCCGGCGGAGCATCTCCGATCGGGCGCTGGGTGCTCGCGCCGGCGGCGGCGATTATCTCGACAGGCTGAACCCGGAGCAAAGGCGCGCGGTCGAAACCCTCGACGGACCGGTTCTCGTGCTCGCCGGGGCCGGCACCGGCAAGACCAGCGTGCTCACCACGCGCATCGCTCACCTGCTCGCAACCGGCAAAGCCCGCCCCTACGACATCCTCGCCGTTACCTTCACCAACAAGGCGGCGAGGGAGATGAAGACCCGGATCGGCGGGCTGATCGGCGGTGTGGTCGAAGGCATGCAGTGGCTTGGCACGTTCCACTCCATCGGTGCCCGCATGCTGCGGCGCCACGCTGAGCTGGCCGAGCTCAAATCCGGTTTTACCATTCTCGATACCGACGACCAGATCCGCCTGATGAAGCAGCTGATCCAGGCGGCCGGCATCGACGAAAAGCGCTGGCCGGCGCGACAGCTCGCCGGCTGGATCGACTCCTGGAAGAATAAGGGACTGACTCCCAAGCAGGTGCCGGAGGGAGACGCGATCGCCTTCGCCGACGGGCGCGGCCGCAAGCTCTACACCGCCTATCAGGCGCGGTTGAAGGTGCTGAACGCGGCCGACTTCGGCGACCTGGTGCTCGAGCCTTTGCGGATCCTGCAGAGCCATCCCGACGTGCTCGCCAACTATCACAAGCGTTTTCGCTACATGCTGGTCGACGAGTATCAGGACACCAATGTTGCCCAGTATCTGTGGCTGCGGCTGCTTGCCCAGAAGACCCGCAACATCTGCTGCGTCGGCGACGACGACCAGTCGATCTATGGCTGGCGCGGCGCCGAGGTCGACAACATCCTGCGCTTCGAGAAGGATTTCCCGGGAGCGACGGTGATCCGGCTGGAACGCAACTAC
>JAAEOR010000657.1 GCA_024222895.1 Hyphomicrobiales bacterium | reverse complement strand
TCGCCGGATTGGCGCTTTGACCGCGATGGACACACGGCCGATCAGCTGCTGGTCGGTGCAACGGAGCATGTCTCCGTGCTGGCCGGCGGGAGATTCCCGGCCGATCGCATCATGGCCATTCCGGTAGACGCCAGCGGGCTCATCAAGACTGATGCTTTCGTTCAGATGCTGGAGGACCTGGCGACGACCGCAACGCGACCAATGGTTTCGATCATGCTCGCGAACAACGAAACCGGGGTCGTTCAACCGGTGGCCGAATTAGCGGCGTTGGCGCATCAGGCGGGAGCCATCGTGCATACCGATGCGGTTCAGGCGGCGGGGCGAATGCCTGTCGACATCGATGCGCTCGGCGTCGACGTTCTGACGCTCTCGGGACACAAGCTCGGCGGTCCGCAAGGCGCGGGTGCCATCGTCCGAACCTCCAGCGCGCCGGCCTTCCCGCCACTGCTCACCGGCGGCGGGCAGGAGTCCCGGCTACGCGCCGGTACCGAGAACACCGCGGCAGTTGCAGGATTTGGAGCCGCGGCGGCAGCCTCGGCAGGCGATCTGGAGCTGACCGGGACCTGGACCTCCTGGCGAGACGAATTGGCCGCTAGGATGAGCGAGGATGGCCCCTCCGCGACCGTCTTCGGCGTGGACGCCCCGCGATTGCCGCAAACGCTCTGTGTCGGGATTGCCGGTGTTTCGGCAGAAACCCTGGTCATGGCACTCGACCTGGAGGGGGTTGCGGTTTCGTCGGGCTCTGCCTGTTCGTCGGGCAAGGTGGCGCCGAGTCACGTGTTGGCGGCCATGAACGTTCCGCCGGAAATCGCGAGAAGCGCAATTCGCCTCTCTTTGGGGTGGGAATCGACGAAAAACGACTTAGATTTGTTCGCAAGTCGATGGCGACGCGTGTTAAGTCATATTTCGCCGGGACACAAGAAGGCGGTGTCTGCCGCCTGATCAGCTCGACCCGCGGTCCTTGAAGCCGCAGTGGATGGAGTGAAACAGGAATGCCAGCCGTCAAAGAGACGGTCGATGCCGTTCGCGACATCGACGTAGACCAGTACAAGTACGGTTTCGTCACGGATATCGAAACGGAGAAGGCGCAGATCGGCCTCTCCGAGGACACGATCCACTTCATTTCCGCCAAAAAGAACGAGCCCGAGTGGATGCTCGAGTGGCGGCTTGAGGCGTATCGGCGTTGGCTGACCATGGTCGAGCCCACATGGGCGCGGGTCAGCTATCCCAAGATCGACTTCCAGGACATTTACTATTATTCGGCGCCCAAGACGACGCCGGGGCCGAAGAGCCTCGACGAGGTCGATCCGGAACTGCTGGCTACCTACGAGAAGCTGGGCATTCCCCTCCGCGAACGGGCGGTTCTGGCGGGCGTGGAGGGCGCTCGTGTCGCCGTCGATGCCGTGTTCGACTCCGTATCGGTCGTGACCACCTTCAAGGAGGAACTCAAGAAGGCTGGTGTTATCTTCTCGTCGATCTCGGAGGCTATCCGCGATCATCCGGAGATCGTCCGCAAGTACCTCGGTTCGGTCGTCCCGGTGACCGATAATTTCTATGCAACGCTGAATTCAGCCGTCTTCTCCGACGGTTCGTTTGTCTACATCCCCGAGGGCGTGCGTTGCCCGATGGAGTTGTCGACCTATTTCCGGATCAACGATCAGCAGACGGGACAATTCGAACGCACCCTGATCGTGGCCGAGAAGGGCTCTTACGTCTCTTATCTTGAGGGTTGCACCGCGCCTATGCGCGACGAGAACCAGCTTCACGCTGCAGTGGTCGAACTCGTCGCGCTTGACGACGCGGAGATCAAATACTCCACTGTCCAGAACTGGTATCCGGGCGATGCCGAAGGCAAGGGCGGGATCTACAATTTCGTCACCAAGCGCGGGGATTGCCGTGGCGCCCGCTCGAAGATTTCCTGGACCCAGGTGGAGACCGGCTCGGCGATCACCTGGAAGTACCCGAGCTGCATCCTGCGCGGCGACGATTCCATCGGCGAGTTTTACTCGATAGCCGTGTCGAACGGCCACCAGCAGGTCGATTCCGGTACCAAGATGACTCATCTGGGCAAGAACACGCGAAGCCGCATCATCTCGAAGGGGATCGCCGCAGGCTTCTCCCAGAGCACCTATCGAGGGCTGGTGACCAGTCACCGCAAGGCAACGGGAGCGAGGAACTACACCAACTGCGACTCGCTACTGATCGGCAACGACTGTGGCGCGCATACGGTACCCTACATCGAGGCCAAGAACGCGAGCGTCATGCTGGAGCACGAGGCGACCACGTCGAAGATTTCGGACGACCAGCTGTTTTATGCCCGCAGCCGTGGCCTCGATGACGAAGAGGCTGTCGCATTGATCGTCAATGGGTTCGTCAAGGACGTGATCCAGCAATTGCCGATGGAGTTCGCGGTCGAGGCTCAGAAGCTGATCGGCGTCAGTCTGGAGGGCAGTGTCGGATAGTGGGGAGGCGCTGGTCGTACGCACCAGGCCTATGATCACGAGGCAGCAACGAACCGATGAGTGAAATCACAAGACCTGTCATGAACATCGCCGACGTGGAGTTGAGCGAAAACGGTAATGGCGATTCGTTCGAAGCCAGGATTGGCAGCTTCGGGCGGATGATTGGCTCGACCGGCATCGGCTGCATGCTTCACGAAGTCGCGCCGGGCAAGAAGGCGTTCCCATTTCACAACCATCACAGCATGCACGAAATGTTTTACGTGCTGGAGGGCGAAGGGACTTATCGCTTTGGCGAAGAGACCTTTCCGGTCCGGGCTGGTGACGTTCTTGCTGCGCCGTGCGGAGGCCGGGAGGTCGCGCATCAGATCATCAATACCGGCAACACGACGCTCCGGTATCTTGGCGTGTCGACGGTGTCGTCAACCGAGGTGGTCGAGTACCCGGACTCCAACAAGTTTGCGGTGATGTCGCGCTTCGACTGGAACAATCCCGATGCCGGTGGCATTCGCTTCATTGGCCGCGAGGAAGCGTCGCTCGACTATTGGGACGACGAGACCTGACCGGCGAGCCTGGCTCCGCAGGAAATGTCAATGACTGCAAGAAAGACAGACAAGAATGGCGATGCTTGAGATCAAGAACCTGCATGTGACGGTCGAGGACCGGGAGATTCTGCGCGGCATAGACCTCGGCGTTGATGCCGGCGAAGTTCACGCGATCATGGGGCCGAACGGGTCAGGCAAGTCGACGCTCGCTTACGTTCTCGCCGGCCGCGATGGCTACGAGGTGACGGAGGGCAGCGTCCATTTCAACGGGCAGGATCTGCTTGGCATGGAACCCGATGCACGTGCGGTCGCTGGCGTGTTCCTGGCCTTCCAGTATCCGGTCGAGATCCCGGGTGTTGCGACCATGACATTCCTCAAGGCTGCCCTGAATGCCCAGCGCAAGGCTCGCGGCCAGGAGGAACTTTCGACGCCTGACTTTATCCGAACGGTGAGGGAGGTCTCCGAACGCCTTAACGTTACACAGGAGATGTTGCGCCGGCCGCTCAACGCCGGGTTCTCCGGTGGCGAGAAGAAGCGGAACGAAATTCTGCAGATGGCATTGCTGCAGCCGTCGCTATGCGTCCTGGACGAAACCGACTCCGGGCTCGATATCGATGCTCTGCGGTTGGTCGCTGACGGGGTCAATCAACTTCGTTCGCCGGACCGCGGCATGCTGTTGATCACGCACTATCAGCGTCTCTTGAACTACATCGTGCCCGATTTTGTCCATGTCCTGTCCAACGGCAGGATCGTCCGTTCGGGCGGCAAGGAACTTGCCCTTGAGCTGGAGGACAAAGGCTACGCCGAGTTCACGGCGGCGGCCTGAGGATTGAACATGACAGCCCAACCACACCTCCAGCGAACCAGGACGGAAGAGGCGATCGTCGAAGCCTACACCGGTGCACGAGAACGGCTGCCCGGCGGCGCTGACGCCCGCGCGTCCCGTGACGCTGCCTTCTCCCATTTCGAACGGTTCGGGCTGCCGCACCGCCGGGTCGAGGCATGGAAATACACCGACCTGCGGTCGCAGATGCGATCCTTCGCGCCGCTTGCCGAGCACGGCACCGGTGACCCGGTGGGTCCTGGAGTCCCGGATGGACTACCCGCCTCGCTCGATCGGGCCCGGATCGTTCTTGTGAACGGCGTTTTTCGGCCGGGTCAGTCTGACCTTGCCGGCATCGATGGCGTTGAGGTGGAGGCGCTCGAGGACGTTCTGATCCGGTCGCCCGAGCGGGTCGGGCGCCTTTTCGACGACGGCGATGACGTGGTCATGGCTCTCAACACGGCACTGATGCTTGGCGGCGTGGTCATCACGATTGCCGCCGATGCGAATCCGGCCAGGCCAATCGAAGTCGTCAATCGGACGGCGACCGATGCTGCCTTGTCCGTGACCAGCCGCGCGATCGTTGATGTGGGCGCGAATGCGGGCGTCCGGATCATCGAGACCCATGCCGGTCCGACTGGATCAACCTACCAGGTCAATACGCTGACCGAACTCGACATGGCGCCGGGAGCGCGGGTCACCTGGGCCCGGCTGCAGACCGAGAGCGAGGCGGCACAGCATCTGGCGAGTTTTGTCGCGCGCATGGCGAACGACACCAGCCTTCATCATCTTTCTGTCAATCGTGGTGCTGCGCTGGCTCGCTGGCAGGGGTTTGTCAGGATCGCAGGTCGCGGTGCCGCCGCGGGCTTCTATGCGGCGACGATGCTCTCCGGCTCCGAACACGGCGACAACACCCTGGTGGTGGAACATACCGAACCGCATTCGGTCAGCAATGAATTGTTCAAGAACGTCGTCGATGATCGGGCAACAGGCGCGTTTCAAGGGATGATCGCCGTTGATCGCGAGGCGCAGAAGACGGACGCCAAGATGATGACGCGGACGTTGCTCCTGTCCAATGAAGCCCAATTTGCTTCCAAACCCGAACTGGAAATTTTCGCCGACGACGTACGTTGCGGGCATGGCGCTACGGCCGGCGAGATTGACCCGGCCATGCTGTTCTACCTGATGTCGCGTGGATTGCCGCCGCCGCAGGCTGAGCAGCTTCTCATCGAGGCGTTTCTCGACGAAGCCATCGATGCCCTCGGTGATGAGGCGATCGGCGAAGCACTGAAACCGGTTGTCAGTGGCTGGCTGGCCCAACGCGGGAAAATGTGATGAACGCGCCGACACGCGTCGCGACCGCACCCTATGACGTCGAGGCGATACGTCGCGACTTTCCGATCCTGGCGCGCGAAGTGTATGGCAAACCGCTGGTCTATCTCGACAATGCTGCATCGGCACAGAAACCTCAGGCGGTCATCGATGCGGTGAGTGCAGCCTATGGTCGCGACTATGCCAATGTCCATCGCGGGCTGCACTTTCTGTCCAATCTGGCGACCGAACAATATGAAGACGCCCGTGAGAACGTGCGCCGCTTCATCAACGCCGAGCGGGTCGAAGAAGTCCTTTTTACCCGCAATGCCACGGAAGCAATCAACCTGGTTGCCTCATCCTACGGTGCGTCGATCGGAGAGGGCGACGAGATCGTCCTGTCGATCATGGAGCACCACTCGAACATCGTGCCATGGCACTTCCTGCGCGAGCGCAAGGGGGCGGTGCTGAAATGGGCAAAAATAGCGGACGACGGGACGTTTCTTATCGACGAGTTTGAATCTCTGCTCAGCGATCGCACCCGCATCGTCGCCCTTACCCAGATGTCGAACGTCACCGGCACAGTGGTGCCGATCAAGGAAGTCTGCCGCATCGCTCACGCTCGCGGCATCCCGGTTCTGGTCGATGGCAGCCAGGCCGCAGTTCATCTTCCTGTCGACGTGCGAGAACTCGACTGCGATTTCTACTGTTGCACCGGACACAAGCTCTATGGTCCGACGGGTATTGGCGTGCTCTACGGCAAGTATGACCGCCTCGCGGCGATGCCGCCCTATATGGGCGGTGGCGAGATGATTGCCGACGTGAGCGAGGAGACCGTCACCTATGCTGCCCCGCCACATCGATTTGAGGCCGGCACGCCACCCATCGTCCAAGCCATCGGTCTTGGGGCGGCGCTGACCTATATCGAAGACGTCGGCCGCGAAAAGATTGCGACCTATGAAGCCGGTCTGCGAGACTACGCCATGGAACGGCTTTCGCGGATCAACAGCGTGACCGTGTATGGGACAACGAAGGACAAGGGTGCGATTGTCGCCTTCAATATGGATGGCGCCCACGCCCACGACATTGCGACGATCATCGACAGGTCAGGCGTGGCGGTTCGGGCCGGGACCCACTGCGCCCAGCCGCTGCTTGCCCGCTACGATACGACGGCGACCTGCCGCGCCTCGTTCGGTATGTACAATACGCGCGCCGAAGTGGATATCCTGGCGGACGCCTTGCACAAAGCTCAGGCGTTTTTCTCGTGAGTGAGATCATGGAAGACCAACCAACGGACACCGCTGCACCCGAAACAACGGCCGTTCACCAGCCGCAGCCTGGCGGTACAGGTTTGCCGCAAGGCGAACTGGAACGGCTGACCACCGAGATCACGGTGGCGCTCAAGACGATCTATGATCCGGAAATACCGGTGGATATCTTTGAGTTAGGGCTGATCTACAAGGTGGATATCGATGACGATCGAAACGTCGCCGTCGATATGACGCTGACTGCTCCAGGCTGCCCGGTTGCCGGCGAGATGCCGGGCTGGGTGGAAAACGCCGTCAGCCTGGTGCCCGGCGTCGGTAACGTCGCGGTCAACATGGTCTTCGATCCACCCTGGACGCCGGACAGAATGTCGGATGAGGCCAGGGTCGCCCTCGACTGGTACTGAGCGCATCTGAGATGGTGGTGCCTCCGAAGATCGACGGTGTTCTTGAGACCTGCCTCTATGTGGACGACATGGCGAAGACCCATGCCTTTTTCGTCAGGGTATTTGGTTTCGAGGCCATGATCGTCGAGGACCGGATCGTCGCGCTGGATGTGGGGCCGCGGCAGGTCCTGATCCTGTTTGCCCGTGGTGGTACCGTGGCGCCCGTTCCGGTAGCCGGGAGTTTTATTCCGCCGCATGACGCCGACGGTCCGCAGCACTTCGCCTTTGCTATCGGCGCTGATGCCTACGAGGAATGGAAGCAGCATCTGAGCGCCCAGGGCGTCGCTATCGAAAGCGAGGTGATTTGGCCGCAGGGTGGTCGAAGCCTCTATTTCCGCGATCCTGACGGTCACCTCGGCGAGCTCGCAACGCCCGGGATCTGGTCGAACTACCGATGAAGTGAGTTGCGGGGCGGCTTGTCTCGCGGTTGGAAAAGGCCCATCTTCGTACTGAGAAAGCCCAGTCATTCGTGATCGGTAACAGGAGATCAAAGACGATGGCGAGCACGCGCCCCCGACCGTCGGTTTTGCAGCTGACCGAACGCGCCGCCGAACGCGTTCGCCAAGTGACGGGAAGTGCCGACAAGTCGCTTATCGGAGTCCGCGTTGGCGTGAAGAACGGCGGCTGTGCCGGTATGGAATACACGCTCGATCCGGTCGAAACCCCGGTCGCCGGCGACGATGTCGTCCACCAGCACGGAGTATCAGTGTACATCGATCCGAAGGCCGTGCTTTTTCTCCTTGGATCGGTGATGGACCACGAGACCACCAAGCTGCGCTCCGGGTTTGTGTTCCACAACCCGAACGAAGTCTCATCGTGCGGCTGCGGCGAGTCGGTGATGTTGAAGCCCGCCGAGGCGAAGGAAGCCGAGGCGCACGCCTAGGCGCCTGTCGGACCTAAACTTAACCTATTGATTCCATTGAGGAAAAGATTTGCCTATGTTTTGAGCAACCTTAATGAAATCAATGAGTTAGCGTGGTCGCGATGGTCCCAGTCCGACAAACTGCTAGGCGGACGCTGTTCCTTTCACCGCTAGGATGCGGGACGCACCGGTCGCAGCAGAAACTGTGGGACGTGCTCGGACAGACCGAAGGGCGTCTGGTTGTCTTCTACTTTGGTCTTGGATCGGTTGCGGCGTGGCCGTTCGTCCCGCGGACGGCGCGGCGGTTCGTCCTGCGCTGGCTCCTGAGCCTCCTCCGAAGCGTGAGTCGGCGCGTCCTCATTGCCGGCGGGGCGCTTCGACTCGTCGCCGCCGGAGCGGCGACGGTTTGATCTCTTTGGTTTCCTTGGACCATCGCTGGCCCCCGTCTGCTCCGGTTTGACCGGAGTGTCCCCATCGGCGCGCGACTTGCGCGACCGGCTTCCATATCGGGAAGCGGCGATCTCATCGGCTGCCTCGATTTCGAGCGGATCGATCGGTTGACCGGTCAGCCTTTCGATGGCGCCGACATATTTGCGATCGAGCGGCGTGGCGATCGTGACCGATGTTCCACTCCGTCCCGCGCGTCCGGTGCGGCCGATGCGATGAATGTAGTCTTCAGGGTGGGTCGGCACGTCAAAGTTATAGATGTGGCTGACGGCCGGAATATCGAGGCCGCGGGCCGCTACGTCACTCGCAATGAGCAAGGTTATGCGGTCGCTGCGGAAGTCGTCGAGGGTTGCCATCCGAGACCGCTGATCCATGTCGCCGTGGAGCGCGCCGGCCGAGAAGCCATGCCGGGCCAGCGAGCGCTGAAGGATTGCGACGTCGCGTTTGCGGTTGCAGAACACGATCGCATTGGTCAGGTCCGTCGCTTGCTTGAGCAAGGCTCGGAGCACCGCTCGTTTTTCTGCCGGTTCACGCCCGGCTGATACGAGAAATTGAGCGACTGTGACGGGGGCCGTGGCTGGCTTCGAAACTTCGACGCGAACCGGGTTGGACAGAAATGCGTCAGCGAGCCGCTGAATCTCAGGCGGCATGGTCGCCGAGAAGAACAAAGTCTGTCGGGTGAACGGCAGCAGCTTGCAGATACGTTCGATGTCGGGAATGAACCCCATGTCGAGCATCCGGTCCGCTTCGTCGATCACCAGGATTTCGACGCCGGAGAGAAGAAGATTGCCGCGCTCAAAGAGATCGAGAAGGCGGCCTGGCGTGGCGATCAATACGTCCACGCCGCGGTCGAGTTTCTTCAGCTGGTCAGCGATCGATACGCCACCGATCAGCAGGGCGACATTCAGCTTGTGATTGGCGCCATAGCGATTGAAGCTCTCCTCGACCTGCGCGGCCAGTTCGCGCGTCGGTTCGAGAATGAGAGTCCGTGGCATTCGAGCGCGGGCCCGGCCGCGCTCCAGCATGGTCAGCATCGGCAGGACAAACGACGCCGTCTTGCCGGTGCCCGTTTGGGCTATCCCCAACACGTCGCGTCGCTCGAGGACGCGGGGAATTGCTTCTTGCTGGATCGGTGTGGGGTCAGCGTATCCGATCGCCTCCACCGAGGTGAGAACCTTCGGGCTTAGTCCGAGTTCTGTAAATTTCATCTTTTTTGAGCAGTTCGGCCTTTGGCCGGAGTCAGACGGAACCGCGTGTAAGAACTGTTCCGTCGACTGATTGAGACGTACGGCAACATAAGGATTGTCGCCGATAAGTCAACGATTACGGGAATTTAATGTAGCTTTGACGTAAACAGCAGACGAGTTCCATAAATTACGGCTCAGCTTAGTGAATCAGGCGAGTTTAGTTTGACGCGGGGCCAAACCGATAGTCGGTCGGTGAGAAGAGATGGAGTTCGTATGTCTCGTCGAAGCCGTCGGTCGGATTGATTGTCTCAATATAGACCGACAATCCATCCGAATCAGACTCGGAAATATAGTCGATGATATCGAGGCCTAGGTCGGCCAGTTCGGTGATTTCAATCGATTTATCCACGACCGACTCGCCATTTTCGGCGTATGCGAGCCATTGGATGAACAATCGCGCGATCGTCGGATCGCCGCCGCTGCGGGTAACAACAATACGATACGCGCCCGACCGGGCGCCATTCTCCCATGAGCCGCCGATGCGTACGTCTTCGATCGATCCGGGAATCGTGGCGACCGCGTCCGGGAGGTCGTCGCCGAGTGCCGATCCGGCGAGGCCAACGCCAACGCTGAAGCCCGTGATTAGCGCATACTTCCGGTACATTGCGTCCTCCGGCGACCGTCATGTCAGCTAAGATAGTGCGCAGCGGCGTGACGTCTACCAGCCACAGGCAGGTGTTACCAGCGGCCGGGTGTCGTAATTGGCACGGCAAACCGACGGGTTGGAAAAAAACCTGGTAAGCCAGCGTTGCTCCGTCCGTCGGCATCAGCCGCGCTAGATGTCGAGATCGTCGGCAAATTCGGCATTCTCCTGGATAAATCTGAACCGTTCCTCGGGCTTGTTTCCCATCAGGCTGTCGACAGTCGCACCGGTTGTTTCCTCCTCCGCGATCTCAACCCTCAGTAGGGTTCGGTTCTCCGGCGCCATGGTCGTCACCTTGAGCTGGGCGGGAAGCATCTCGCCAAGGCCCTTGAAACGTCCGATCTCGACTTTCGCGCCCTCCTTGAATGTCTTCAAAATCTCGTCACGGTGCTGATCGTCCCTGGCATAGACGGTCTTGCTCCCCTGGGTCAGCCGGTAGAGTGGCGGCACGGCGAGAAACAGATGCTCGTTTCGAATGAGTTCCGGCATCTGGCGAAAGAAGAAGGTAATCAGCAGAGATGCGATGTGGGCACCATCCACATCCGCATCCGTCATGATGATGACTCGCTCATAACGAAGATCATCGCCGCGGTAACGCGAGCCGGTTCCCACACCGAGGGCCTGGCCGAGATCGGCAAGTTGCTGGTTCTGGGCAACCTTGTCTTGGCCTGCATTGGCCACATTGAGGATCTTCCCGCGCAGGGGCAGGACTGCCTGATTCGACCGGTTGCGTGCCTGCTTGGCCGAACCGCCGGCTGAATCGCCTTCGACGATGAAGATCTCGGTGCCTTCGCGCCCACGTGACGAACAATCAGCCAGCTTGCCAGGCAGGCGTAACTTGCGCGCAGCACTCTGCCTGCCGATCTCCTTTTCCTGCCGCCGCTTCAGGCGCTCTTCCGCGCGGTCGATGACCCAGTCGAGCAGCTTCGTTGCCTCGCCAGGCGAGGCCGCCAGCCAATGGTCGAACGGGTCACGAATGGCGGTCTCGACGATCCGCGCGGCTTGTGCCGTGGCAAGTCGGTCCTTGGTCTGGCCGACGAATTCCGGTTCCCTGATGAACACGGACAGCATCGCGGCCGCGGATGTTGTTACATCGTCCGCAGTGATGATCGAGGCGCGTTTCACTCCGGTTAGCTCTCCGTGGGCCTTCAGGCCCTTTGTAAGCGCGCTCCGCAGGCCGGCTTCGTGTGTCCCGCCGTCGCCGGTCGGGATGGTGTTGCAGTAGGATCGAAGGAAGCCGTCGCCCGGAAACCAGGCGATAGCCCACTCAACTGCTCCATGGCCGCTAGCCTTTTCGGTTCGTCCGGAGAAAATCGGGACAATGGTTTTCTGGGCGCCGAGCTCCGCGCCAAGGAAATCTGCGAGCCCACCTGGAAAATGGAACTCGGCCTTTTCGGGAATTCCCGCGTCGACGGCCACGGCTGGGTCGCACTGCCAGCGGATGCGCACGCCGCCGAACAGATATGCCTTTGACCGGCTCATCGCCAGGAGACGCGCCGGTTTGAAAGCTGCGCCCTTGCCGAAGATATCCGGGTCTGGTCGAAAGCGAATGCGCGTGCCGCGGCGGTTGTGGACCTCTCCGGCCGACTTCAGCGGTCCCGTCGGCGTGCCGCGCGCGAAATCCTGGCGATAAAGCTGACGCCCGCGGGCAACTTCTACTTCCAGTGTCTCAGACAGCGCGTTTACCACCGAGACTCCCACGCCGTGCAATCCGCCCGACGTATCGTAGACCTTTGAGTCGAATTTCCCGCCGGCGTGGAGGGTGGTCATGATCACTTCGAGGGCCGATTTCGGTTTGAACTTCGGGTGGGGGTCGATGGGGATACCCCGGCCGTTGTCGGTGACTGTGACGAAGCCGTCGGCATCGAGAAGGATGTCGATCGCCGTGGCGTGGCCGGCGACCGCTTCGTCCATGGCGTTGTCAATAACTTCGGCAAACAGGTGATGAAGACCCCCTTCATCGGTTCCGCCGATGTACATACCGGGCCGCCGTCGGACCGGCTCGAGACCTTCCAATACCTCGATGTCCGCGGCCGAATAGTCCGACTCCGGCGCCAACGGTTGATCGGTTTTCCGCGACCGGACCGAGCTGCCCCCGCGGCCGGCTTTGGCGGCTCGCGGACTGGTCGGTGCGTCGAGTGAGGTGAAGAGGTCGTCGGACGGTTTTGCTTTGGCAGTCATCAGTTCCAGGTTCTTCTGCGTCGGTGGTGACAGGACCGAATCATAAGGCGAGTGTGGCACCCAGACTTCGGCGAGGCGAGGGCGTTCCTGCTACGTTCCGAGTTGAGCGAAGGCTCCGGATAGCCTATTCCGGCGAACACGGCCACCGTGAAGACAAAGTGACGCCGCGACAGGCTCAGCAATCGCTCCCCGGACAATTACCGCTTTGACGGTCATGCAGCAGAACACTATGGAACAGCCAAAAGCGTTTGCTGTCGCGCCTACCGCCGGCAATATCGGGCCGGATTTTTTCTGCTTTGGCGCCCAGAAGGGCGGGACACGATGGCTATTTGATCAACTCGACGGACATCCCGATTTCTGGATGCCGCCAATCAAGGAATTGCACTACTTCAACAATCCGGCCTCGCGCCGGGACATGGCAATGAAGCTTCAACGCGCGACCGGCAAGTTGGACGCTCTGAACCGCCGCCGTGAGAAGAACCGTCGCCGGCCACTGGACCAGCACGACCTGGCCTTCCTCTCGGACTTCCTCGCCCTGAGCGAGCAGCCGTTGACGTATACGGGCTATGCACAACTATTCCGACACGCCCGCGGTCGACTGTCGGGAGATGTGACCCCCGGCTATTCGGTTCTCGATGACAAGCGAGTCGCGGGGATCACCGAGCACTTCCCCGACGCCGTATATGTCTTCATTGCCCGCGATCCGGTGAAGCGGTTTTGGTCCCAGGTAAGGATGCATGTTCACAAGGAGCGGCTAGCCGGCCGCCTGAATACCGCGAAGGTCGTCGCGCTGCTGGACGAAGGTCGGTACCGAAAGCGGTCGTTTCAGTCTGAAATCGTCGCTCGGTGGAAGCGCTTCGTTTCGCCGGACCGGATTGTCTTGCTCCTGTTTGATGACCTTGCCGTCGATGCGGCGAACCTCCGCCGGCGAGTCGTTTCGCTGTTGGGAGGGGATCCCGACAAGCCCAGCGGCAGCCTGCCGCCGGATTTCAATCGCAAGATGGGCAAGTCGTCGGTGCCGATGCCCGAGGACTTGCGCCGCATGGTGGCCGCGCGGCTTGCCGGCGAGATTCATGCCTGCGCCGAGGCATTTGGCGGTGCCGCGAAGAACTGGCCGGCGGCCAACGGCGTTTGACAGTCGGGCGTGGGGGAAGGGCAGGATCGGTGCCGAGTTCGTCAGGATCGAGCCAGCGTGAAGCCGCATCGCCCGGATCAGGGCCCGACTTCCTTTGCATCGGGGCGCAGAAGGGCGGCACCCAATGGCTCTATGATCAGCTTGCACCCGACCCGCAATTCTGGATGCCGCCAATCAAGGAACTTCATCATTTCGATCTGCCTGGCTCACGGTTGAAGAAGGCCCGGCGCCTGTATCGGTTGGCCAAGGAGGACTTCACGGCGTTCAATGCCAAGCGCCAGCGGAAACATCGGCGGCTGTTCGACTCTCGCGACCTGGCGTTCCTTGAGGCTTTCATCGAGCTGGGTGCAAGCATCGATTTCGAGCGATATGCTTCGCTGTTCGACTTGAAGGGGTCGCTCATCGCCGGAGACATTACCCCCGGATATTCCGGCCTTGGTGCCAAGCCGATTTCAGCGATCGCTCGTCGCTTTCCAGGGTTGAAAGTCATCTTCATGGCCCGAAACCCGGTCGATCGCTTCTGGTCCGCCTTCAACATGCGCATCCGACGACGCGACATCAGCCCGGCGATCGATCCCGCGGCCATCAGGGCGTTTGCCGCGCGTCGTGGTGTCATTCGGCGGTCGAGCACTGCCGCGACAGTCAAGTCGTGGCGGTCGGCGATGCCGCCAAAACAGTTCGGCTTATTCTTTTTCGACGATCTGGTTGCGGACCCGGCAGCACTCAGGGCTCGGGTCCTGACTTTTCTAGACGCCTCACCCTCCGCACTTGCTGCCGCGGACGAGTCGTTCAACCGGAAGGCGTCTCGAAACAAGATCGCCATGGATTCGGAAACGCGGGCGCTGGTGGGTTCGATCTTTGCGGACGAGCTGGTGGCGTGCGCCGAGCAGCTGGGCGGGCCGGCCGTCGGTTGGTCCCGTACAGCTCAGCGATAGGCAAACTGCAGCGGCATCCGCCGATAGGTGCTTGTTGCGAACGGTCATCATCCTCATATCGGAACCACACGGGAGACGGTTGAAGCAGTGAAGGGACGCAATCCATGTTGAACTCGCCCGCGCTTGGGGTGAAGGCCCCGGACTTTGAGCTCCCCGGGACCGACGGCAAGAGCTATCGCTTGTCGGACGTGGCCGGCAACAATGGTACGGTTGTCGTCTTCATCTGCAATCATTGCCCCTATGCGAAGGCCGTCGCCGATCGAATGGTCGAGGACGCCAGCCGGCTTGCGAAGGAGGGCCTTGGATTTGTCGCGGTGTGCAGCAATGACGCTGAGAATTACCCAGCCGACTCATTCGACAATATGAAGCGTTTCGCCGAGGCCCACAGCTTCTCGTTCCCCTACCTCCACGATGAGGGCCAGGACGTGGCGCGCGCCTATGATGCTGTCTGTACGCCCGACTTCTTCGGCCTGACCGCCAAGGGCGTCATCGAATATCGTGGCCGCCTTGACGAGGGCCGGACCGAGCCGCTGCGGCCAGGGGCTGCAAGGGAACTGGTTGACGCGATGCGCATGATCGTCGCGACGGGAAAGGGGCCTGAAAAACAGGTCGCTTCGGTCGGCTGCGGGATCAAGTGGAAGGTCTGAGGTCGGGCAATGTGGCCGCTTCCGGTCGTAATCCCTGGAAGTCCGGGACTGAAGCACGCCTGACGGCCTTGGTTCAAATCAATCCAGCCCATTGATTGCAGGCTCCTGCCGATGGTGACGCTCGGCCCACCTGTTGCACGCCGGCCACAGTGACGCGGGAAGTTGATGCTTACCCTTTAAGGAGGGCCACGTCGCCGCCGTTCGGCCATAAAGTGACGTGAAGGGTGCGAGGGACATCAGGTCGCCTGCCGAGGGGGGCATTGCACCTGACGCAATTGACCAATCAGGCTGAGTTCCGCGCAGGCGGGGGTAGGGTTTTTGCGTCAACTTATGCCGCCCCGCAGGCAGGCCGAGGCCAAGGAAGCGTTATGGAAGCCCGCGTTATCAACAAGCAGAAGCTCCCCAGCCGGCATGTGACGGAGGGTCCGCAAAGGGCACCGCATCGTTCATATTACTACGCGATGGGTCTCTCATCGGAGCAGATCCATCAGCCGTTTGTCGGCGTGGCTTCGTGTTGGAATGAAGCGGCGCCCTGCAACATCTCGCTGATGCGCCAGGCTCAGGCGGTCAAGAAAGGCGTGGCGGCCGCCAACGGCACACCGCGCGAGTTCTGCACGATCACCGTGACCGATGGTATTGCCATGGGTCATCAGGGCATGAAGGCGTCCCTCGTCTCCCGGGAAGTGATCGCCGACTCGGTCGAGTTGACGATGCGCGGGCACGGTTACGATGCGCTGGTCGGCCTGGCGGGTTGTGACAAGTCGTTGCCCGGAATGATGATGGTGATGTGCCGGCTGAATGTTCCGTCGATTTTCATCTATGGCGGCTCGATCCTTCCCGGCACCTTCAAGGGCAAGGACGTGACTGTCGTCGACGTTTTCGAAGCAGTCGGGCTCCATTCGGTCGGCAAAATGTCGGACTCCGACCTGGAAACGCTTGAGCAGGTGGCGTGTCCGTCCGCCGGTTCCTGTGGCGGTCAGTTCACCGCGAATACGATGGCCACGGTGTCGGAAGCGATCGGGTTGGCGCTACCGTATTCAGCCGGTGCGCCGGCGCCCTATGAAATTCGCGATCGCTTTTGCACGGCCGCAGGCGAAATGGTGATGGAGCTTGTTGCCCGGAACATCCGGCCGCGCGACATTGTCACCCGCAAGGCGCTTGAAAATGCCGCGACGGTGGTGGCGGCGTCGGGCGGATCGACGAATGCCGCCCTCCACTTGCCGGCGATCGCGCATGAGTGCGGCATCACATTCGACCTGTTTGATGTCGCGGAAATTTTCAAGAAGACGCCCTATATTGCCGACATGAAGCCGGGTGGTCGGTATGTTGCCAAGGACATGTTCGAGGCTGGTGGCATCCCGATGTTGATGAAGACGTTGCTCGACAATGGTTTCCTGCACGGCGACTGCCTGACGGTCACCGGGCGCTCGATTGCCGACAACCTTGAAAATGTTCAGTGGAATACCGAGCAGGATGTCGTCCACCCGGCCGACAAGCCGATGACACCGACGGGTGGCGTCGTCGGGTTGCGTGGCAATCTCGCTCCCGAGGGCGCCATCGTTAAGGTGGCCGGCATGAAGAACCTGAAGTTCAGCGGACCGGCACGCTGCTTCGATTCCGAGGAAGAGTGCTTCGCCGCCGTGACGGAGCGCAACTACAACGAAGGCGAAGTCCTCGTCATCCGGTACGAGGGGCCGATTGGTGGACCCGGCATGCGGGAAATGCTGTCCACGACCGCGGCCCTTTATGGACAGGGCGCCGGGGATTCCGTCGCTCTCATCACCGATGGCCGGTTTTCCGGCGGGACGCGTGGTTTCTGCATCGGCCATGTCGGTCCGGAAGCGGCGCTCGGTGGTCCGATTGGACTGATCCGCGACGGTGACATCATCGATATCGACGCGGTCGAAGGGACGCTTTCGGTCCGGCTGACGGACGATGAACTCCATGAACGCGGTCAGCTATGGAAGCCGCGGGAAACCGATACGCGCAGCGGGGCTATCTGGAAATATGCGCAGGGAGTCGGTCCAGCCCGCTATGGTGCAGTAACTCACCCCGGTGGCGCGGTGGAAGTGGTGAGTTATGCCGATGCGTGATCTGCTTCGCGGCGTTTTGGTGATGGTTGCCCTGGGCGGCTTCGCCGGCGGCGCCGCGGCGTTCGACGCGGGCAGCCTGAGCGCGGAGACGGCTCCGGCCGAGGCGCTTGAGCATGGCCTCAATTCCTACCGAAGCGGCGACA
Source organism: Hyphomicrobiales bacterium (assembly GCA_024222895.1). Classification (GTDB taxonomy): domain Bacteria; phylum Pseudomonadota; class Alphaproteobacteria; order Rhizobiales; family Kaistiaceae; genus Bauldia. The sequence continues at coordinate 11,895 of JAAEOR010000657.1, read as the reverse complement.
AGCAGGGCGCCGCGGAGGCGTTGGGCTTCGCCGCCGACAAGGGCAACCCGATTGCCCAATGGAAACTCGGCCGCATGTATGCCGACGGCGATGGCATCACCCGCGACGACTACAAGGCTTTCGAGCTCTTCAGCGAAATGGCCGGCGCACACGCCGACGATACACCCGGACAGCCGAACTCCCGGTTTGTCTCCAATGCCTTCGTCGCCCTTGGCGGGTACTATCACGATGGGATTCCGGATACCGACGTCAAGCAGGATCTCAGCCGCGCCCGACAGATCTACGCGTATGCGGCGTCCTATTTTGGCGATCCCGAGGCGCAGGCCAAGCTGGCATGGATGTATTTCAATGGCGAGGGCGGCGAACGCGACCCGCTGCAGGCCGCACGCTGGGCAAAGCTTGCCGCGGACAAGGGCGACGTCAACGCGCAGGCGCTGCTTGGCCATGTGTTGTTCGAGGGCGAAGGTGTACCGCGCCAGCCGGTGCTTGGTCTGATGTATCTCACCATCGCCCGTGACGAGGTCGGGACTGCGAACGGCTGGATTCACGACATGCAGGAACGGGCGGTCTCAGTCGCCACCGAGAACGAGCGGCGGACGGCGATGGCGCTGGCCGATGACTGGCGCTCCAAGACGCGTTGAGCTGACTAGCGCCGGTCACGACGATTACGTCCACGACCAGCAATCGATTCGATATGGGCGGATCTAGTTTATCGCAGCAACCGTCGCGCTCGCGTCCGAGATGGGCGTGGTCGAGAAACTCCCCAGGGACACCTCAACTCGCTTCACCGGACTTGGGAGGCCCGGTGCAAGCCGTGCCAGCGGGCAACTGTCGCCAACAACGTTCCACGTCGTGACATTTTGAGCCATATCGCACTTTGCGAGCTTCAGCCCGGTCGCGGTGCGAATGCAGGCGAGGTCGCCTTGCTGGAAAAAGCGTCCGTCTGCGCGGCAGAGACAATCCGGGCCCGCCGCCGCGGCAGCGGGGAGCAAAAAGGCTGCGCACGCCGCCATGGCGATGCTGCTGTTTTTGACCATGCCCCGGAGCATAGCATGATGCGCCTTTGTTGCGAACGGGCTGAAGACCGGCGTTTGCCTATAGCCGATCCCACCGGGCATCTGTCATGGCATACCGGGCGTAGCGAAAGTCGCGAATGGACAGGACCTTCCCGTCCCCAAAAGTCAGCAGGACGAAATAGGTCGGCGGGCCCGCCGGATCGTTGCGGTCGAAGGCCAGGATGGCCGGCCTGCCTTCGACGCGACCGGGGGCCATCAGCCAATCCGATCGTTTTTCGTAGTTGCTATAATAATTGCCGACCCCCGCTCTTCCCTTCCGGTCTTCGACCGATACGAGTTCAAGGCGAACCTCTGCCGACAGCATGTCGCGCAACCGGTCGAAGTCGTGCGCGTTGAAGCACCGCGCGTAGATGGCAAGCTGCTCGCGCTCGGCGGCAGACAACGCCGGTTCGTCTTCGTCATCCGCACTGCGGTCTTTCAACATCATCCGGCCGCGATGCAGCGCCGATTTCACTGACTGGACCGAGCTCTCTGTCAGGTCGGCCACCTCGGCGGCGGAGTATCCAAGGACGTCTCTCAGGATGACGGTGCTGCGTTGTTTCGGGGTCAGGTCGAGAAACGGCCTCAGACTCGCGGCCACGTCGCCATGTTCGGGCATTTCGTCGACCGTTGGCTCGTCCCTGTCGAGATGCTCTTTCAGCGCCATTTCGTTTTTCCGCGACCGAAAGTGGTTCATTGCCGTGTTGTGGGCGATTCGAAACAACCACGCCCGCAGATCCTCCACCACGGCGCCACCGACGAGGGCACGCGACGCGTTGAGCAGCGCTTCCTGCAGCACATCTTCCCCATCGATAACCGAGCCCGTCATTCGTGCGCAGTAGCGATGCAGCTCCGGGCGGAGGGCGGGCAGGGCCGATTCCAGCCCCGCCAGCCGCGCATCGAGAGCCTGGTCGGGCATCCGTTACGCCATCTCTTCCAGGCCGGCTCCGGTGGCCGCGTAGGCGCCGGAACGGCCTTCGTCCTGATCTGACAGCAGCCCGACGACCTCGTCGCCAATTCGCTCCGCGGTCAGCGGCTCCGCCCATTGGCTCATGAATTCCTCCGCCGAAATCGAACGCGCTTCACCATAGGCGGCGGCGCCGGCTTCGGCGATGTCCGTTCCCGCGATGAACTGCTTCGGGTAAATCGTGATGAAGGTTAATCCAAGGTCGCGGCGGTTCGCTTCCCATTCGCCATAGTTCGAAACGAAGTGTTGCATTCGCTTCGCGCCCGCATAGCCGCCGGACAGTGGCGATCCTCCGAGGGCCGCCCCGCTGGCAAAGCTCACAATGGCGCCGCCGCTGGCCATCGGTGCCCGAAGCGCAGCCTTGATGAAGCTGAAGGCGATCTTGGTGTCGGCATTCCACGTGGCGCTGAATTCACTCCAGGTCAGTGCGCTGATCGTGTCCATCCTTGGCCGATGCCCGCCGGCCAGAATGAGAATGTCCGGCGAGATCTCGGTCATCAGCCGCTCGGCCGCACCGTCTACTGAGGCGTCCTGAACGATCGTCTCGATCGCGAGCGCCTCCCGCTTGAGGTCGTCGAGATCGAGACTGTTGCGGGCGACGGCAACGGTCCGAACGCCCATTCCGGCGAGTCTTTTCGCCAATGCTCGGCCGGTTCCGCGGCTGCCGCCAATGATCAGAGCTGTCTTGTACCGAAAGGTCATCGTGCCAATCCTCTTCTTGCAACTTCCTGTGTCAAAGACGCAGCTACCGGGCAAAAGGGTTCGTGCCATGTGAACTTTTTTTGGCGTTCACCGAATGGGGGCCCTGACCTTCACGTGGGCAGCGGGTACCTTCAGGGGGTCGACTGGCGGCGATCATGGCTTTCACGGCCCCGGGGGAACACCCGGGACACGGCCCAGATCACGATGGATCGCAGCAGACGGAGCGGGGGTTTGACGCAGCTATGGTGCACAAGCGGGAAATCGACAGGCTGGGGGCCTTCACCGACGGAGTCATCGTCATCTCGATGACGTTGCTGGTTCTGGATATTGAGCTGCCGCCGGGCACGGACGGCAAAGGCGATGCGGCGCTGCTTGATGGGTTGGGGCAAATCCTGCCGCAAATCTCAAGTTACGCGATCAGTTTCCTGGTGATCGCCAACTACTGGGTCCTCCACACGCTCAAGTTCCGTGGCCTTGCCCGGATCGATGGGCCGTTTGTGTGGATGAATATCGTGTTCCTGTTGGCGATCGGATCTATCCCCTTCGTCACATCCGTGCTGAGCGATAACCACGGGACCGTAGCAACCTCGCTGTATGCCGCCGTCATGGCGTTCGTGTCGGCGTCGCTTGCCGTGATGGGTATCCATGCTGAACGCCGAGGGTTGGTGGAAAAACCGGTGGTGCCCCGATATCCGCTCCAGCATGTTGCCCGTTCGCTGATCACCGCGGCGATCTTTCTCGGCTCCATCGTCATTGCCCAATTCAATCCAACCGCAGCCCAGTGGTCGTGGCTGCTGCTGGTTCCCGCCTCGTTGATCGGCCGTCGCCTCGGGTCGGACGATATTGCCAGGTTGGGTGAGGAAAACGACGTGTGAGGTGCTTGCTGTTCGTTGGCGCAACCGCTCAACTGGTTTGGTGACGGGATCGACCCCGGCGGCGAGGGCACACGGCGGTGTCACCGGTCGACCGACGCTGGACGCCCGCCCCGCTCGCGAACTCGTAGCTGCGCGGGCGCTCCGACCTGCCATGTGCCAAAGACCGCGTCGGTCGGAGGAGACGACGTTAATAGGGTCCACCGATACCCGTTCGACGTGGCAACAGTCTTTGCCGCTTGGTCCATACCCGGTCGGTCGACGTGTTTCGTCGGGCCTCGACCACCGACCGTCAGGATTGCTAAGGCGGTATGCGTTGAGAGTGAGGCATCGATGCTTCACCGCATACCCGGTGACAGAGGATTGGACCAAGTCCGGGCTTGCCACGGGCCACCTATGCCGTCAGTCTTTTGGACATCAGGCCGCTTGTAGCGTCGATGCCGGCCCGGAAAAATGGAGGGGTGCCATGCGGATGTTGGGGATCATGCTGACAGCGTGCGGGTGCCTGAGTGCTGGAACTGTGTTTGCAGCGGAGCTGGTCTATCCGGCGGCGCCACCGCCGATCGACAATCCCGTGTACGCTCAAGGCTCGATGGTGACCGGAGACGTCTCGCTGGCTTTCGGCTACTTCTCGTTCGAGGGTTTCGAGACCGGCGAAGTCTGGGGCACGGCCCGGGTCAACATTCCCTTCTCACCGGCATGGAACGAGGAGATCGAGGTCAACGGTCTCGCCGGGTTCGAGGACGACGCCTACTATACCTACGGCATCTACAGCCACACCTATGCCAAGGGACAGCAGGGTGCGGCCGGCCTTTTGCTCGGTGCGTCAAACCTCGCGGGCGGCGAGGCGCTGACCGCAGGTGTCGAGGGCATTGTCTTCTTGCCGACGACCAGCCTGGTCGGTCTTCTGGCCTACAGTTGGGGAAGCAATGGACAGCCGGATTTCTGGTCGGCGGCCGGTGAGGCGCGCTGGTATTGGAACCCGAACACCAAACTGACCGGAAGCGTCGCCTATAACGAGTTCAACGCGGCGTGGAAGTGGACAGCTGAAACGGAGCACCGTTTTGACGGCACGATGATGAGCTTGTTCGTCAATGGCACCTATTACAACAACGACGACGGTGACGGATGGGAGGCCTTCGCCGGTGGTCGCTTCCTGTTCGACCAACCCGGACAGACGCTCCAGGGTCACGACTTCGAGGTGCCATTTGCCGCAGGCCGGGCCATAACCTTCTGAACAGCGCGCAGCCGGTCCGCGCCAGGACGGGCGGGTCAAAACCCGGGCCTCTACATCGGGAGCGGAGAACCACACCGTTAGCCCTATGAAAAACGGCGGCCGATCTGGCCGCCGTCGAAGCGCATGGATTTATGCCTGATTGCCTCGTCCGCGATCCGTTCATATGGACTCGGATCGCTGGTCGACTGTTTCTCTTCTTCGCTCTTTCCGGCCGGAAAAGTGCCCACACCTTCCCGAAAACGCTCTAACGGACGATCGAGATCAGCGTGTTGTGCTTCCCGTTCGTGTGCACCAGCTTGTAGAAGGTCTTGGCGTTGTCGGGGTGTAGGCGAATGCACCCATGTGACGCGGGTTGCCCGAGGCGCTTGATGTCGTTCGTCCCGTGAACAGCGTAGCCGCGATAATAGAAGACCGACCAGGGCATCGGGGCGTTGTTGTATTTGCGCGACCGGTGGCGGGGAGACAGCCATTCGGCGTTCCACCGGCCGGTCGGCGTCCGGTAGCTGCCGCGCCCGCTGGACACCGTGAACACATGGGACAGTTGTTCGTCGACATAGACGTGCATCGTCTGGTCGGACAGGTCGACCCGCGCGACCACCCGCTTGGCGGTCTCTTCAGGTGCGGCTTCGTCCGACTGCGGCTGTGCGAGGCTCGCGACCTGGACGCCGTCGAGCAACTCGGCAGAGGCGGAAACTCCACCGCCCGCGACCAGCACGACCGCGAGCACGGGGATCTGTAGTCGTCGCCACATCGGTCCGGCTACCGGGTCGTCGCTAGTGCGTTACAATAACGCGCGAGTTGCCCATCCCGTATTTGCGGATCAGGGAATAGAGTCTCGCGGCGTTGGACGGATGCAGGCGAACACAGCCATGCGAGGCCCGGCGGCCAAGGTTACGAACCGCCGTTGTCCCGTGAATGGCATATCCGCCATAGAAGAATACGGAGTGGGGCATTGGCGCATTGTCATATTTGCGCGAATACCAGCTCCTTTCGAGACGTTGCGGACGGAATGTTCCCGTTGGCGTCGAATAACCGGAGCGCCCGGTCGAGACGGCCCAACTGTATTTCTTGACGCCGTTAACCTTGACGTACATCCGCTGCGACGAGATGTCGATTCGCGCTTCAACCTTGGCAGCGAAGGCCGGTGCCACAACAACCATTGCGAAAAAAGCTATGATAATGCCGAGAGTCTTCATGGAATCAGCCCTTCTATCCAATCCGGCCAGATGCGTGTCGTCTGGCTTCAGCCCCACCTGTACGCAGACATCATCATACCAGACTGTTCATAAACAACATGTAACGCAAGTCACTCCGTGCTAGATCGTCCGCCGGTATTGCAAGGGGGCAACGGTGGGACTCCTGATCGTCGGTTTGGTTCTCTTCCTCGGGGCGCACTCGTTGCGGACGTTCGCGCCTGCCGGGCGCGATACGCTGATCGCGCGCCTTGGCGAGAGCGGGTATAAGGGGCTCTATTCACTTGTCGCCCTGATCGGATTCCTCCTTATCGTCTGGGGGTTTAGCCGAACCGCCGGCGCGCCGGAGTTTCTCTATGTCCCGTTTCCGGGGCTGAGGCATCTCACCGAACTGTTGATGTTGATCGCTCTTGTTCTGGCGATCGCAAGCGGTGCGCCGCGTGGCTACATTGCCCGCACGGTGCGCCATCCGCTGCTCGTGGCGACCATCCTGTGGGCCATTGCTCACCTAATTGTGAATGGCGACGTGGGTACAACTGTCCTGTTCGGCGCGTTTCTGGTTTGGGCGTCGGTTGATCTCTTTGGCCAGCGATGGCGTGCCCCGGTTGTCTTCCCCGCCCCGTCCTGGCGATTCGACATCGTTGCCGTTGTTGTAGGATTGGCGCTCTACGCCGGGCTCGTGTTCTGGGCCCATTTGCAGCTTTTCGGCGCCAACCCGATGATTTAGCGGTCCTCAGAAACCATGTCGACGCAAACCAAAGCCCGCCGCATCACCGCAAACGACATTCGCGCCCGAAAGGGCGGAAAACCGATCGTGGCGCTGACGTCATATCATGCCCATACGGCCCGAATCATCGATCCTCTGGTCGATTTCATTCTTGTGGGTGACTCCCTGGGGATGGTGATGCACGGATATGAGACCACGATTCCGGTGACCGTTGACATGATGATTCTGCAGGGCCGCGCGGTGATGCGCGGTGCCCGCCAGAGCCTTGTGGTCGTCGATCTCCCGTTTGGCAGCTATGAGGAAAACCCCGAACAGGCCTTCCGCACCGCCGTCCGGGTGATGAAGGAGACCGGCTGCGGGGCGGTGAAACTCGAAGGCGGCGCCCGCATGGCCGGTACGGTGGGCTTTCTGGTCGAGCGCGGTATCCCCATTATGGGGCATGTGGGATTGACCCCGCAGTCCTTCAACACCATCGGCGGGTTCAAGGTCCAGGGGCGCGATCCTGCCGCTGCCGGCTCGATTGTGGTTGACGCCGAGGCCGTGGCTGACGCGGGAGCCTTTGCCGTCGTGGTCGAGGCAGTGGTGGAGCCGCTTGCCCGGGACATTACCGACACCATCGGGGTGCCGACCATCGGGATTGGGGCGTCGCCCGCATGCGACGGTCAGATCCTGGTCCTGGAGGACATGTTGGGCCTGAGCGACTGGACGCCGAAATTCGTCAGGAAATTCGGAAATCTCTCCGGCCAGATCGAAGGCGCAGTCCGCGACTATGCCGAGGCGGTCCGGGCCGGCGACTTTCCGTCCATGGATCATGTCTACAAACCGAAGAGCTAAACGAGTTTCACCATCCAACCGGCGTTTGCAACGGCCGTTCGGCGGCGATAGTGTGCGCCAGCACGGCGCGGGGCGCCTTCACAGCGAGGACTGATGTCCGATATCTTTCGCGAAGTCGACGAAGACATCCGCCGGGAGCGGTTCAAGCGGCTTTGGGATCGCTTTGGTCCTTATGCCATAGGGCTGGCGGTCCTGTTCGTTGCGATAATCGCCGGAGTCCAGGGGTGGGAGTATTGGCAGAAAAGCCAAGCGGAGGCCGATGGCGATCGTTTCGTCGCGGCGATCGCTCTCGCGGACGAGGGCAAGCACGACGAGGCAATCGCGGCCCTGAATGTCATTATCGACGATGGCAGCGGCGGATATCCCGTTTTGGCCGCGTTCCGGGCTGCGGGTGAGAAAGCCGCGGCCGGCAACACCGAAGGGGCGATTGCCGACTATGAGGCGCTGGCGGCGCGTGGCGGCCTGCCTCTCCTGGTGTCCGATTTGGCAAGGCTCCGAGGTGCCATGCTGCTGTCTGACAGCGCCAGTGTTTCCGAACTGACCTCGCGTATCGGCGACCTCGCCGACACCGGGAACCCATGGCGGCATAACGCCCGTGAGATTCTTGGTTTTGCCGCCTATCGGGCGAACGACCTGACTGCCGCCCAAGGGTATTTTTCCGAAATCGTCGAGGATGAGGAAACCACGTCGAGCGGACGTGCCCGGGCGGAAATCATGCTGTCGCTTATCGCGTCCCGTCAGGGCGAACCGATCTCGGCCGAGCCAGGCGAGGGCTAGGCCACGGAACCGACCGGGGCCGCGAGACACCAACCCTCAATCCCAAGGTGGCGACAATGCGTGCGCCGAGAATCGCCATCGCCGGCCGGCCCAATGTCGGCAAGTCGACATTGTTCAATCGTCTGGTCGGCCGCAAACTGGCGCTGGTAGATGACCTGCCGGGCGTCACCCGTGATCGCCGCGAAGGTGAGGCAAGCCTCGGTGGTCTCGATTTCACCGTCATCGACACGGCCGGGCTTGAGGACGCGACGCCTGGCACCCTGACCGGTCGTATGCGGGAGCAGACGGAAGCGGCGGTCGATTCGGCCGACATCATCCTCTTTATGATTGACGCCCGCAGCGGTGTGACACCACTGGATTCCCACTTTGCTGCGCTCCTCCATGCGCGCGGCAGGGCGGTGATCCCGGTTGCCAACAAGGCGGAAGGCACGGCCGGCCACTCCGGATTGCTGGAGGCCTATTCGCTGGGGTTCGGTGAGCCGGTCGCGATCTCGGCCGAACATGGCGAAGGCATGGGCACGCTCCACGACGCGCTGGTCGCGGCGCTTCCCACCGAAACGACCGTCCGAGTAGAAGAGGAAAGGGATGCCGTTCAGCCACTTCGTATTGCTGTGGTCGGTCGGCCCAACGCCGGCAAGTCGACGCTGATCAACTGCATGATCGGCGAGGATCGGCTCTTGACCGGGCCTGAAGCCGGTATCACGCGCGACTCGATTGCCGTTGAATGGACATGGCGCGATCGGCCGTTTCGGCTTTTCGATACCGCCGGCCTCAGACGGCGGGCGCGGGTATCCGAAAAACTGGAGAAGCTGGCGGTGGGGGACGCGCTCAGGGCGATCCGATTCGCCGAGGTGGTTGTCCTTGTCCTCGATGCGACCCAGCCCTTCGAAAAACAGGACCTGCAGATCGCCGACCTGATTGAGAGCGAAGGTCGCGCCATTGTTATTGCCCTCGACAAGTGGGATCTCGTCGAGAAGCCGCAGGCGGTCATCAAGGAACTCCGGATCGAGGCCGAACATCTGCTGCCGCAAATGCGCGGTGTGGCGTTGGTGCCCGTGTCAGGGCTCACCGGCAAGGGGATCACAAAGCTGATGGACAGGGTCGTCGGTGCGCACCAGATCTGGAATCGCCGCGTCTCGACTGCAAAACTCAATCGTTGGCTCGTCGATATTGTTGCTCATCATCCGCCCCCAGCGGTATCGGGTCGGCGGATCAAGCTGCGATATCTGACCCAGGCAAAAGCCCGGCCACCCAGTTTTGTTGCGTTCTGCTCGCGTCCGGACGCACTGCCTGCGGCCTGGCAGCGCTATCTGGTCAACACACTACGCGAGGATTTCAAGCTTCCCGGTGTCCCGATCCGCCTCATGCTGCGAAAGGGCGACAATCCGTTTGAAGGCCGGAAGCGCAAGCGGGCTTGAAGTGATTGGCGAATAAATGCGACGCGTCGCCGGAGGACCGTTGATGCGGCTCGTCAGTTCGCGGCCAGCAGATCTTCCGTTTTCCCGTCGACGAAGTGGAACAGCACGCCATTGCCACCAAAGTTCGCGGACAACATACGAACGATGTCGGGGATCACAGCCTGCGGCAGCTGCACGGACATCGGGTCTTCGCCGGGATAGGCCAGGGCACGCATGTGGGTGCGTAGCGGCCCAGGACTGATGAGGTTGGCGCGTACGGTCGTTTGCTTGAGTTCCCCGGCATAAGTCACCACCAGAGCCTCAAGGGCTGCCTTTGAGACGGAATAGGTGCCCCAATATGGCCGCCGCCGGCGGGCGGCTCCCGACGTGACGAACAACGCCCGGCCAGCTTCCGAGCGTCGAAGCAGCGGATCAAACGAACGGATCAGACGCCAATTCGCCGTCACATTGACCGCCATCACCTCGTCGAGAACCTTCGGTTCAAGATGGGGCAGAGGGGTGATCACCCCGAGCAAGCCGGCGTTGCCGAGCACCATGTCGAGCTTCCCCCAGCGCTCGTAGATTGATGCGCCGAGCCGGTCGATGGCGTCGAAATCGGTGAGATCGAGCGGCACGAGCGTTGCACTGCCGCCAGCCGCGCGAATGTCGTCGTCGAGCTCTTCCAATCCGCCGACTGTGCGGGCGATAGCAACGACGTGGGCGCCCTCAGCGGCGATCGCTAATGCCGCAGCGCGACCAATACCGCGGGACGCGCCGGTTACAACAGCGATACGGCCGGCAAGACGTCGGGCTGTCATCCCGCCTCAGCCAAAGCGGAAACGAACGGCGGCACCAATTCGGAATCGGTGCCCGGACGGTCACGGTCGGCGAGTCGGGTGGGGTACTCGCCGGAGAAACAGGCGTCGCAGAACTGCGGTGTCGCGTCTTTCCGTGATGACTCGCCCAGCGCGCGATACAGGCCGTCGAGCGACAGGAACCGTAAGCTGTCCACCTTGATGAAGTCTGCAATCTCGGCGACTGATAATCGCGAAGCGATCAGCTTCGTCTTGTCCGGCGTGTCGACGCCATAGAAGCAGGGATGCATGGTTGGCGGACTTGCGATTCGCAAGTGGACCTCGCTGGCGCCGGCATCGCGGACCATCTGCACGATTTTCGACGATGTTGTGCCCCGAACGATCGAATCGTCGATCAGCACCACACGTTTGCCGGCCAGAATTGCACGATTGGCATTGTGCTTGAGCTTGACGCCCATATGGCGGATGGCGTCGCTCGGTTCGATGAACGTGCGGCCGACATAGTGATTGCGAATGATTCCGAGATCGAACGGCAGTCCCGCCGCTTCGGCGTAGCCGATTGCCCCGGGTGTGCCGCCGTCCGGCACCGGAACGACGAGGTCGGCCGGCACCGACGCCTCGCGCGCCAGTTCGGCTCCGATAGATTTTCGCACGTCATAGACACCACGTCCTTCGACCGAGGAATCCGGACGAGAGAAATAGACATATTCGAAGATGCAGAACCGCGGCCGCCGGGGTGCGAATGGCCGGCGGCTTTCGATTCCGTTCGCAGTGATGATCACCATCTCGCCAGGTTCGACGTCACGCACGAAATCCGCACCGATGATATCGAGCGCGCAGGTTTCGGACGCAAGGATCGGGGCGCCGTCAAAGCGCCCCAACACCAACGGCCGCACTCCCAGTGGATCCCGGCAGCCAATCATCTTCTTTGACGACAAACAGACCAGCGACCAGGCTCCTTCGACGTGGGAAAGGGCACTGATCATCCGGTCGACCAGCCGATCATGGGTACTGGTCGCAATCAGATGAAGGATCACTTCCGTGTCACAGGTCGACTGAAAGATGGATCCGCGCCGCTGAAGTTCGTCCTGCAACACCAAGGCGTTGGTGATGTTGCCATTGTGGGCGACTGCGAATCCGCCACCCGAGAAGCCCGCGAACAGGGGTTGGATGTTCCGCTCCTCGGGCCCGCCGCGCGTCGAGTACCGGACATGGCCCACCGCGCGGTCTCCAGGCAAGCGCTCGATCACGGCGCGATCGGTGAAATTGTCGCCGACCAAGCCGAAGCGCCGTTCGTTGTGGAATGTCGCGCCGTCGAG
>JAAEOR010000656.1 GCA_024222895.1 Hyphomicrobiales bacterium | reverse complement strand
CGGCCACAACGGGGTGGTCCGCGTCGTCTTCGATCCGAAGCAGGTGTCCTACGAGTCGCTGGTCAAGGCGTTCTTCGAGGCCCACGACCCGACCCAGGGCATGCGTCAGGGCAATGATGTCGGCACCCAATATCGCTCGGGCATCTATGTGGCCGACGACCGGCAGCGCAGGATCGCCGAAATGGCCAAGGCCGACTACGAGAAGGCGCTGGGCAGCAGCGGCTATGGATCGATCACGACCGAGATCGTCGACATGCCGCCCTTCTACTTCGCCGAGGACTATCACCAGCAATATCTGGCGAAGAACCCCAACGGCTATTGCGGGCTCGGCGGCACCGGCGTGACCTGTCCCGTCCGCGTCGCGGCCGACGCCGGCTGACGGTTTCCGGTCTTCATACCAAGGGTATCAGTTCCGCGCCGGCTTGGTGCGGGGCAGCGGAACATTCACGGCGATCCCGGTCGATCCTGTGTCCGGTGCGCTCAGTACCGTCCGGCAGGCCGCCGGCAGGCCTGCCAATGTCATCGGCGGCTTCGGCTTGACCGGTTTATCGGGCTTGTCGGGTTTGGGCGCCGGCGCATAGGGGGCATCGCTGAGCCACCAGGCAAGGTTCTCGCCGCACCCGTCGCCAGAGGGCGGCGGGTCCTGCGACTTGCAGCCCGCCATCCCCGGCGGGCAGGAAAGCCGCACATGCAAATGGTCGTCATGCAGGTACCAGGGGCGCACCTTGCTTAACCACGCCCGATCGTCGCCGGCACGATCGCACAGATCCTTCTTGATGCCGGCATTGACGAATACCCGCTCGACTTCCGGATAGCTGGCGGCCCGGCGGATCAGCCGGGCATGGGCATCTGTCCACATGCTCTTGTCGACTTCAACATTGGTCCCCGGCCTGATGTAGGATCGGGCGCCGATGGTCTCCCGCTCGGGATTGGTCAGCGTGCGCTCCGGCATCGGGTCGAACCAGATATCAACGTCGAGACCGACCTGGTGACTGGTGTGACCCGAGGTCATCGGCCCGCCTCGCGGCTGTGACAAATCGCCGACAAGCAGACCGGGCCAACCGTCCCTTTCCCTGGCGTCCCGGGCCAGCGTCTCGATGTAATTGATCAGGATCGGCAATCCCCAATAGCGATTGCGCGACAGCCGCATCGCCTGCCAGGCCGGACCATCAATAGCGAGTGCAACCCCGCCGGCCAGACATCCCCGCGTGTAGAAGCCGATGCTCTGCGGATCGAGATCGGCCGGGCCTGCCATGCGGCCGAACAGCTGCTTGGCCGGTACCGAATCCTGGGCGTCCGCCGCCCCATAACCGGCGACGGAGGCAGCGATCAACAAACTTGCAAGAACACGGATTCGCATGGTGGGCCCTGTTTTCCGTGCGAAGGGTCGGTGTCTAGCGTCAACAAATGGTTAACCATCGACGGCCGCTAGCGGCCTCATCAGGTGCCCACCGAAACGCGGCAGCAGAATGGCTTCGACGCTGGATCGGCAGGCTCGAAGGACGAGGGCCTTGGGGCTGGGCGAAACCAATGCAAGAATAGGCGAATGGACGCCATGTCAATCGCCCGGCCCGGAGAACCGCTTCAGCGCGAAGACCGGGCTATTCTGGAACCTGAACCCCACCAGGTGCTGGTCCGAGTCCGCGCCTGCGGGGTCTGCCGGACCGACCTGCACATCGCAGATGGCGAGCTGTCCCAATGCACCTATCCGATCGTTCCCGGCCATGAGGTCGTTGGCGAAGTCGCGAAACTGGGCGACGACGTGGTCGGGTTGGGACTGGGCGAACGGGTGGGTATTGCATGGCTGGCATCCACCTGTGGCCGTTGCCGCTTCTGCCTGTCAGGGGAAGAAAACCTGTGCGATCAGGCGCGATTCACCGGCTGCCATGTCGACGGTGGCTATCAGGAGTACATGATTGCCGATTACCGTTACTGCCTGTTATTGCCGGACAACTACAGTGACGCGGAGGCAGCCCCGCTGCTTTGCGCGGGCCTGATCGGCCACCGGGCCCATCGCATGGCCGGAGCGGCCGAGAGGCTTGGCATTTACGGCTTCGGCGCGGCCGCCCACATCATGACACAGGTGGCGCGCTTTCAGGGCCAGCGCATCTTCGCCTTCACCCGCCCCGGCGACCAATCGGGACAGGAGTTTGCTTCCGAACTTGGCGCGGAGTGGGCTGGCGACTCCGATGAAAAGCCGCCGGAAGAGCTCGATGCCGCCATCATTTTCGCCCCGGTCGGCTCACTCGTCCCGACCGCGCTGCAAGCGGTGCGAAAAGGCGGCCGGGTGATCACTGCCGGTATCCATATGAGCGAGATTCCGGCGTTTCCCTACCCGGTTCTTTGGGGCGAGCGGATGCTCCGTTCGGTCGCCAACCTCACCCGGGCCGACGGCGAGGAATTCCTTCGGATTGCCGCCGACGTTCCGATCAAGATACATGTCACGACCTGGCCGTTTCAGCACGCCAATCAAGCGCTCGATGCCCTGCGGCGAGGAAATGTTCGCGGTGCTGCGGTGCTGGTTGCCGAGCCGGAGCAAGAAGAGGAGTCCACGGAATGATTGTCGAACTCAAGGATTTGCCGAAAGAGCTTCTCGGTTTCTCGATGGAGGGGACCGTGAAGGCGGCCGACTACCATGCGGTCCTGATCCCGGTGGCGGAAAATGCCCTGAAGGCAGGAGGCAAACTTCGCCTTCTGATCTTCGCCGGCCCCAAGTTCCAGGGCTATGAAGCCGGTGCGATGTGGGACGATGCCGGATTCGGCTTCAAGCACTTTTTCGATTTTCAGAAGATTGCGTTTGTTACCGACAACGAGACCTACGGCACGATGGTCCGTGCCTTCGGTGTGATGATGCCGGCGCGGCTGCGGGTGTTCGCTGTCGCCGACCTGGATTCGGCCAAGACGTGGCTGGCCGAGTGAAACGCTAGCAAAGCGTCTCAGCCCGGATCGCCGTCGAACCGGTCGATCAAATGAACGAAGGATCCCGCCGTCCGCCGGCGGACGAGCCCGGCTGATCCCAGGTCGGTCTCTTCCGAGTTCTGCGACTGAAACAGACAATCGGGGCCGTGCTCCGCGACCGCCTTGGCATAGTGGAACTCATGACCGCGAAATGCCGTGCCCTTTGGCCCCAGCGGACTGTCGACCAGCGTCCTGAGCTGCCGATAGCCGAGGCGAAGCCTCGGCTCGGCGAAGGACGTCTCAAGCGGCAGGAGTCCGGCCATCGCCCAGGCTTCTCCGGTCGCGTCGGTCAGACTGTTTCCCAGAACCATGTAGCCACCGCATTCGCCATAGACGAAAGCGCCGCGGCCGGCGGCATTCCGCAATCCATCCAGAAACGCCTGGTTGGCCGCCAGTTGCGATGCATAGAGCTCCGGGTAGCCTCCAGGCAGATAGACGGCATCCGCGTCTTCAGCCGGCGGTTCGTCGGCAAGCGGCGAGAAGGGACTCACTTCAGAGCCGGCTCGCCGCCAGCCATCGAGCACGACAGGATAGCTGAAGGCAAATGCCGCATCGCGCGCGACGGCAATCCGCTGACCGAGCGGCGGAATCGATGGGGATGACTGGTTGCGTCCGAGCGTCCGCGGCATCGCCAGGCCGGCCAGGGCGTCGGTATCGACATGATCGGCGACAATCCCGGCGGCGGTCGCGAGGAAGCCTTCGAGATTCTCGTTTTCCTGCGCCTGGACCAGGCCCAGATGCCGCTCCGGCAAGGTGAGAGCGTCATCACGGGGAAGGCAGCCCAGCACCGCGACACCCAACCCGTCGCAGGCATCCATCAACATGCGTCGATGGATCGGACTGCCAACCCGATTGAAGATCACGCCGGCGACGGTAATGTCCCGACGATAGGTGATGAAGCCTGACACCAGTGCGGCCGCTGACGCCCCCATGCCCCGTGCGTCCACCACCAGAACCACAGGCCAACCGGTCAGCGCGGCCAGATCCGCGGTCGAACCACCGCCGCTGACGGCGCCGTCAAACAGGCCCATCACCCCTTCACCGAGGACGACGTCCGCATTCTGCGCGGCCAGGCCGGCATGTTCGGCCAATGTCCCCGAGCGCATGGCCCAGGAATCCAGATTGAAACAGGCGCGTCCGCTGGCCGCAGTGTGGAAGGCGGGATCGATATAGTCGGGACCAGCCTTGATCGAAGACACCGCCACACCGGCGTCACGAAAATGGCGGAGCAGAGCCAGCGTGACAACGGTCTTGCCGCTTCCGGATGCGGGCGCGGCGATGAGCAGGCCTTTGGCCAT
>JAAEOR010000655.1 GCA_024222895.1 Hyphomicrobiales bacterium | reverse complement strand
GGAGGGATGGTGCCCCTGGCCGGGCTCGAACCAGCACGCCCTTGCGGGCAACAGATTTTGAGTCTGCCGCGTCTACCAATTCCGCCACAGGGGCCGACCAACGGGTCGCGTAGTCGGTTTAGGTGCGCCGATCGAACCCGTCAAGGCGCCGATCCATCCGTTCGCCACGTTGGCACAAAACTTTTCCCAATCGCCGCCGCCGGTCTGCTATGTGCAACGCCCTGTGCCAAACCATGACCGGACCCATCGATGGTAAGTGAAGCAGCGAACGCTGACGAGCGAAGCCCGCGCGGCGCGCTGACCAAGATCGAGCATGTGCTCAGGGCGCAAAGCGGTGGCGATAGCTCGGCCGAGATCACCCTCGGGGAACTGAGCGAGGCCATGGAGGAGCGCGCCTTTGGCCTGCTGATCCTCATTCTTGCGCTGCCCTGCTGCCTGCCGTTTGTCTATCTTCTGCCGCAAATCGTCGCTCTGCCGATGGTGGTTCTGGCTTGGCAGATGGCGACGGGTCGCCCCTCCCCGTGGTTGCCGGAAACTTTGCGCAAGCGGGTGCTTCCGGTGGCAAGATTGCTGGACGTCGTCGACCGCACCAGGCGGTACGGGGGCGGGTTCGTCGAACGGCTCGCCCACCCGCGTTTTGCAACGCTGACCAGCGACCGTGGCACCCGCGTCATCGGTGCATTGATGCTGGTGCCCTGCCTGTCGATCCTGGTGCCGCTGCCTCTGACGAACACCGTGCCCGGTTTCGGTGTCGCGCTGACCTCGGTGGGGCTGATCGAGCGCGACGGCCTTTTTGTCATTGTCGGGCTGATCGTCGGATTGGCCTGGGTGCTGCTTCTGGTGATCGGCGGACCCGCGGTCATCTATCTTCTGGTCGACTGGATTTCCGGCTGATACCACCGCGCCCTGTTTGTCCGCCCGGACCTGCGTCACACAGCGTCGACTTGGGGCTTGTTTTCACCGTTTTGATGGTGTTGCTCGTCGGTAGTTTCGTTGGTGCCGCACGATCGTAGGGAGTCGGAGCAATGGATTCGAGCCGCAGAAGAGAGATGCTGGCGCCGGCGATCATCGTCGCTGTCGGTGGCGCGGCGATCCTGGCCGCATGGGGATTCGAGCTGATCGGCGGTTTTGTACCCTGCAAGCTCTGCCTGCAGGAGCGGGTGCCCTATTATGTGGGCCTGCCGATCGCTCTCGCCGCCCTGCTTGCAGCGCTCGCCGGGGCCAAGCCGACGGTCGTGCGCATGCTCTTGATGGTCGCCGGCCTCGTCTTTGCCGTCAACGTCTATCTCGGCGTTTACCACGCCGGTGCCGAGTGGGGATGGTGGGCCGGCCCGGCCGATTGCGGCGCCGCCGGCGGGCCGGTCGATGACGTCAACGATCTGCTCAACCAGCTCGACAACATCCGCATTGTCTCGTGCACCGAGGCAACCTGGCGTCTGCTCGGCCTGTCGTTCGCCGGCTGGAACGCCGCGGTGTCGGTTTTTCTGGTCGCGACCGCTTTTTGGGGTGCGTTCAGGCCGCTCGCGGACCGGGCCCCATCCGCCGCGTGATCCGGGGCCTGAGGAAAGGCGCGGGTCAGGATCCACCCCCAAAGGCCCGGAACAGAGAGACAGCGCTACGGCTCGACGGTGAAATGCATGACCGTCTGGTGATGGCTGCGTTTGGCGGCCGTTTCCTCAGCGACGCCAGTTTCTCAGTTGTTGTAGCGCGGCCTCAAGTTCATTTTCCGCCTGCTGCCGCCCGTCTTCGCCGAGCCGGTCGCGGTCGAGATAGAGAAGCAGGCCGTCGCGTTTGCGTCGCAGCAGTCGCTCGGTTGCAACACCGTCCTCCAGCACCGACCTGACGGAAAAGGGTCTGATCGGCCGGCCAATTCCTTTCACTTGCACCGACGGCAATTCCTCGGCTTCGATAATGTCCGACACAAGTGAATAGGTCTCAAATGAGATGAGGACCTGCCCCGGCTTTGCCCGGCTCTCCAGACGCGCTGCCAGATTCACCTCACCGCCCAAGATGGTGTAGTCCATGCGCTGATCGCTGCCGAAATTGCCGACATTACAATAGCCGGTATTGATCCCGATCCGCATCCGGAATGGACGCTCGACGCCGCTATCCCGCCAAACTTCGTTGAGGTCCTCCAACCGTTCCTTCATGGCCATCGCCATGCGAACGCACGACGCTGCGTCCTCCCTGACACCTTTGCTTTCCGGGTCGCCGAAAAACATCAGGATGGCGTCGCCGACAAACTTGTCAATCGTCGCTCCGTAAGTCAGCGCTATCACTGACATCTCCGACAAGTATTGATTGATCAACAAGGTCAAATCTTCCGGCTGCATCCGGTCGGCCGTATCGGTGAACCCGACAATATCCGAAAAGATAACTGTCAGTTTCTTTCGCGAAGTTTGCAGAGTCGCATCCTGACTGCCTGAAAATATCGAATTATAAATTTGAGGTGACAGGTATTTGGATAGTTTCAATGAGAGCTCTTCAAGAAGTTTGTTTTTTTCGTCCAGAGATCGGGCGAACTCGTTCAACTTCTCCTCGTTGCGATCGCTGAGGCGGACCAGGCGGCGCGATGACTTGAGCAGTTTCTCATAGGCCTTTGCCAACTGCGCAAAGTGCTTGATCGCATCGTCGCCGACAACCGAGCCGCTATCGAGGAGGGTCTTCGCCCGCTCGACGACCGCCGCCTCCTGTTCAAAGACGTCAAAATTCATCGCCGCTCGATTGACTTCGATTGGTACCGTGCATGCTTCAGGTCTTCGGCAAATTCAATTCCCATTTCGTGCATATTATCATCGTCTACATCATGAACCCAAATTATATTTACGTCATTTCCCGATTTAGCGATTTCATCGAGTAATTCAAACAGATTAAATATTACTTTCGCTGAACTGCTATTGAAATAAATCAATTCAAAAGTGAAGTGGATTATACAGCCATTCAGTGTGGTCAGATGATTGTGCAGCTCCAACATCAACGATCCGTAGAAATCATTGATATCCTCAGGGTATGATTCGCCACGCATAACAAATCTGTTGGCCGCAAAGTCGAATTCGATTTCCGGTGTGCGCTGAGTCGGGTCGCGCTTCAGGTTGGTCATCGCTCGGCCACCGCTTCAGATGTAGGCTTTAATGCAGAAATACGAGAACTCGTCGTCGAGTGAAAAGAAGTCGAACTCGAAGCCTTTCGAAGCATTTCGGGCGATATCCACAAAGCCGACACCGGCGCCTCTGCTGCCTTCAGGCGCATCGCCGCGCAGAGTCTGCCGGTAAAGGGCCTTGAGTTCATCGCGATCGAGGCTTTTGACATGAGTGAGCGAGGCGTTTACCTGCTCGACATCCTGCTTCTTGATCAGATTGCCGCATGACACGAAAAACTGATCATCCAGGTTGCCGACCGTCACGATCCCATGCCGCAGACCCAAGGCGTTACTCGAGTCGTTTGAAGCGACGCCCTCTGCCGAGTAGCGGATTACGTTTTGAACCTGCTCAACGAAAATCGAAAAGAGCCCACGCACTGCCCGTCGGTCGGTCTGCTCACTTTCCAGCGTCTGCCTGATGGCATTGCCGATGCCGGTCAGCACGTCCTCGGTCATTGAGCCACTGTAACAAAAGATAATTCCTTGATCGCGGAGTTCACCCCGGAACCGGCACATGTCTTCGGCAAGTGTCACTGCAGCGCGCCCCGAGTTCCGGAATCGACAAGTCACATGTTCTTAGACGGGCTTCACTGGGGCAGCAAGGGTTTGGCGTGACCTGAACGCCATTGGCACGCCCGGCCAAGGTTAGTGCGCGCGAACTTGTGGTGTAACGTACATCAGCTAGTGATCACCCAATCCTTCATGAAACAGACGGGCCAGACGGAAACACCGCATGAGATTAGGTCAACTTGTCGTCGCGTCCTTGTTTCTGACCCTTCTGTCGCCGCCCGGCCTGAACGCCCAGGACCGGGTGATCGCGCTTAGTGACGAGGAGGTCGCCTGGCTCCAAGGCAATCCCAGGGTCCGGGTCCACAACGAAACCAATTGGCCGCCGTTCAATTTCGCAGCGAATGGCCGGCCGCAAGGTTACTCGATCGACATCATGAACCTTGTTGCCGGGAAAGTCGGACTGGAGGTCGAATACGTCACCGGTCCGACGTGGAACGAGTTTCTCGAAATGATGAAAACCGGCGATCTCGACGTCATGCTCAACATTGTGCGCACCCCGGATCGTCTGGAATACCTACTTTACACGCCACCTTATGCCAAGAACCCGAACGCGATTCTGAGCCGAAAGGATGGGTACTTTGCCAGCATGCAGGAACTGCACGGCCACACGGTTTCGGTGCCGCGGGGTTTCTTCTACGAAGAGGTCCTGAAAAGGGACTTTCCTGAAATCCATGTGCAAACGACCGATGATGTGCTCGGCAGCATGAAGGCCGTCAGCTTCGGTACAGCAGACGCGGCATTCGGCGAACTGGCGGTCTTCCAGTACCTGATGGAAGAGAACCTCATTACGGATCTGGTTGTTTCCGGCGAGGTCCAACTGGGCGATCCCGAGTTCGAACTGCTTAATATAGCGACCCGACGAGATCTGCCGATTCTCGCCTCGGTTCTGACCAAGGCGGTCAATGCCGTGACCCAGGAAGAGAAGCGAAGCATCCAGGCGAGATGGTTTCCCGGCGCTGGTGCGCCCGACAGCAAACAGCCAGACGTCGAGAGCCCCCGGGCAATATCGAACCAGCAGATTCTGATGCTCCTTGCCCTCAGCGTCGGACTGCTGGTTCTCTTCGGCCTTGTCGTCATGCTCCTGGGAAGGGAAAGCAGGGACAGAGACTTCTCCAAGTTCTTCGGGTCTCAATCCTTCAGGATTTCAATCCTCGCCGGTCTCAGCATTCTGGTCGCTGTGGTCGCGGTTTTGAACTGGCTGGCGATCAGCGAGAACAAGAAACACACCGAGGCGAAAACCGAACGTGAACTCAGCATCGTCCTGGCCAGCACGATAGACCGACTGAACGCCTGGGTGCGCGATCGCAAATCCTTCTTGCGGCAGGTTGGGCGCGACCCCGAACTGGTGGGCGTTACGCGCGCTCTTCTTGCCGTTGAACGGAATCCCTCGGCGCTTGCCCGATCGGACGCGCTCGCACAGGCGCGTGCGTATTTCGCAAGCAACAGTCAGTTTGGCGGCGCTGGCTTCTTTATCATCGCGCCAGACCGAATCAGTATCGGCTCGCGCCGGGACGCGAATATCGGCACGGCGAACTTCATTGCCGAACGGCGGCCGGAACTCATCGACTGGGCCTTTGCCGGTTCGACCGTTTTTGTCCCGCCGATCCGGTCCGATGTGGTCGTCGGCGACGGATTGGAAAAGCGCCCGCTGTCCATGTTCTTCGCCGCCCCCGTGACGGATCACGACGGAGACGTGATCGCCGTGGTGACCGAACGCGTCCTGCCGGACGGTGCGTTATCGGAGATCCTCAGGGCTGGCAGGATCGGCCTCTCAGGCGAAGCCTATGCGGTCAATAGTGACGGCAACATGGTCAGTGAAAGCCGCTTCGTCGATCAACTGGTCGAGATCGGCCTGCTCGAAGAGCGGGATACGGAACTGGCCGAAATACCCGTCGTCGATCCCGGTCGCGATCTGACGCAGACGATCCGGTCGGATGTGTCGGTTGCCGATCGACCGCCGACGGTGATGATGGCCGGGGCGCTTGAAATCCGAGGCGAAACGGGCGCGGCGGATACCGCCGGCGCGTTGCAGGTTTCCTCGAACATCGACGGATACCGCGATTACCGCGGCGTGCCCGTCGTTGGCGTCTGGACCTGGATGCCGAACCTCGATCTCGGCCTGACCGTCGAGATTGATCTCGCCGAAGCTCTCACCGACTTTGCGAACTTCAGGTTCAACCTTCTGGCGATTTCGGGGATAACGACCGTTCTGGCGATCGGCGCGACCCTGTTCACCCTTCTGGTCGGGCAGCGGGCGCATCGCTCCCTGAGCCTGGCAAGGGACAATCTGGAAGCGAGGGTGGAACAGCGCACTCAGGAATTGTCCGAAGCCTATGGCGTCATAACCGATAGTATCAACTATGCGTCGAACATTCAGCGGGCGATGTTGCCAATTGAACAGGCCATGTCGGGGGCGTTCGAGGATTCCTTCATTATCTGGCAACCCAGGGACGTTGTCGGCGGCGACATCTATTTCTTGCGACAATGGGGCGGCGGAACACTGCTGGTGGTCGCGGATTGCACCGGACATGGTGTACCCGGGGCCTTCGTGACCCTGATTTCGTCGGGATCGCTGGATCGAGCCCTTGACCAGGTGCCGCCCGGTGCTGTCGGGCCTTTGATGCAGCAAGTCCACAAGCACGTGCAGGTGAGTCTCGGCCAGGATATCGCTGACGGTGCCTCCAACGACGGATTGGAACTCGCCGTCGTGTACACCGAACCCGGCAAGAGCGAGCTCCGCTTTGGCGGCGCATGTCTCGATCTGTTCAAGGTTGAGGATGGCGCCATCTCGGCGATCAAGGGCACAAGGAAAGGGATCGGCTACCGGGAGACCCCCTGCGATCACACCTGGGACGAGACGGTCGTATCCGCCAACCCGGGGACGAAATTCTACCTGGTCACGGACGGCTTGATCGACCAGGTCGGCGGGGAGCGTCGCATTGCTTTTGGCAAGAGAAGATTCCGCAGCCTGGTGATGGAGATCAGCCGGCTTCCGATGCATGAACAGAAAGAGCGCATCGAAGCGGCGCTTGCCAGGTATCAGGGTGACGAATTGCGCAGGGACGATGTCTCGGCGATCGGCTTCACCGGTTTGAAGTAATCTGTGATTCAAGCCGGTGTCCGCAATCAAGGCCGACTTTGCGGACCACTTAAGAGGCTTGCGGCCAAAGCTGTCTCATCGCACGCCTTCGGTGCGGCCAGATCCTTCATGTGCGAAGGTGCAGGATCAGGCCCCGCCCTATGCCTCGATATAAGGCTCCAGCAACGCCAGATCGGCGGGCGACAGCCGGTCCGTGGCCGCAAACGACTGGTGCCAATAGGGGTAGAGAAGCGGCAATTTGCTTGCATCGTCGAGCCGTTGTCGCTCTTCGTCGGTCAGAACCACCGACGCCGCACCGAGACTGTCCTCGAATTGCTCCGCGTTGCGACCGCCGACAATCACCGATGTGACGCCCGGGCGACCGAGAGACCAGGCCAGAGCCACCTGGGCGCCAGAGATCTTTCGTGCCTTGGCGATGTCGACGATCACCTCGATGATGTCATAGAGCCGCTCCATGTCGCGGATCGGCGGTTCGCGCCAGGTCTTGGCGTGCCGGGTGCCGGTGGGTCGTTTCTTGCCGCGACGGAACTTGCCGGTGAGCAACCCGCCGGCGAGCGGGCTCCAGATCAGGATGCCCAGGCCCTCCGACAGCGAAATCGGGACAAGCTCGTAT
>JAAEOR010000654.1 GCA_024222895.1 Hyphomicrobiales bacterium | reverse complement strand
GCCGGCTGCACGACCAGCGGCTGCGTGAGAGCCAGCGTCGTCGACGCCATCAGCTTCGACTACCGTCCCGTCGTGGTCACCGACTGCGTGGGCGATCGGACCGAAAACTTGCACGCGGCGAGCCTGTTCGACATCGGACAGAAATATGCCGACCTGATGACGCGGGACGAAGCGGTAGGACAGTTGTCAGGGGGTGATAACAGGTAGCTGATACCCTTGGTATTATGCCCCGCTCGCTGGCGCGGTCCCGCCGGCAATCATCGGCGTCGCCGTTCCCCGGAACTTCTGAACGCCGAGACCCCATTGGGTAATGCAGTTGGCGGCGTCGGTTGAGGATCCGTCGATGGTCTGAACCCTGGCCCGCTCGACAACGTGAATGCCTCCCACCGTCAGCACCGGCGCCGAGGGCACGAAGACCGTGAGATAGGGGTTGTCGGGCTGATCCTCCATGACGAAGCCAAGCACTGCCGCTCCCGGCGCCCCAAGCGTGATCATCGCCGGCTCATACGCCCATTTTTCGCCAGCGACGCCCTTGGCCACGCGCGCCACGATCTCATAGCCCGGCACCAGTTTGCGAACCCGGGTCTCGACCTTTTCGAACGATACCGCCCCGAGCCGTGTCGTGATCAGAACGCCGATGAAATAACAGAAGGCGGCCAGGGCGATGATGGCCAACGCCAGGAGGAGCAACAGACTGAGCAGCGGATTGGTGCCCAGGCGCTCGTAGATCGGAGAGACCAACCCCTGGATGATGGTGAACAGCTCGAAGCCGATATAGGCCACGGCGGCAATCGGCAGGAGCGCAAGCGCCCCATAGATGATCT
>JAAEOR010000653.1 GCA_024222895.1 Hyphomicrobiales bacterium | reverse complement strand
GCGGCGCGCACGGAGTTTTGCGAATACGGTCTCGACGGCGCCCGCGTCGACCGGATTGCCGAACGGGCGGCTGCCAACAAACGCCTGCTCTACCACTATTTCGGCAACAAGGAAGCGCTGTATTCGGCCGTTTTGCTCGAGGCCTATCGCGAGATACGCGCCGGCGAGCAAAGGCTGAAACTGGGGGCGCTGGAGCCGGTCGATGCGATGCGAAAGCTGGTGCGCTTCACATTTGACCACTTTCGCAGGAATCCGTGGTTCATACGGCTGCTGTCAACCGAGAACATCCTGCGCGCCGAATATGTCAAGCAGATCCCCGAGATTCACGGGCTGCATTCGCCGATCGTCGAACAATTGGGCGAGGTTCTGGCCGCGGGTCAGAAAGCCGGCGTCTTCCGCAAGGGAGTCGATCCGGTCCAGCTCTACATTTCGATCGCCGGCCTGAGCTATTTCTATTTCTCCAACCTCAACACGCTTTCGGTGATCTTCAAGGTGCCGCTGCAGTCGAAGAAGCAGATGGCCGCCCGACGGGATCACGCCGAAGACGTGGTGCTCGGATATCTGCGCGCCTGACCGGCAACCAACCCGTCGACCCGTTCCGGAGGAAAAGAAAATGGCACCGCAACCTGGCTTTGCCTTCGCCGCCATCGGCATCAATCATGGCCATATTTACGGTCAGACAGAGGTCATGATCGACGCCGGCTGTCGGTTGAAATCGTTCTTCGCGCCCGAAGACGATCTCGCGGCGGCTTATGGCGATGCGTTTCCCGGGGCGGTGAGGGTGAGCGACGAGCAGGCGATCCTCGATGATCCGGAGATTCTCCTGGTCATCGGCGCCGGCATTCTCTGCGATCGGGCGCCGATGGCGGTTCGCGCCATGCGGCACGGCAAGGACGTGATGCTCGACAAGCCCGGCGCCACCAGCCTCGACCAGCTTGCCGAATTGCGGTCCGTTCAGGCGGAGACGGGGCGGATTCTGTCGATCCTTTACTCGGAACACTATACCCAGCGCGCCGCCATCGCCGCCGGCGATCTGGTCAAGGCGGGCGCCATCGGCCGGGTGATGCAGACGACCGGGCTCGGGCCCCATCGCGAGGGCAACTATCCGCGCCCCGACTGGTTCTACAGTCACGACAAGACCGGCGGCATTCTGTGCGATATCGGCTCGCATCAGGCCGAGCAGTTCCTGTTCTTTGCCGGCGCATCAAGCGCCGAGGTGGTGTCCAGCCAGGTCGCCAATTTCGACCATCCGGAAAGGCCGGAGTTCGAGGATTTCGGCCAGATGCTTCTGGTTTCCGACGCCGCCAGTGGCTTCGTCCGGGTCGACTGGTTCACCCAGGACGGATTGCCCATATGGGGCGACGGCCGGCTGTTTATCCTCGGGACCGAAGGAACGATCGAATTGCGCAAATATATCGATATCGCCGGCCGTCCCGGTGGCGATCACCTGTTTCTGGTCGATCGCGACGGCGTGCGCCACATCGATTGTTCGGCGACCGAAATCACCTATGGCCGTCAGCTTCGCGACGATGTGCTGAACCGGACCGAGACGGCCATGTCGCAGGCCCATTGCTTCCTGGCGACCGAACTGGCCCTCAAGGCCCAGGCGATGGCGACCCGCATTGGCGGTTCCCGCCCATCGCCGGGTTAGATCGTTTTCAGGAAAAGTGTTTGCACTCTTTCCGCCCGGAAAGAGCGGTCGTTACAAACCGATACACTCCTGGCAAACCCGCGTGACAGGTTGCTGTTATCGCTCTCCCCATGACCGCTGGCCCACCGCCGGCGTCTTATGGTGGAGTAAGACATGCCGCAGCAAGCCGAACCCCGGCATTCGCCAAACTACGCGCTGAGCCAGATCGTTCTTCATTGGGCGATTGCCGCCCTGGTGATCTGGCAATTGTTCTTTACCGAGGATCCGCCGGAAAACCGGGCCGGCGCTGCCGTTCAGGGGTTCTGGGCCGAGGTGTTCAGCTCCAGCCACCTCTGGGCGGGGTTCGCGATCCTTGGCCTCGTGCTGGTACGCATCGCCGTCCGACTGAGACGCGGTGCGCCGGCGGCCGTGGGAGGTGAAGGGCGTCTGCAGGCGACGGTTGCCCGGATTGTGCACCTGTTGTTCTATGCTCTCCTGGTTTTCATGCCCGTGACCGGAATCCTCGACTACTATTTCCACCTTCCGACCGGCGGTCTGCATGAGCTCGGCGAGCCGATCTTCATCGCGCTGATCGTTGTCCATGCCGTCGCTGCGATCTGGCACCAGTTCATCCTGCGGGATGGCCTGATGCGGCGAATAACGGTCCCGAGCACCTGACTCGGAGCCGGACCGCTGGCAAGCATACTGGCGAACCGGGTCCCGCCACCCCAAATGTGGTCGGCTTGACGACAAAGGGGAGGTTCATGGCCGAAAGCAGCGTGAATGGTGACGCCCACACCGTATTGGTGACGGGTGGCAATCGCGGATTGGGGCTGGAGACGGCGCGACAGCTCGGCGACAAGGGTTACCGGGTGATCCTGACTGCGCGGAACCTCGCGGACGGCGAAGCGGCTGTGGCGAAACTGGGCCAGCAGGGGATTGCAGTGGAAGCAAGGCTGCTCGATGTGACCGACCCCGAAACGATTGTCGCCCTGGCCGAGGGTCTGCGCCGGGATGGCGTCGAACTGAACGTCCTGGTCAACAATGCTGCAATTGCGTTGGACGGGTTCGATGCGGATATCGCCCGGCGGACGATCGCGGCCAACTACGCCGGTCCCAGGGACGTCACCGACGGGCTGCTTGCGCTGATGCCCGACGGCGCGACCGTCGTCATGGTCTCCAGCGGTGCCGGCGAACTGACGGGCTTCGCCCCGGGCCTGCGCAAGCGTTTTCTTG
>JAAEOR010000652.1 GCA_024222895.1 Hyphomicrobiales bacterium | reverse complement strand
CTGCTTGTCCGGGTCGGCGATCACCTGACGCTGGAGGGCGATTTCAGCTTCAGCCCCGACCTTGGCGTCGGCGGCGACGACAAGGTAATTCGGCTGTTCACCAGTCCGCCCCGAGCCTGCGGACCATCGTAGCCAACCCACGGTTGGTGCACGACCCGGCGCGCTGTGGCACACTTGCGACGCTGGACACATGGCGGGGGCAGAATGGCGGACACCGATCAACCGGCCGACGGTGCGGACGAAAGACTGAGCAAGGCCACGATCCTGGGCCTCGCGGCCATGGCGATCGGGGTATTCGTCATCGCCAACGACTTCACTTCGTTGGCTGTTGCGCTGCCGGCGATGGAAAAGGACTTCGGCGTCAGCGTCTCGACGATCCAGTGGGTGATCAACGGCTACGCCATGGTGTTCGGCGTGTTGATCGTCACCGGCGGCCGTCTTGCCGATATGTTTGGCCGGCGCGTTGCGTTCTTTATCGGCTCGGCAATCTTCGCGACATTCTCGGTTGTCGGCGGCCTGGCACCGGATGTCTGGGTCGTTCTCGGCGCACGATTCCTGATGGGCGTCGGCGGCGCACTGATGTGGCCGGCAATCCTGGGTATGACCTACGATTTGCTGCCATCCGGCAAAGCCGGACTGGCCGGCGGGATCGTGATGGGGTCCGCTGGCTTCGGCAACGCGGTGGGGCCGCTGATCGGCGGAGCGCTGACCGACTATGCGAGCTGGCGCTGGATCTTCTTTCTCAACCTTCCGGTGGCGATTTTCGGCATCCTGGTTACCTGGTGGGTGATACCCAGGGACAAGCCCGACACGGGCGAACGCAAGATCGACTATGCCGGTATCCTGGTGCTGTCGGCCGGGCTGCTGGCCCTGCTGCTCGCCCTCGATGAGGGAACCGCGCTCGGCTGGTTCGATGTGCGCATCATCGGCCTGTTCGTTGTCGCGGTCCTGGCGCTGACCGGGTTCGGCTTTCTCGAGCGGCGTGCCGGCGATCGCGCGCTGGTGCCGCGCGACGTGCTTGCCAACCGCCAGTTCTTCTTTGCGAGCCTGGCGGTTCTGCTGATGTCGGCGCTGTTTTTTGCGGCCCTGCTCTACCTGCCGCAATATATGATGAAAAAGCTCGACTATTCGGCGATCGGCGCCGGTGCCGGGCTGCTGCCGATGATGGGCCTTTTCGCCGTTACTTCGTTCCTCGCCGGTCCGGCCTATAATCGTTTCGGCGCAAAAATCATCGTCGCCCTCGGCGCCGCCATGCTCACCGCCGGCATGTTCCTGCTTTCGGCGATCGGTCCCGATGCGCCCTACACCAGCCTCATTCCCGGCATGGCCGTCCTGGGCATCGGCGTTGGTCTGTTCTACTCGTCGATCACCACCGCCGGGATCACCGCCCTCGACAAGTCACGCGGCAGCCTGGCCGGCGCGATCATCTATATGTGCCAGATCGCCGGCGGCTCGATCGGTCTGGGCCTCAACACCGCCATCGTCGTCTCCAACTCCACCCTCTCGGACGGCATCTCCACGGCCTTCCTGGTCGATGGCGTACTCGCCGCCTGCGCGCTGGTGATCGTCGTTGTCTTCGTTGGCGGACGGGTCGACAAGAAGCAGATGGAGGAACTGATCCATCGACATCGTGCCCATGGCTGACAGATCATGATGCGGCGATTCCTTCTCGTTCCGGCGGTTTTCGCCTGGCTGGCGGTCCCGGCGATAGCAAGCGATGTCGGCGCCATCCGAGACCGGCTCGAACAATGGGT
The DNA here is from genome assembly GCA_024222895.1 of Hyphomicrobiales bacterium. Taxonomy (GTDB): domain Bacteria; phylum Pseudomonadota; class Alphaproteobacteria; order Rhizobiales; family Kaistiaceae; genus Bauldia. The sequence goes on along the minus strand of JAAEOR010000652.1, from coordinate 2,709 downwards.
CCACGACTTCAACGCCGGTAACGGGGACGCGGTGTGCGATCTGTTCTCGAACGAGGCGCTCGCCGAGTTTCGTGGCCAGCCGCAGCGGACCTATGAGGAGATTTGCGCCCTCCTCCACGACTCGCTCTCCGACCCCGCCCGCGACTTCCATTATGAACTCGACCTCCATGAAATCATCGTCGAAGGTGACCTTGCCGTGGTGCGGCTAACCTGGACGCTGTTCATCACGCCGCTCAACGTGACATCCGTGGAACCGGGGATGGACATCTTCCGCCGCGAGGCGGACGGGAAATGGCGGATTATTCGCTATCTCGCCTTCGAGGCACCGTAGCCGGGACCTGAGTCGCAGATTGTGCTGGCGTCTGCCGACGGAGGCGCCTTGGAGACGCAGCGCTGGCAACCGAAAGTGACAAGGGGTTTAGCGTCGAAGGATGTTGGACTCGACGGTACGCAGGTGCGTTTGCATTCCGCTCCGCGCCGCGTCCGGGTCCCGTCGAAATAGCGCGTCGACAAGGACCTGGTGCTCTCGGCAATAGCGCTGTCGCCGCTCTTCCGAGAACGAGCGCTTTTTCATTTCGAGCCACGTACTCTGGTTGCGCAACACCTGGAGCACGTTGTGTATCTCTCTGAGGAGTTCGTTGCGCGAGCAGGCGAAGATCCCGTGGTGCAGTTCGGCGTCCCAATGCTCGAAGTCAGGCATATCGGTTGCCGCGACCGCCCGCCGATGCGCCTTGGCGACCTGGGCAAGCTCACCGGTGCTGGCGTTGGTGGCCGCGAACGCGGCCGCGGTCGGTTCGAGCAACTGGCGGATCTCCATCATGTCCGCGGGGCCGGCCCCCTTCATCCGGCCGATGATTTCGCTGAGGGATGTCTGTTCGTTGCTTTGGAAGAATGTGCCGCGCCCGACCTCGCGCGAGATCGGCACGGAATCCCCCAGCATGCGGATTGCCCGACGGATGGTGTTCCGCGCGACGCCGAACCGGTCGGCGAGCTCGCGTTCGGGCGGCATCTTGCTGCCGTCCGCCCATTCACCGGAATCGATTCGCTCCTTGAGCGACCTGGCGATACCGTCTGCGACCAGTTGGGGCACAACAAGCTCTTCCAAGTTGATCCAATAGTGATCCAATTAACACTATTGATTGGAGCCGTCCAGCACCAAGGTTGCAGTGGTCAAAGCTCATTTCCGTCTGGATTGAGGCATTTAGGGTCGGTGATCGGGGAATCAGCATCCACGATTGCGTATGATCCAATTTGGCGCTATCGGTAGCGGCAACTAAAGCGAAGGCGCCTGTTATGGGAGGCGACCCAGGCAATGAGGGTGGCAACATTCTCGATTGGTAGTGAGCGGCGCGTCGGGCTGGTTGACCCGGGCGGCGTGTCGATCGCGCCTTTCGATCTCTCCGCCGACGAGGCCACGGAGGGTGTGGTCGCGCTGATCCGTCGCGACGGATCACTTCCGGCAACGCTGTCGCCCTATCCGCTGGACCGGATATCGCTTGAGGCGCCGATCCCATCTCCCCGCCGCAACATCTTTTGCGTGGGCAAGAACTATCACGACCACGCGCACGAGTTTTCGCAGAGCGGCTTCGACTCAAGCGCGGCGGCGGGCGCTGTTCCGAAACATCCGATCATCTTCTCCAAAGTACCGGAGACGGTGATCGCGAACGCCGCCAAGGTGCTCATCGATCCGCGGGTCTCAACGGCGATCGACTACGAAGCCGAACTCGCGTTGATTATTGGCAAGCCCGGCCGGGGAATCAGGCCCGAGGATGCGTTTCAACACGTTTGGGGCTATACCATTGTCAACGACGTGACCGCGCGCGACCTGCAAGGTCGTCACAGCCAATGGCTGGTCGGCAAGTCCCAGGATACATTCTGCCCGATGGGGCCGTGGGCGGTTACAAAGGACGAGATCGACATTTCCGATACGGCGATCCGCTGCTTCGTTAACGGCGATATTCGGCAAAGCTCAAATACCAGCCGGCTGATTTTCGATATCGCGTCGATTATCGCGACGATCTCGGCGGGTGTGACGCTGCGCGCCGGCGATATCATCGCCACTGGCACGCCGGCCGGGGTCGGCGTCGGATTCGATCCGCCGCGATATCTGAAGGACGGTGATGTTGTTCGTGTCGAAATCGACGGCATCGGCGCCCTCGAAAACCAAGTCGAGGAGGTCCGGGCATGACCACCGTCAGAGTCAATGGTCTGGTCGCAGACGTCGATGGCGACGGATTCCCGGTGATCATGATCCACGGCCTCGGCGGCACGTCGAACACTTTCCAGCCGCAGGTCGAAACCTTGCGGTCGTATCGCGTGATCCGCGTGGATCTTCCGGGCAGCGGCCGTTCGCCGGTTCACCCCGGTGAAATGTCTATGGGCGGTTTCGCCGAAGCTGTCCTCAGGATCGTCAGCCTTCTCGATCTCGACCGAGCCCATTTCATCGGTCACTCGCTTGGCACGATCGTGTGCCAGGTCATTGCCGCCCAGCGCCCGGGGTTGGTCCGTTCGCTGACCCTGTTCGGGGCGCTTTCCGAACCGGCCGAAGCAACACGAACGGGGCTCTCCGGGCGCGCCGAGCAGGCGAGCCGCGAAGGCATGGCTCCAATCGCCGACCTGATTGTCGCGAACGCGCTCTCCGCATCGACACAAGCGACCCAGCCGGCGGCGGTTGCCTTCGTCCGAGAGTCGTTGATGCGTCAGGATCCT
>JAAEOR010000651.1 GCA_024222895.1 Hyphomicrobiales bacterium | reverse complement strand
CGCTTTCGCTGCGCCTTCACCTACCGGCTTAAGCTTGCTCGCTATACTAAGTCGCTGACCCATTATACAAAAGGTACGCCGTCACCCAGGACGAACCTTGGGCTCCGACTGTTTGTAGGCATTCGGTTTCAGGGACTCTTTCACTCCCCTTGTCGGGGTACTTTTCACCTTTCCCTCACGGTACTTGTTCACTATCGGTCGCTGAGGAGTACTTAGGCTTGGAGGGTGGTCCCCCCACGTTCAGGCAGGATTTCACGTGTCCCGCCCTACTCAAGGACGCATAACTTTTTGACCCGTACGGGGCTATCACCCACTAAGGCCCGTCTTTCCAAACGGTTCCGGTTTATCGAAATGCGCCACTGGCCTGGTCCGCGTTCGCTCGCCGCTACTAGCAGAGTCTCGGTTGATGTCCTTTCCTCCGGGTACTTAGATGTTTCAGTTCCCCGGGTTCGCCTCGCCATCCTATGTATTCAGATGACGATACTGCCGAAGCAGTGGGTTTCCCCATTCGGATATCCACGGATCAAAGGTTGTTCGCACCTCCCCGCGGCTTTTCGCAGCGTACCACGTCCTTCATCGCCTCTCAGCGCCAAGGCATCCACCGAATGCCCTTAAGGCACTTGATCACTCTCATTGTCGATGTCCGCCGCAACCCGAGAATGGATTGCACGGAGTCGACAGGAGAAAAGACCAGCTTCTTCGAGATTTGACCGATCACGGGCGGTTAAGACCGCGGATCTCATGGACTTAAGGAATTCCATGATGACATGTCGCCACCGGCGACATTCGACCAAATCTTCTCTTCACGATGTCATAAAACTTAGCGTTCCGTCGCTTCGACGGAACAAGCTTGTTATCCGCGGACTTCAGGTCGAACCACTGCGGGCCGAACCAAAGAATGGTGGAGCCAGACGGGATCGAACCGACGACCTCCTGCTTGCAAAGCAGGCGCTCTCCCAACTGAGCTATGGCCCCGGTCGGCGATTGACCATCACCGATAGGCGGGCCGTAGGTTGTCTGACCGATCTGCGTGCCTTTCCATGGGCCCACACCCGATCGGAGCATGGTGGGCCCGGGAAGACTTGAACTTCCGACCTCACGCTTATCAGGCGTGCGCTCTAACCACCTGAGCTACGGGCCCCCGATCCCACATGCGGGTTACCCGAGCGGATTAGGGTGACAAGCCCGATCGCATGGAAGCGTCCGCGGAAAGAAAGAGAAACGAAGACGGCGGCGTCCCGCCAATTGGCCCGAAGGCCATTGTGTTTCTGAAGAGATTCAATAGAGCCCGACCGAAGTCGACCCCTGAAGAATCATCCTTAGAAAGGAGGTGATCCAGCCGCAGGTTCCCCTACGGCTACCTTGTTACGACTTCACCCCAGTCGCTGACCCTACCGTGGTTGGCTGCCTCCTGTTGCCAGGTTAGCGCACCACCTTCGGGTAAAGCCAACTCCCAT
>JAAEOR010000650.1 GCA_024222895.1 Hyphomicrobiales bacterium | reverse complement strand
CCGGTCCGCACCGCCCGCAGGACATTCTCCTCCTTGCTGGTCTGGAAGATGTGATAATCCTCGATATACCGACCGGCCGTCGCCAGATCGGCGAAACGCTTCTGTCGGATGGTCTCGTAGTCCTCGTCGAAAAGATAGAACTCGAGCTCCGAGGCGGCAAAGGCGCGCATCTTCCGCTCCTCGAGGCGAGCGACTTGCCGCTTGAGGATCGCGCGCGGACTGTGCGGAATGTCCGTGTGGTCGTGATGGTCGAGAACATCGCAGAGCACCAGGGCAGTACCCGCCAGCCAGGGAACACGCCGCAAGGTGGCAAGATCCGGCTTCATGACGAAATCGCCATAGCCCTTTTCCCAGTTGGCGGCCGCGTAGCCGGGGACCGGTTCCATGTCGATGTCGCTGGCCAGCAGATAGTCGCAGCCGTGGGACTCGGCATGGCCGTCGGTAACGAAAAAGTCGGCCTGGAAACGCTTGCCGATCAGCCGGCCCTGCATGTCGACCATGCAAACGAGCACCGTGTCGATTTCGCCGTCGGCGACCGCCTTCCTAAGTTCAGCAAGTGTCAGCGTGCCAGCCATAGCTCGGGGAGCTTTCGTGAATGGATGTTTGGTATCGCGCCGCAGCGCTGCCGAGCCCGGGGGGCCGAAGGTCCCCCGGGCGGTCTTGGGTGATCCGGGTCAGCCGAAGTTGTAGGGCGGTCCGGCCTGGTTGATCACGTCGTTGTACTCGCGGAAGACGGACACGATCTTCGCGTGGATTTCGCCCTCCTCGGCAACTTCGTTCCAGAAGTTCTTCGCCGCGTCTTCGACCTGGGCCCACTCGGCCGCCGGCACAGTACGCAGTTCCAGTTTCTCGCCCTGAGCGCGCAGGCGGGCTTCGCCGCCCCAGTACCACTGGTTGCGGTACGTGTGTCCGGCCTGGGTGGCGGCCATGACAAGCTGCTTCAGGTGGCCCGGCAGATCCGCCCACTGCTGCTGGTTGACGAACCACGAACCAATCCAGGCGCCCGAGATGTTGTTGGTCAGGAAGTAGTCGGTAACGTCGGCCCACCCGACGGTGTAGTCTTCGGTGATGCCCGACCAGGACATACCGTCCAGCTCACCGGTCTGCACGGCAACCTCGGCGTCCTCGTAGGGGATCGAGACCGGTACGACTCCGAACTGGGCGAGGAAACGACCGGCGGTCGGGAAGGTGTAGAGCTTCAGACCGTCAAGGTCGGCGACCGACTTGATCTCCTTCTTGGTGTTGAAGTTGCAGGGATCCTGCCCAGCAGCTGAAATCCACGCGACACCCACCTTGTCGTATTCGGATCTCCAGATATTGGAGAGGCCGTACTGGTTGAACAGGACAGGCACATCGAGGATGTGCTTCGTCGCAAAGGGGAAGTAGCCACCGAACTGGCGCAGCGGCGTGGGCGAGGCCATCGAGTCATCGTCGGAATGAACCGCGTCGATGGTGCCACGCTGCAGCGCCTGAAACAGCTCGCCGGTCGGGACGATCTGGTCGGCGAAGAACAGTTCGATCTCCATCTCGCCATTGGCGGCGCTGTTGACGAAATCCACCATCGGT
>JAAEOR010000649.1 GCA_024222895.1 Hyphomicrobiales bacterium | reverse complement strand
TGGCGATCTGCAGGATGAAGCCGCTTTCGCCGGTGCATTTGTCCGCTGGTTGAAATTGCTCCATAGCAAGGGCACGGAAGTCGCACTTGCCGCTTATGTCGGCTGAGGCCGGACGTAGGCAGCCCAGGGCCTTGCGCCGACTCACGGTCCACGCCATATTGACCGTCCCATTAACAAGCGAAAGGAGGTGATCCAGTGTCTCATTGTCAAACGCCGTGTGTGGCGGTGGTCTCGACCTGGAATCGCGCCTCTTCAGAGGTGTGCGCCTCCTGAGTGCGGGGCCGGAGTTTCGCTCACACCGCTACCCGCGGTGCGACAATGGAAGGGCCGTCCGCCAGGGCGGCCCTTTTATTTGCCTCACTGCTCAGCCCCTCCCGACGGCCAATGGACCCGCGGAACCGCATCGATCGCTCGACGCAATCGCAAGGTTTCCAGGTCAGAGTGTCAGCCCGCTTTGGATGCGCGAGCTCGGCGCTGGGCGGCGAGGAAGCGCTCGTTCATCTTCTTCTCCGCTTCCTTCGATCCGTCGTGAAACGTCCCGAACCACTTGTCGAGATGAATGATATCGTTGCCGTAGTTGCACTCGAAATGCTTGTGGTGAAGCTGGTGAAAATAGCTCCCGGTCCCGATCGCCTTATCGTCTTTGACGACCACCCGCTCGAATCCTGAATGGCCCTTGGCCGGTGCGAAGGCCAAGTGCTGCAGGTGAAAGATCACGTGGATCGGGTGCGATGGCAGGATCCAGTGAATCAGCACGCCGGAGAAGTACAGCACATGTTCGACCGGATGCATGGCCATGCCGGACCAGGGTCCGACATTGACGTTCTTGTGGTGGAGATAGTGGACGGTCCGGTAAAGCGGCGGCCAGTGAATCAGCCGGTGAATCAGATAGAAATGCAGCTCGCGGAACAGCGGGATCAGCAGGATGAGGACGACGAAATAGACCGGATGGGATTCGAAGGTGACGGTCGGGATTACCCCGTTGGCCATCGCCCAAAGGCTCAGCACTTCGAAGGCGGTCCAGATCGGCACCGCGCTGGCGAGCGTCCAGAAGATATTGTCCAAGGTCTGGTTGTTGAACAGGAAAGCCGTGTTGTCACGGTCCAGCCAGCGGTTCGAATATTTGTAGGCGGTTCCCTGGGCCTTCTGGACATAGAGGCGCAGATGCCAGCCGCCGGCGACCAGGATGATCAGCCCCGTATTGCGGGCCAGGATCGCTGCCACCCACCAGACTTCGAGCGTCTGCATCGCGGCAAGCGACGGTGTCAGGAAGGCCCAGGTCAGAATCGCGATCGCAAGGTAGATCGCGTTCCAGGGCCATAGATACCCCGGCCAGCCGAAGAACCATTTGAGCGCGTCGAGCGGTCTAAGCGGCCAGACGAAGACGGGCGCCGGATCGATCGGTTCCGGTCGCCAGTCGCCTCGCTGGTCGCGCACTCCAAAGTCGGCTTCGGTCATCACCGTCCTCCCGATCTGGCGAAAACAGAATGACATTCACGGTGAATGTTGCAAAGGGCTCGGAAGCGAAAGTCCGCCAACGCGGCTTGCGCCGCGGTCCAGATGTCACCGGAAAGCTGCGGGCGGCCGGCGCGGCAACGAACGCTGCGACGCGATCGAGACGGCTCGGACGCCGCACCTGTACCTAACTTCGGCGTTGTATATCCGGCGGGCTGCTGCTCTAATTCAATCGCCGGACCCGGCGGTTCGTGGCGCTGGGGTTCGACGGCGCGGGTGTAGTTCAGTGGTAGAACGACAGCTTCCCAAGCTGTATGTCGTGGGTTCGATTCCCATCACCCGCTCCAGTTTTCCCGAGTGATTTCAATCATTTGTCTACCCGTCGCGGATTTCGACGTTCAGACGCCCCTTGGGGGATCGCCCTGTTCGCGGGCGCGTTTTTCGACCCTCAGACGGGCGACATTCTGCGTCGATTCGAGCGTCCGGCGGACATAGCGGGACGTCGTCCGCACGTCGGCATGGGTGGCGTGTTGCTGCAGATCGGTCCGATCGGCACCGGCCTGGTCCCCTTCGGTGATCCCCCCTGCCCGGCTGTCCATGTTCCACGCCGTTTTCGGCAGTCCCGCTGCGCCAGCAACCTCCCGCCACTTCTTGCCGAAGTCGTTCTGCCGATAGGGTCGGCCGGTCTTTTCCGACACGATCATCGGCCCGATTCGCGCTGCCGGCGGGAACGCCTCGAGGGCGCGCATCACCAGCGGGTAGAGGGCGAGGTTCCACTCGCCGATCGCGCTGGTCTTGCTGGTCTCCTTGGACAGGATCATGTCGGCGGACAGATCGGCCCATCGCACGCCGCCGGTCCATCGATCGCCACGATCGACGATCCCCGACGTCTCGCCGTCCGCGTCCATCCACTCGCCGATCACATCGATCTGCCGAAGCGACAGTTCGAACTGCAGCGCCTGGGCAAGGGCGACGGACGGTTGTTTCAGCGCGATCGCCTTGTCGACCACCGCTTCGGCCTGCTGGTAGGTCAACGCGGTCTTGCGCGGGGCCGGCTGCTCGAACTCGATCGCCGACAGGATCTCCGCCACCTAGCCGCAACCGGGATAGCGCTCTGACATGCCATAGCGCATGATTGTGCGCAGCAGCTTCATTGCGCTATGGGCCCGGCGCAGCCGCCGCGGGCCACCCTTGACCTTGGGCTCGGCAAACTTGCGATGCCAGCGGACGAAGTCGCTGCCGGTCAGGACGTCGATACGCTTGGAGCCGACCGCGAGCTCGAGGATCGTGAGCGACGGGTCATAGTCCTTCTTTCGCGTGCTCGGCTTGACCTGGTGATACGGCGATTCCTCGTCGTGCTGGTAGCAGCGGATCAGGCTGCCGATTGTGCTGTCGAACGGTCGCGGTACCGCCCGGCCGTGATTGGCGAGCCACTCGTTCAGCTCGGCCGTGAGCACGCGGGCCCGGGCGGCCATGGCTTCCGGGTCGCCATGAAGCCGAACCGTCTTGAGCGGATAGGCCTTGGCGGCCCTGCTTACGGCGGTTGCGATCCAGTAGAAGGCGACGTCGGCGTTGGCGCGTCTACGCCGCCGAACGCCTGGCGCGTCGGGCAACGGGGGTGTTGATGGCATCCCAATTCTCCTCACCATCTGGTTGCTGGAACGGTGAGTGTGCATCAAGGCCGTGGCGACGGTCCAGAAACGCCCGAACGGCCGGCCAATAACGGCGATTAGCGAATGGCGGGTCCGGCATTGGAAGCCCTCCCCGCTCAAGCACTTCAGCCGCGGCTTGCCAGTCCTTCTTCGGCAGTCCGACCAACGCCGCAATCTCGGCATCTGTTTTGTAGACGCTGTCTTTGCGGATGGCGCTGGTCGTCATGACGTGCCACCCAGGTAGTCAGCAAGGGATGGCGCTATTCTAAGGAGACAATGGCGCGGCTCGATGGAGAGGGGAGGATTTGGTATCCGCGTGACAAAGAGGGCGATCTTGACCTGACGAAGCGTCCCCAGCTCAAGCGCTATCTTGAGGAAACAAAGGGTGGCGTAATGGGGACCATCTGGACGGACATATCGCCAGTCAACAGCCAGGCGCGCGAGCGCGTAGGGTACCCTACGCAGAAGCCGATCGCGTTGCTCGAGCGCATCCTAAAGGCCTCCACTGACCCAGGCCAAACCGTTCTCGATCCATTTTGTGGCTGTGGAACGACGATCGAGGCTGCCGAGCGCCTAGGAAGGCACTGGATCGGCATGGATGTTACCCACCACGCGATCGACGTTATCGAGGGCCGGCTCGTAGAGCGCTGCCCCGCCGCCGACTTCAGCGTGAAGGGTCGGCCAGAGGACCTAGACGCCGCGCACGATTTGGCGCGACGTGATCCGTACGAATTCCAGTGGTGGGCCAACTGGCTTCTTGGCGTTCAGAACTATCTCGAATTCAAGAAGGGTGCCGACCGCGGTATCGACGGGATCATCTACTTCCGCAACGGTCCGTGGGGCGTTGGCAAGACCATCGTTTCGGTGAAAAGCGGGCAGAACATCGGCCCGGATATGATCGCAGCACTGGCCGGAACGGTTGAGCGGGAGGAGGCGCAACTTGGTGTGTTCGTATGCCTCGCCAAGCCCACATCGCGTATGAAAACCGACGCGGCTGCTGGCGGGATGACCAAGACGGCCCAAGGGCGGTTCCAGAAGATTCAGATTGCCACAATTGCGGACTTGCTCGATGGCCGTGGGCCGCCACTGCCTAAGCCGATTGAGACGGATGCCTTTAAGCATCCCTTGCGGCCTGTCCGGCCGAAGGCGGCGGTAGAGCCAGATGCTCAGCTTTCCCTGCAACTGCCTATCCCTGGCACCAGAAAGGGCGCAAAAGGAGTGGAGCAGCACCTGTCAGGACGGATACTGGCTCGGATGACCGGCTAAGCTCTCGGGTCAGTTATCAACTGCATATGATGCATGCCCCCGGTCTTCGCTTCGGCGGGCCGGGGGCTTTTGCGTGTGAGGATCGAGCGACACTAGCTCGAAAACCCCATCCACAGCAGCCAACCGCCGAACAAGAGCAGGAAGCACGCGCTTAGCCATTGTCTCTTTTTGAACCTCTGTGCCTGTCGGTGTATCGCGCCCGGCCAGCCTATTTTGGTAATGCCTTTGATTAGCGTAGACCACCCGAGAACAGTGACAATAACCGGCCAATCCCATACCCAGACGCTGTGCAGAAGAACGGTTACAAGACCCATCAGGAACGTGATGTACCCGGTCGAAACGACAAACGCCTTGTCGTCAGTCATTTCAATAGTTCGACCGAGCTGTCTGGTGACGAAAAATAGAGCGCCGAACACAACAAAAAACGAGCCCCACAGCTGAGCAAAGAAACGTGAACTCTCGATTTCCATGCTTTGATCCTACACTTCGTATTACCCGCAAGCAAAACGAGCGGTGTTTTGGATAGCCGCCGTTCACATCGTCTTATGGCTTGGGTGTTGCATTTCTATTCTGCGGCCTACTCCATCTCCGGCACTTCCCCGTAGCGTGCCAGCTCGGTAGGCTCACCGTACTCACCCAGATCCGGCTCGGCCCTGCGCGACCAGGCTATGACGCCGGCGTGCTTGTCTGAGAGAATGCGGGCTTCGGCTTTGGCGCGGCCTTCGGAGTCGTAAGTTCTTGGTTCGAAGGCGGCGACCAGGTTGCCTTCCTCGTCTCTGTCGAAGGCCATGACGACGATGAGGCTGACAGGGTCGGACATTGGGTCACCGATGCTTCGAGGCCACCACCGATTGCATCGTATCGGTTTTCGGCTACTTTGGAAGGATGTCTCGTCTCCTGTCCATCATCGGGGCCTGCTGATTCCTGGCACGCCCGCCATCGCTGCCAGCGAGGCGCAAATGGCCGCCAAGTTCTGCGCGGACATTGATGCCGATCCCAAACCCTTTCCCGACGACACGCAAGTCGACTGCTTGTCAGACACACACGCCATTGAAGTCGACTGGTCCGACAAGCGGGCCGAAGCGATAGGGCAAAGCTTGCACTACGCCTTGTGGACAGAGGAGATACCGGCGATCGGGTCGAAGAAGCCGGGCATCATCCTCGTATGTCGACGACAGCGCGATACCTGCCTTGACCACATCCGGCGCGTTCGCCGCGTGGCGCAAGCCTACGAACTACCGATCACGCTTTGGGACTGTGACGAGGGCGACGAGTTCCTGACCGATTGTCAGAAGCAGGATCTGTAAAGGGCCGGCCCGGTTCAATGGAGTTTCGGGGGCGCCAACTCGGCCAGCGTATCTGGATCGTCGATCCAGAACGTCTCACCGTTGCACTTATCGCAGTGTAGATCGGCCCATTGATTTTTTGCAGGGCCCCCAGTCTTCGAAAACTCCATGCGGCCGGTTTCCACATGAGAGACTTCGTCCTCTGTGCCTTTTCGAGGTTCGGCCGCTTCCGTGTCGCGGGGTATCAAATTGGGGGGCGGCTCTGACTCGATTGGCATATTGGCCGGAAGATTTAGCGTGATCGGCTGTTTGTGCCCGCATTCATCGCAGCGCAGAGTGATCGGTATTCGTCTTCGTTCGCGCATTCGCTGTCCCTCTCCCCATGTCGCAGCCTACATAGGGCGGTCAGGCCGTCAAGAAGGTGGAAAAACACCCCCCTGAAAACGGCAAAAACCTGCGCGTTGCGGGGCGACACCGTGCCCTGGTCGCCCGTCACTGGTTTTTGGGATTTCAGCGCTGTCCAATAGCTTCCATTAGCTTCCAATAGCTTCCAGTAAGCACCTTTTCTTAGGCGCCCTGATCCCCGAACAGCCCTTCTTGCACGGCGTCGCTCTGCGCGATCGATTCGGCAGATCTACCAGCCGAAATCCATACCGCGAACGACTTCGTAGGAAGGCGATAGTGGCCGCGGCGCATCTCATCGTGAACAATGATGTTCCTGCTGCTGAAAAATCGTAAGGCATTATCTACGGTACCAGCCTTCGCTCCGCTTTCTTCGATGATCGTCCGTCGGCTCACCCACCCATCCATGTGCTCCGCCATGCAATCTAATATCAGCCGATAATCGTCCGAGGCCGGAGCTGAGTAAAACTGGTTGAAATATTTCATGCCTAACTGGTCGAAGGCGCCATTCTCGGCAAACAAGCTAATCGACACATCTGCATTGTCGATCGTGTCATCGTCATCTGCCTCAAAAGCGCAGTATGAGAATTCCTGTAAGAAATGTGGATAACCCTCCGATATGGTGGATAGATAATCCTTTGCCGTTTCGGTTATTTCAATGCGACGTTTGTTTTTCTTTTCAGCCTCATCCATACCTGCGTCAATAACCTGCTTCCGTTCGTCGACTTCGAGCGGTTTCAGGCTTAACACATGAAACAGACGCACCGACGACTCATGGCTTTGCCTTAATTTATCAGTGACGCCGGGCAACCCAGCGACTCCAATACATAATCGGTCTATGCTTCGACGGGCTGTCTCTTCTGTCAAAAGTTTACAAAAGAGCCCAAGGTTCGCCGACGCATCCGGTTTGTCAGCCTCGTCAATCAGCAGCAGCACTCCGTCGCGCGCAGTGCCGAGGCGCTCTATCACCGAGATCAAATCATCACACAGCTTCTGCAATATCTCGGATTCATCGATCACCTTGTTGTCGTCTCGAATTCGAAACCCGCCCCCCTCAATTCGTTGCAGGAACGATCATAGTTTACGGGTTTCCGCCCGGAAGATCGAAATTCGATTCAGCTCAGATTCCAGCGACGAAGCGATCTTTCTTACGATGGAATACCACGAGTCGTCTTCCGTCAACGAAACATCCACAGTGACAAAGTTAGCGAATTCGCCTGAAGCGATCTCTACGCTTCCAGTGGCGACGTATCGTGTATATAAAAAAAGTGATGACTTCCCAATGCCACGCTCGCCGTCGATAATGAAATGCTTTGAGTTATTATGTTTGGCCTGTAAGAGGCAATGCTCAATGTATTCTATTTCTTCGACGCGACCGTAAAACATTCCCGGAGGCACGATTTTATCAGGCCGGAACGGATTGTACTTTTGCATATCGCCACTCGCAGCCGGGTTTGAAACCGTGTGATATCGCTGGCGGAACCGGAACCGGTCCAGATCAGTATCCGAGGCCCGGTACGGTTTTCATTATATGGCGATACATGGCGATTCGCACAAAGGCCCGGCACGCCCCGGCTAGAGGTGAACGTCCATCAACGAGATCAGCGGCTTGACAACGCTTCCCAAGCTGTATGTCGTGGGTTCGATTCCCATCACCCGCTCCAATTTTCGCGAGTGATTTCAATCATTTGTCTACCTGTCGCGGATTTCGACGTTCAGACGCCCCTTGGGGGATCGCCCTGTTCGCGGACCCGCTTTTCGACCATCAGGGCCGGTCCGACGAGGTGAAGCCGCAGACCGGCATCTCCCGGAAACACGGCATCCCGCAATCCCTCACGTGGAAAACGCCAGGGCCTCCTTGTGCAGATCCATCCGATAGGGCTTGGCGGAGGGCGGGAGCTTCTTTTCTATCCGGTACTCCGGCTCCGACAACTGCTTCCACAAAGCTGCAATGACCTCGCTGAAACCGTCGACAAAGCCGCGATTGGGCGTCGGCAAGTCGTCCTTGATCATCGCATGCAGCCTGGGCAATGCGTGATACGGCACCAACGGGAACATGTGATGCTCGATGTGGTAGTTCATGTTCCAATAGATGAAACGGCTGATCGGATTGATGTACACCGTTCGCGAGTTCAGCCGGTGGTCGATGACGTTGTCGGCCATTCCGGTGTGCTGCAGCAACCCTGTCAGGATGTAATGCCAGGAGCCGTAGAAGACCGGGCCGCCAATCACCATGATGGGCAGGATCGACCAAGTCCAGATGGCCAGCACCAGAACCGCGGCGTAGATCACGACCCAGATACGGGCTGTCAGGAGGACCTTGGCACGTTCGGATTCCGGCACGAAGGTCTTTTCTTCCTCGTTGAGACCCCGCGTGGCATAGCGCAGCATGGCGACAAAGCCCTGGACCGAGGGCCAGCCGAGGAACAGCAGCACCACCTTGAACAGGTCGGGCGGCCGCATGGTGATGATCTCCGGGTCCCGTCCGACGATGATGGTGTCGGTGTGGTGCCGGGCGTGGCTCCATCGCCAGATGGTCGGATTGCGCAACAGCATGAAGCAGGCGATCTGGTAGACGACCTCATTCATCCATTGGGTCTTGAAGGCGGTGCCGTGGCCGGCCTCGTGCCAGCGACTGTCGGACCCGGATGCGTAAAGCACGCCATAGGCCAGCCAGAACGGAGCCGACCACCAACTTGGCCAAAGCGCGATGCCGATCCCGGCAAGGACGATCATCGCGCCGTAGTAGATCACCGTGTCGCGGAGCGCCGGCTGGTCGCTGCGCTGCATCAGGTCCTTTATGTCCTTCCGCGACACATCGGAATGATACCATTCGGCCGCGGCCAGACCGATCTCGACCGCGTGCTTGCCGTCGGCCCCCAACAGGCTGTAGTCCCGCTTCATCTTGCTGACCTCGCGCGAACTCGACCTTCGCAAATGCTTGGTTCGTTTCGTTTACCAGGCGAGAATATCGCAGATCAGCGAGAACGGCAAAAACATCTGCGGTCCGGAAGCCGTGCCTTCGGTGGCGCCTTGCCGGCTTGCAGCTCAGCCCGGATCACGCCAGCTGGTACTTCTCCGGCCAGGCGGCGGCGGGTCCGCCCAACTCCCGCGCACAGATCCGGATCTCGTCGGCGAGCAGCCCGACCAGCCGAGCGCGAACTGCGGGCGTCAGAACGGCTTTGGACAGGCTGCTCTTGCGGTTGAAGCCGGTACCGAGGGTTCCGCTTGGCTTGTCCGGGTCGCCACCGAGAAAGCACAGAACCGCCCGCCTCACTGCGCCGGCATCGCCAACCAGATCGTCAAAGAAATAGAGCGCAAACCTGTCGGGCGGAATCGCCCGGCGCCAACGGGTCACCGAATCGGACTGCATTGACCGTTTCCGAACCTTGTCGCGATTGAAGTATCTGACCATCGAATCGATATCTGTGCCAGGGTCGTGGTTGCGCTGTGCCATGTTGTAAGCGGACCAGAAGCGCTCGACCGGGTCGCGGGCAATGAACACGACGCGCAGATCCGCGAAGCGGCCTGCGATGCTGTCGATGACGTCCGCATCGAGCGCCGAATAGGCGGGGGTTATGTCGCCGGAAATCAGAGCGCCCTTCGGCTCGAACAAGGCGCTGTAACGGTCGAGATCGATAACCGGAGCGAGCGCGACGAACTTCCGCAGAAACGCCATATCACGCTGGTCGAGCGGCCGCCGATGATCCTCGGCCCGATCGAGATTGCATTGCTCAAGGTCGGCCTCCGCCTCACGCAGAAGGCGTTTCGCCCGCTTGATCCGCGCCTCGGGAAAATCGAAATGGTGCAACTCCTTGATGGGCGGCATCCAGAAATCCGGATGAAGATTGGCCTGATCGTAGAGCCATTGCGTCCCGGCTTTCTGGGCGCCGACGCAGAGAAAATCCGGTCCCGTGATTTTGCCCAATGCGTCTTGTTCCATATCGGTCGGTTCGCGCGACAACACCCGCCGGGAGGTCTGCCATCATCGCCCGGTTCACACAAGCGGAAGAAGCGAGGGACGAATCGCCTCCCCGGCTACGCGACCGTGACCACACGGTCTTGCGCAGCGATTCCGGTCCGGGGCCATACAGCAACCGGGCCGGAGCCTTTCGGCGCCCGGCCCGGGAAAGGCTTCGTTTGTGGCCGCCTATCCGCCAGATGACGGTGCCGGCGTCATCCAGCCCTGCCCCGCACCGCCGGGATCGGCAACCATGGCGATCCGGCCGACGCCCTCGACATCCCACGGCTCGCGCATCACGCTGCCGCCCGCGTCCTTGAGCGCCTGCACGCGCTTGTCGACGTCGTCGACCGCGATGTAGCTCAACCAATGCTCGGGCATGCCTTCGAAAGCCGGACCCGACATTTCGAACATGCCACCGACCATCTCGTCGCCGGAGCGGATGATGGTGTAAACCATCTCAGGCATCGGCATGTCCTCGAACGTCCAGCCCAGCGTCTTGCCATAGAAATCCTTGGCTTTCGCCACATTGCGGGTGTGCAATTCGTTCCAGTGAAAAGTACCGTGTTCAGTCATGTCACCCTCCTTTAACACTCTGGTTAAACAACCCTAATCGATCGGCCGCGACAAGCAAGCAGCAATTGGCCGACGCGACCATTCTCCTGACAGTTTTCCGCTCGGCTGACGCCAGAACGCGCTTGCCCAACCGGGCGAATTGGGTGAGCTTGCGACATGCGAAGTGCAATCCTGTTTCTGGCTGTGACGATGGCAACGACCGTGGCAGCGGACGACCGACCGGCGGATTTCGTCGATGTTTCCGAGATCGTGCCCGGACTGGTGGTCGAGGCCCGCTATGCCGGCTACTTCAACTTCGTCGGGCAACCGATCGACGGCTACGAGGCGGCGAAGTGCCTGCTGACCCGGCCGGCGGCGGAAGCCCTGGCCAGGGTTCAGGAGGCGCTGGAACCGTACGGCTTCGGCCTGAAGGTCTTCGACTGCTATCGCCCCGCCAGGGCGGTGGCCGAATTCGTCGCCTGGTCCAGGGACGCCGACGATACGCGGATGAAGCCGGAGTTCTATCCGGAACTGGAAAAGAACGAGCTGTTTCCGAAGGGCTATATCGCTGAAAGATCCGGCCATTCCCGCGGCTCGACCGCCGACCTCACCCTGGTGGCATTGCCCTCGAAGATCGAAGTCTACATGGGCACCGGCTTCGACTTTTTCTCCGAGCGCTCATGGCCGAACGACGCGCAGCAACCGAGCGAAGCACGATCGAACCGGCTGCTGCTCTCATCGATCATGCAGCTTCACAGGTTCAAGCCGTACCCCTACGAATGGTGGCACTTCACCCTTGCCGGCGAGCCCTATCCCGACACCTATTTCGACTTCCCGGTCAAATAGGACAACCAGGCCGCTGAGCCGACCACTGCCATCGACAAACCTCTGGACGTGATCCTCGGCGGCCCGCGCCGGTCGGGAGTGCGGACGAGGCCGCCTTTCGCTGATGCCCGGCTCGGAGTCCATCGAAAACGGTTGAGACTTGCGGTACCGTCCGGTGCACCGGCGAGAAGTTGACGCAAGTCAATGTGGGTCGCATCGGCAACCGCATGGATGTCTCATGCCGACTCCACTCCGAGGGAGCCGCAGCCGACGCCCGTGTGATCGAGGTTCGGGCTGAGTGGAATTGGGCGCTGCAGCAATCGAGTCATAGCCAAGACCTGAGAGCACAATCATGACCGAAGAGCACGCCAACGTCTCGCTGCTGAAGCAGCTGGACCTTCGGAATTTAGCTGCTGCGACCGATCTGTTTGCAGAAGACGTCGTCTGGCACTACTTCAACCCCAACCTACCGGATGTCCACGGTGACTATGTCGGTCTCGCCGGAATCGGTAACTTCTTCGAAGCCGTTGGCAAAAAGACCGGCGGTGCCTTCAGGCTGGAGCCGATCTCGGTGACCGCCGTTGGAGAGGAACTGGTTGTCGCGCACACGAGGAACACGATGACAATTCAGGACCGGCCAATTGCCCTGGACGTCGTCACCGTGTGGCGTATCGTCGATGGCCGCATTGCCGAAGTCTGGGACATCATCCCAACCACCTACTCCAATACATAATCCTGACGACTGGCGCTGACCCGAACAAGCCGAACGCGCCTATCACGACGAGCGAGCAAGAGACTCGTGGTCCGACTCCGATATTTGCCACCCTCCTGCACACCGCGGCAATCGTCCCTGCGTTCTGCGTCGGCGTTGTTCGGCTGGATAACCGGATTTGTCCCGAAGACGGAAGCGAAAACCAAACGGAGGTGAGCCGACAATGCCCAAGCATGCCAACATAGATCAGTATATCGGTGATTGCGCGGAACCCGTCGTCCCTCTGCTCAAGGAGCTCAGGGCGTTTATCCATACGACACTGCCCAACGCCACAGAGGCCATGCAATATGGAGCTCCCGTCTTCATCAATGCCAATAATGCTCCCGTTATCTACCTCTTTGGTTCGCGGGATCATGTCAATTTGGGTTTTTTGAGAAGCGCGGAACTTTCCGACCCACAAGGTATTTTGCAGGGCTCGGGCAAACCGAGCAAACATGTCAAGGTCTTTCCGGGTCAGCCTGTCTACAAACCGACTCTTCGGGCTTTCATCAAGCAATGCGAAATCATGATGCCCTGATCTTGCATACCCGGCGGCGGCATGGCGGTCACCGACAACGCCTACGAATCCGACCGGGATACGAACCTTGGTGAGTGTATGAGGCGGCTGGGCGAACATTCCGCCCGTCGGAACCCGCGTGGTCCGAGTTGCTTTGGCCCTATTCCTATCGCTGCTGCTGGCGAGCCTGATACCAAGGGTATGATGTCGAAGTAGAATTGTCCCTGCCGGCAAAAGCCGGCGACCCCAGAGGCGGCGTCAGAGTCCGGGCTGGCGATTCAGTTGGTCTGCACCGATTGCAAACGCTACCGTCGGCGCCATGGCTTTCGACTACGAGGCGCTCTACCGCCAGCAACCCAATGCGCTGGGCGAACCGAGCAAGGACTTTGTCCGGTTTTTCGAGGCCCACGAACCAGCCAAGGCCCGCGTTCTCGATCTCGGCTGCGGCCAGGGGCGCGACGCCCTGTTCATCGCACGCCGCGGCCACCGCGTTGTCGCCGTCGACTGGTCACCGAGCGGCATCGCTCAGCTTATCGCTGACGCTGAATCCGAAGGTCTCGCCGTCGACGGGGTCGTCGCCGATCTGACCACCTACACGCCATCGGGCGCATTCGACGTCGTGGTTCTCGATCGCACATTGCATATGCTGGCCGAAGCGAAACGCCTCGATGTGCTCCGCCGCTGTCTGCCGGTAACGACGCCCCGCGGCTTCATCCTGATCGCCGACGAGAAACGCAACCTGCCGGCCATGTGGGACCTCTTCGTCGCCGACCGTCGGGAATGGCATCCCGTCTTCGAACGGCGCGGGGCCCTGTTCGTGCAGGCATCGACATAACCAGCCGCGGCACGCCGCAATCACACGACCAGGAAGTCGTCCTTGTCGAGAGCGAGGCCGGCGTCAAGTTTGGCGAACAGGACTTTCTTGCCGCTCTTGTCGCCATTGGAATCGTAGAACAGCTTGCCGTTGTCGTCGTTGTAGATAATCCGGTCGTCGCCGTCCTTGGCCTTTTTGCCGACCCGAAACTCCTTGCCGTTGAGCTTACCGCCAATCTTGGAAAACACCGATCCGTCCAGGAGAATCCGATCGATATCGGTCTCGAAGTCCTTGATCTTGTCGACATTCTTGTCCGGATTGAGCTTGGTATCGAACCGGAAGCTGTCGGCACCGGCACCGCCGCCGAGATTGTCGTTGCCCTTGCCGCCGGCAATATCGTCGTCGCCGTCACCGCCGCGCGCCTTGTCCTTGCCCTTGCCGCCTTCCAGGCCGTCATCACCGAAACCGCCCTTCAGCAGATCGTCGTCGCGACCGCCGAACAGTAGATCGTCGCCGGGGCCGCCATAGATCTTGTCATCGCCGCGGCCACCTTTCAGCTTGTCGGCAAGATCGCCAGAATGCTCGGTCATGGTGAGCTTGAAGATGTTGCCCGACAGACTGACCACATAAAGCTCGCCGGCGCCGTCAACCCCGAAGGCAGCAATCTGGGTGATTGCCGCATCGGGGCTCACCACCTGAGGGGTCCGGTCGGTCACACCGGTCGCCACACCGTTGTCCATCTTCAGGGTCCAGAGGCGGGCGGTGATGAAGTCACCAAAGACATAGGCGCCCTGCAAATCGTCGCCGGCCCCGCGATACACCTTGCCGCCGGTGACCGACCGGCCGAGATCGTGGCTATAGTCGAACACTGGATCGACGGCGCCCGCCGGCGGCGTGCCGAGCGTGCCCTCGGCATCGGGCCAGCCGTAATTCTCGCCGCCATCGCTGGACGCCGGCTGATAGTCGATCTCTTCGCGCGAGTTCTGGCCAACGTCGCCGATGTAGAGATCGCCATTGTCGGCATCGAAGCTGAATTGCCAGGGATTGCGGAGACCCCACGCCCAGATTTCGTCCAGGCCGTCCTCGCCGACAAATGGGTTGCCGTCGGGTCCAGTCGGAACCGCATAGTTCTCGCCGGGATCGGGGGTCGAATCGACATCCAGGCGAAGGATGCTGCCAAGCAGGTTATCCTTGTCCTGGGCGTTGTCCGCTTCCCCACTACCGCCGTCGCCGAGTGCGATATAGAGGTAGCCGTCGTTCGGCCCGAAGGCCAGGGTGCCGCCATTGTGGTTCGACTGAATCGGATGGGAGACCGTCAGCAGCGTTTGAACCGGTGCGGCCAGCGCCTTGTCCGCATCGCTTGGATCGCGGCCATATTCGCGGACCTCGATATCGCCGGCAGCGTTGGTCAGGTGAACGAAGAAACGGCCGTTGGCATCGTAGTCGGGATGGAACGCCAGGCCGAGAAGGCCCTGCTCGCCAACGGTCGACAATTGCTCCGGGATATCGAGAAACACCGTCGACGTGCCGGTGTCCGGATCGAGAATCTTGATTTCGCCGGAGTTCTTCTGAACGACGAACAGTTCATCGGGCCGCCCCGGCGCCGAGCCGGCGAACACCGCCCCGCCGAAGCCCGAGCCGACCAGTTCGGCTTCGATCGCGCCAACACCATCACCGGTCTGTTCGCCGTCATAACCGAAGATCGTGTCGTCGCCTTTAAGCCCCGAAATATCATCCGCGTCGTCCGTCCCTTTCAGGACGTCGTTTCCGTTCGTCGCCACTCTGATTGTCCCCGTCCGTCGCCCCCGGACCCCGGATCGAAATTAGGGGCGGACTGTGGCGGTTCAATGCCCTGCCACCCGGACAGGGGTTAACGTTACCGCGGAGCTGATGGCGGCACCCGCAATCGTTTCAATCTTGAGACAAAGGCCGATAATGTGTCTTCCGGCGGACGGCGTCGTGCGCCGTCCGCATCAGGCTGCCGCGGCCAGGGCGTCGCCAGCGGCGCGATAGGACAGGGCCTCGGCCAAGTGTACGCGCCCGACCAAGCCGGCACCGTCGAGATCGGCGATGGTACGGGACACCTTGAGCACCCGGTGGTAGCCGCGCGCCGACAGATGCAGGGACTCGGCCGCATTCTTCAGCAGGGCCAGGGCCGGCCCATCCAGTGCCGCGGTCTTCTCGATCAGCGCCGGCGAGCACTGTCCGTTGCTGGTC
>JAAEOR010000648.1 GCA_024222895.1 Hyphomicrobiales bacterium | reverse complement strand
GGTCATAGACGTCGCCCGCCAGAGGAAGAAGACCGGCCCGGGCGCGGTCGATCTCGGCCCGATCCTGTGACGTCAATCTCAGGTCATTGACGGCCAGATTGGCTGCCAGATGGGAGCGGTCACGGGCGCCGACAATGACGCCGGCAACCTGCGGCTGGTCGAGAATGGCGCGGCTGGCAACGGTGGCGATGTCGACGTCATGGCGATCGGCCACGCGCCGTAGCGCGCGGAGCAGCGCCTGGAACGGATCCCAACCGCCGCGATCGTCGATGATCAGCTTGTATTTGGTCAGCGATCGGTTCTCCAGCGGTTCCCGTGGTTCGGGGCGTCCCAGCCAGCGGTCGGAGAGAAAGCCGCCGGCGACGGTGCCATAACACAGCAAACGGAAGCCGAGCTCGGCCGCCGCTGCCGTCATTGCCGCGGCCGGTCTGTCGTCGATCAGCGAATACTGAACTTGCAGCGTGGCGAGCGGCCGGCCGATGGCGCAGAGTTCCCTGACATGGGCGGTGTTGAAGTTGGTAGCGCCAAGCTTGTCGATAGCGCCGACCTGCTGCAGATCGACCAGCCAGTTCGCTGCGTCGCGCCATTTCGGCTTCTCGAAGTCCCACCAGTGCAACTGCACGAGATCAAGACGCTCGGTCCTCAGTCGACGCAGCGACGTGTCGATGATCCGTTCGATGTCAGCCTTTGTTATCCGATCGAGAATTGCGAGATCGGGAACGCATTTGGTGTGCACGCGGATGCGTTTCAGCGCTTCGGCGCCCCGGGCGTTGCCATAGGTTTGGCGGAACGCGCCGATGATCTCTTCGACACCGGTATAGATGTCGGCGCAGTCGTAGGTGGTGATCCCGGCGTCCGCCGCGGCCATGAGATCGGCAATCGCCGTATCACGATCTACCGTGCCGTGGCCGCCGGCGAGCTGCCAGCCACCCCGGATGACCCGGGAAATCTCGTACCCTGGTGCGAGCCGCCAGCGCTCCATCACGACTCCTGTGGAGGGAGCGGCACGGCCGTGGTGTCAGCGTGGTTGAAGGTCCGCTTGCCGATGCGGGTGATGCGGAAGCGCGAGGGGCAGTTCGGGTCGGGGCAGGCGACCTCCGCGTCGGTGCTCATCCAGTCATTGGGGTCGCTCGGCCGTTGCTTTGCCGGCAGCAGCGGCAGCAGCGCCGCCAGCGAGTAGATCGAAAAACCCTGTCCCGGCGGCAGGTGAAGCATTTCGCCACGCAGCTCGAACCAGTCTCCCGGTTTGCCGCAGTAGATGCGGGCACCCTTGGGCGCCACCACTTCGACCCTGAGATCATAGAGCTCGAACGTGTCGTC
>JAAEOR010000647.1 GCA_024222895.1 Hyphomicrobiales bacterium | reverse complement strand
TTGCCCGTGGTTTCACGGTCGGCGTCCCAACGCCCCCTCCGCCAGCCATTCGGCTGCCACCTCCCCCGCAAAGTGCGGGGGAGGATCGCCGTTGCACCGTTGTGCGCAGGCCCCTGAAAGGCCCGCTTATCCAAGAAGGCTCGGAGACGTGTGCATGCGTTCCACGCTTCAGCGCGACGATCCAACGGCACTCGACGCCTGTTTTTCGGCTGGCTTGATCGGCGGATGCCCCAACCAGGCGCGGCCATCATATAACGCAGAACACGCTTCTACCTAAAGGCGGATCACTCTAGCAACTATCTGAGTCTAATGGAGCTTTTGACATTTGAACGAGAGCCTTGCAGCGAGCGCGACTCAAATGTCAAATTCGCTCCACTAGGTTGAAGAGTCTCGGTCGGCGCGCGGATGAACGATGAAGGCGGCCGGCGGAACGTCGTTGTAGACCGCCCCGAATCCAGCGAGGATTTCGCGCGACGCAGCATCCGGGTCGCCGAAGCAGCGGCACTCGATCGAATCGCACGACTCGACCAGAGTCTGGAGCGGTTTCTGGCCCCTCTCGTTGGCGAGATGCGCCCGGAAGACGTCGTCGTTGGCGTAAATCTCTATCCACTCACTGACACTGTCTTCCGGGTAATCGGCGAGGTAGCAGATGACGCCAGAATGATCGTCGCTCATCACCGCACAGAGTTCCTCCTGAGCCGCCTTGAAGTCGGGCACCTTGCCGTCGGCTATGTTCCATTTGATCTTGAGCATGAAGGCCATTGTCGTCTCCCGGCTTTTTCTCTTCCCAGACCGCCCATAGTGCCGGGATCTCGAGTGACGGGCAAGCGACGCACGGATTGATCGGATCGAACCGGATTGACGAGGCTGTAATGTTACAAAACTAACAGCTTAACCCAGTGCGCACGGCGACTATTACAAATACAGTAACGGACGTTGACTTTTGTTGGATCCACCCTAGGTATCTAAAAAAAGAATATGTGGTCGGCATAGCAGTATGAATTTCTTGGTTTTTACTAAAATTCAGCGTTATTCCGCTCGGTAGGGGTTATTCGCTCTTCACAAATGGCGTTGTATTCGATGGGGGCGCGTTTCACGAGGGTTTCCTCGATCTGAGGCCGTAGGGGGCACTGAATTGGTTGCATATCGTTGGGGTTCTACAATCGCCATGTCCTGGCTATGGGGGCTTGGATTCTTCTTTTCGATCCATTTTGCCCATGCGTATGGCTGGATCGGTCTTCTCGCGTTTGCCGTACCGAACGCGCTTGGCCTGTTCCTGTTTGGTCTCGGCGCGGACCGGATCGGACGCGGCTCCGACTTGAGACAGTGGGCGGAGGTTCGTTTCGGACAGGCACCCCTGGTCTTTCTCTCCTACCAGTTCGTTGCCGTCAGTCTGACGATCTTCGCGTTCCTTCGCTACCTGATCGCAGAGATCGGTCTCGGCTCTACAGTAGTCTGGGGTCTCATCCTGCTTTGTGCCGCCATCCTGTGTGCCGAGCTCCTTGGCTTCAAACGGATCCTGCGGCTGCATTCGCTCTACTACGCGATTGCGATCGCTCTTGGTGTGGTGCTCCTGGCGATCACACCAGTGCCCGACGCGTTGCCTTGGCGCGACCCGATCGATCTCACCTTTCTCGGTTATCTCATCCCTCTCGTCGCCGGCCTGCTCTTCGGCCCGTGGCTCGATATCCAGCAGTGGCAGCGGGCGATTGCCATGCACGAGGGAGGATACAGCGTTCGTCGCGGCTATACCGCCGGTGCAATCCTGTTCTTCGCGATTCTAGTAATGGTCGGGGGGTTGTCGATCGGACTGGTGCCGGACACGATCTCGGCCTCGGTATCGGTTCTCGACGGTCATAGTCATGGGCAAGGGGTGTTGACGGCAGCGCTTAATGATCTTGCCTTGCCCGGACCGATCCTCGTCTTCACGCTGTTGGCCAGTATCGCCATGCTTTCGACCCTGGACAGTGCGCAACTGGCACTCGGCTGGTACCTCACCTGCCTCGACCGGGTTTTCCAGCATCCGCTCGTCGCGCTCGTGCCCATGTCGCTCCGGACGAGCACGGCACCGGCCTTCGTGCTTGCGTCTCTCGTTGCCTGGGCGGCGTTGATCATCGGCGCCGACCTTGAACACTTCATGATCTTCTTCGCCACCTTCTTCCTGGTCAGTGCCATGGTTCTGGTCTTGACCAGCTTCTGGCCGCTGCCGAAGCCGATGGCGAGCAGCATCATCTTCCTCACGGGCGCGATTTCCATGGCAATCATGACGATCGGCTATTTCGAGGCCATGCCGCTGGCGATGATCGGTGCGGTCGGCCTGCCGCCAATATTGCTGGTCGCCGTCTGGAGTCGTGAGCCGGCTGTCGAGCAGGCTCTGTCAGCGTTGCCCGTGGCTGATGCCGCCGAGCCGCGTGGGATTTCCCCGGTATCCGACCCGACGACTGGCGGCCCGGTGCCATCGGGCGGTGCTTCACACGAAACCACCGCAGGCTGGTTTGACGATCGCTGGTTCACGGTACCGCTGATTCCCACCTATGTGGACACCAACTCGGTCGGCAATGTCTACTTTGCCAATTATGTCACGTGGG
Source organism: Hyphomicrobiales bacterium (assembly GCA_024222895.1). Lineage (GTDB taxonomy): Bacteria > Pseudomonadota > Alphaproteobacteria > Rhizobiales > Kaistiaceae > Bauldia. The sequence continues at coordinate 1,502 of JAAEOR010000647.1, read as the reverse complement.
TCGGCAAGGCCCGCGAGCTTTTCTTTCGTCAATGCATGCCCGACTTCGACTTGACTCAGACCGACTTTTATATCCTCACCCGCAGCTTCAGCCACAAATTCATGCGCGAGATCAAAGAGTTCGAGTCGATTCATGTGCGCCTCAGAATCGGCAGCTACAATCGCAAATTCGTGAATCTGGAGCACGAGTTGATTCGCCGATCCGACGGCGCCGTGATCGGTTCGGGAAGCCAGTCGCTGATGTTCGTCGACTCGAGCAGCTACGGACTGGTCGACATTCCGCCGAAGGTGTCGACGGCATTCATCCAGTACGCGCCGGCGACGGCTGATTGAGCCGGCCGGCGCATCCGGGGGGCGTCCTCAGACGGCGTGGTGGGTTGGCCGGGCCAGCGCTGCCGCGGCGATCACGGCGCTGATGCCGAGCGGGCGGTAGAGGCTGGCGAGATCGGGCTTGCGGGTCTTGCTGGTTTCGGTGGGGGCGGTCTGGGACGTTTTTGCTGAAGTGGTCATGATTGCCTCCTCGGGTGATGCAGCCGAGGTTAGGACGACGGGACTGAACCCGCCCGGAACCATGCGTTCACCCACCGTTCAGCCTTTTCGCGACCGCCTGGGGCCGCGTGGCCCGCGATCGTAAACCGGATGTTAGACCGTGCTGGTCATCCTGCCCGCCACAGTGGAGCGAACTTGATGTTTGACCCCCGCTTGCAGCCAGGCTTTCGCTCAAATGTCAAGAGGAAAAACTCCAGTAGAATCAAGTAATTGCTAGTGGTCCTGATGACTCCGACATTTGCTCGGGCGGGTGTTGCAGGCCGGTAGCCAATGTCGCAGTCGGACCACTGGGGACATGCTGATGAACAGCCTGATCGGCTTCGTGCTTGCCAACTACACACTGACGTTTCTGATCGTCGGCCTGGTCTTCTCCTTCGTCGCGCTGGCAGGCGCACCGAAGCCGCTCACTGCGCCGGTGATCGTCGAGGCGCTGTTCAAGTGGTTCCTTGTCTTCTCAATCGGCGTGAGTTTTCTCTACAACGCGGTGATGCACACGGTGTTTGCGGAAATGGCCGCGCGCTTCATCGGCTGGGCCGACAGCCCTTTCCAGTATGAGGTCGGCTATGCCAGCCTCGGTTTTGCCGCAGTCGGCTTCCTTGCCGCCTGGCGCGGCTTCGATATGCGGCTGGCGGCTATCCTCGGCCCGGCGCTTTTTTCTGTGGGGCGCGGCCGGTGGGCATATCTATCAGATGGTCGTGGCCCATAACTTCGCGCCCGGAAATGCCGGGATCATCTTCTGGACGGACCTGCTCCTGCCGGTCTTCGGCTTCGTCCTGCTGGCGCTGCAATGGCGGTATGAGAGGCGGCGCGTGAACTAGCTGCGGCCGGTGATCCGACTTTAGCCAATCGGCGGGTCACACCAGGGCGCCTGCCGTTCCGTGGCATTGGTCGAGCCGGGTTCCTACCTTACGGACAAACACCCGCATGGAGGATCAACCGATGCTGCCGCGCCGC
>JAAEOR010000646.1 GCA_024222895.1 Hyphomicrobiales bacterium | reverse complement strand
CGACAGGCGCTTGACGCCAGCTTCCTTGTTATAAAACGCCTGCGCCACGGCGGTGTTCGGTTTGTGACTGCCCGCCGGTGAGACACCTTCATACTTGTAGTAGATCTTGGCCGGCGTATTCAGCGCCTTCTCCAGTCGGCGGGCTCGGTAGAGCGGCGACGGCCGCCACTGGCGGTAGACCTCGCGCACGGGCTCTGGAATCTCGATCTCGCGGTCGCTGGCCACTTCCTGGCCGATCAAGGCCATCGGGAACAAAGGCGCGAGATCGTCGGGACCGACCGGCTGCTTGGTGCCAGGATGGAGGGGGGGCGGCGGTGGCGCCGGCAGATCGGCGGCGATGTTGTACCAGACCTTCGGAATGAAGGTCTCGTCGAGCAGGTATTTGACGGTGTCGGTCATGCTTTCCCCCAGTCGGCAAAATGCGTCGATTATTGGCGTCGCCCGACTGTAGCGCTCCGCCGAACGCCCTGTCGAGGCGCCCAAGCCGAGACACAACGCCCCGCATGCCCGGATTAGCATTCTGGGGCAGGCCCAGCCGAACATTCGACGTCAACGTCAAACTCGGCCCGCTAGCCGCCGGCCACCTCAACTGCCCGCCGTTCCCGCGATGATGCAAGCAGCGCGTCGATCAAACGGTGCACTCGGAGGCCGTCACGGGCCGTGACCGTCGGAGCGCGGCCGGCTTCGACGGCGTCGAGGAAATCCGTGATCAGCGCCAGATGCCAGTCGTGCGGGAAGTCCATCGGATCCGCCCCGGCTCCGGTTCCCCCCGACTCTTCTTGCACGTCCGTGCGTTCGTCGTGCCAGTTGACCGTCAGTTTTCGACCCTCGAGGACAATACTTGCCCGCTCACAATCGAGCGCCAGTTGCTCGCCGGCGCCCGGATAAGCAGCTGTCGTGGCCATTAATGCACCAAGCGCACCATCGGCAAAACGCAATCCGGCGGCGACAAAATCTTCGGTTTCCATCTGATGGAGGTGCGTCTTGCCGGCGATCGCCTGGACTTCCCCTACCGGCGCGGTCAGCGACAACATCAGATCGAGGGCATGGATCGCCTGGCTGAGGAGGACGCCGCCCCCATCGCGCGCGAGCGAACCGCGCCCCGGCTGATCGTAATAACCGACTTGCGGCCGCCACCACGGTATTTGCAGCCGGACAGCCGCGATGCGACCAACGGTGCCGCCGTCCAGAAGGGCTCTGATCCGGTCCGCATTGGGCCGAAGCCGTTGCTGGAACACCAGTCCCAGACGGACATCGCGCTCTTCGCACATTCTGACGATGTCCTCGGCAGCGGCGGTCGTTCGCTCAACCGGCTTTTCCATCAGGATATGCTTGCCGGCGGCCGACAGCCGATCGACCAGGTCGACCCGCGCGTTGGGCGGCGTGACAAGCAGCACCACGTCGATATCGGGGTCGTCGGCAATTACGTCGGCCGAGTCCACCGCGGGGAAATCGAAATCCGTCGCAAAGTCTTCACGCCGCCGGCGATCGCGGCAAAACACACCCCGCACGACAACGCGATCACTCAGGTCCTGAAGCGACTTGGCATGGGGTGTCACCGCCATGCCAAGTCCGATGACACCGACCCCGAGCGGCTTGTGTCCCACGTCTCGATACCCCGCTGGCGCGCCGGCTAGTTGACGCCCGCGCCCACCGTCGCATCCCACTCCTCGACGATGACCGTGTTGGCGGCTGCCTGGTCTTCGAGAGACGGAAAGACGACATCGCCATAAGCTTCAGCCGGAGGAAGGCGTTCGGCAAGGCTTGCGGGAATCTTGTCGTATTTCACCAAGTCGGGGAAGCGAATCGGATGGCAATTGCCTTTCAGCCAGGCAAGCTGACCGTCATCGGAATAGAGATACTCCATCCACAGCCTGGCCGCGTTCGGATGCGGGGCGTTGGCACTGATCGCCTGCACGAAGGGCCGGGCCAGGACCCCGGTCTTCGGCACGACCACGGTAATCGTCGGCTCTTCAGTGCTGTCCCGATCGGCAATCCCGGCGTAATCCCAGCGAATGACGATCGGCGTTTCCCCAGCGATCAGCGACGCTGCACTTCCCGCTTCCGGCACGAAATTGCCGGCCGCATTGAGATCCGCGAAGAACGCCAGCCCTGCCTTGCCTGCCGCCGTTCCCGGTGCGCCACCTGTGGCCAGACCGGCCGCGTAGACACTGAGCGCGGCCTGTGCCGATGTGCGCGGATCGCCGGCCAGGGCAACCTTGCCTTTATAGGCCTCATCGAGCAGGTCGGACCAATCCTGGGGCGGACTTTCGACAACTTCAGCGTTCACCTCGAAGGCAATGACGCCATAGTAGTCACCATACCAGTAGCCATCGGGATCCTTGACTTCGTCCGGGATCGAATCCCAGGGACCAACCTTGAACGGCTGCAATAGCTCCTCGTCCCTGGCCACATCGGCAAAGGACAAGCCGATATCGACGACATCAGGCGCTTCCGGTCCGGGATCCTCGGCACTGGCCCGGATCGCTTCGAGTTGCTCCGCCGAACTGGCGTCCGGTGCCGTCTCGTTGACCCTGATCCGGTAGCGCTCCTTGAAGCCGGCGATGGCGTCGCCGTAGCCACACCAGTCATGGGGCAACGCGATGGTCGTCAACGCTCCCTCTTCCTTGGCTGCCTGGATCAACTCGTAGGACTGAGCCGACGCGATGACCGTCGACGCCAGCGTGATCGGCGCCGCTACCAACAGGGCGCCTATCCAATTGACTCGCACTTACCCTCTCCTCGTACAAACGCCGCCGCCCCGCGAGGCCAACGATCTCAACCGATTGCCACATCCGGCACTGACTAAGTGCCGCTCCCATGGTTAACACCGTCGCGGCCGGCGAACCAGATGCCATCTGCCACAAGTGAGCGAGAAAAAGAGCGATTCGAACCACGTGCGACGCCGAAAGGGCCTTCGGCGCCGCCGGCTCAGGAGACGTGGGGCTGATCCTGAACGCCGACACTCAGCCCTGATACCAAGGGTATGAGGTGCTTTCTCCCTTGCGACTCCAGCGCGTGCGAATCAATGCGTACCCTGCGGCGGCCGGGTCGGCGTCGAACGCTCGGCAAACTCCATACGGTTGCCGGGCTCTCACTTGACGACGACACCCGCTGGCACTCGTGTCCTAATTGTCAAGCACGACGGAGCCGCTTCGATTTGGTGACAGCCGCGTGACAGGACGACCTCGGCTGCAGTTATCCACAGGCAGAGCCACTGTGGGCACGCGGCAGGGAACGGGGAAAAATGGCCCCGAAGCACCTACCGGCCGCCTTGCAAAGACTGCTATGTCTGACGCCATCACCTTCCCTTTCAAGCCGAACGAGCAGCCCGAATGACATCAAAACCTACCGGCCTCTGGCCACCCGTCGCGACCCCTTATGACGAAGATGGCGGCGTCGACATGGCTCGTCTGATTCGCCACAGCCAAGCCCTCCTCGCCGACGGCGCAGCCGGGCTGGCCGTTCTCGGTACCACCAGCGAGGCGAATTCGCTGTCCCTGGTCGAGCGCCGCAACGTCATCGACGCTCATGTCGACGCCGGCATCGACCCGGCCAGGCTGCTGCCGGGGACCGGGTCATGTGCAATCGGCGATGCGGCAGAACTGACCCGTCATGCCGGCCAGGTCGGGGTGGCCGCGGTCCTGCTGCTTCCGCCGTTTTACTACAAGAACGCCACCGACGAGGGACTCTACGCGTTCACCTCCGCCCTGATCGAGCAGGTCGGCGCCGACGTTCCGCCGATCATGCTCTACCACATTCCGCAGATGGCCACGCTTGGCTGGTCATCGGAGCTCATCGGTCGACTCCATCGCGCTTTTCCGGACGTCATCGTAGGTGTCAAGGATTCCGCCGGCAATGCCGACGACACCATCGCACTGGTGGAGGACCATCCGGACCTGGCGATCTTTCCCGGCGCGGAAGTCTACCTGCTCCGAGCCCTGCGGGCTGGCGCCGCCGGCTGCATCTCCGCCAGCGCCAACATCAATGCAGCTGGCATCGCCGACTTGATCAACCATTGGCAGGACGCCGACGCCGATAAGCGCCAGGCCGACCTCATCGCCGTGCGCAAGGCCGCGGAGCGCCGCGGCATGATCCCGGCCCTGAAAGCCATTCTGGCGGAACGCTATGGCGACCCCGGTTGGCGTATGGTGCGGCCGCCACTCCTGCCGCTGAATGAAGCCTCACGCGCCGAACTGCTCGCCGATCCGGTCATCCGTGGGCTGCTCGCGACCGAGCCGGCATAGAGCGTTCTTGAGCAAAAGTGTGTGCACTTTTCCGCCCGGAAAGAGCGAAGAATGAAAGTCGATGACCGGCGATCCGATCCAATATGAACCGATCTCGGTTTAGCCCCGGCAGCGGCGATCAATCGGTCCGATGGTGGGCGTGCCAGTGCCAGGCGATATCAATCCGCCTGGCAATCCAGACACGCTCCTTTGACGCGATGTAGTCAAGGAAGCGGGCGAGTGCGGCCGCGCGACCTGGCCGGCCGACCAGTCGGCAGTGCAGTCCGACCGACATCATCTTCGGTATTCCGGCCTCGCCCTCCGCGTAGAGCGTATCGAATGTATCCTTGAGATAGCCATAGAACTGATCGCCTGAGTTGAACCCCTGCGCCGTTGCAAAGCGCATATCATTGGCGTCCAGGGTATATGGAATGATCAGGAAAGGCTTGTCGTTGACACTGATCCAGTAGGGCAATTCGTCCGCGTAGGAGTCCGCCGAATAGAGAAAACCGCCCTCCTCCGCGACGAGTTCGATCGAATGGGCGGACGTGCGTCCGGTGTACCAGCCAAGCGGACGCGCACCGGTCGACTCGGTATGAACCGTTATTGCTTCGCGCATGTGCCGGCGTTCCTCGTCGCGGCTGAAGTCCCGATACTCGATCCACTTCAGACCGTGGCTGGCGATCTCCCAGTTCGCCTCCTTCATCGCGTCAACGGCATCCGGATTTCGGGCAAGTGCGGTCGCGACGCCGAACACGGTCACCGGGATGTTGCGATTGGAAAACATGCGCCACAGACGCCAGAAACCCGCCCGCGACCCGTACTCATAAATCGATTCCATGTTCATGTGGCGTCGCCCGGGCCACGCGTCGGCACCGACGATCTCGGACAAAAAGGCCTCCGACGCTTCGTCGCCGTGAAGGATGTTGTTCTCGCCGCCTTCCTCGTAGTTGACGACAAACTGAACCGCGACCAGCCCGTCGTCCGGCCATTGCGGGTCCGGGGGATTTCGCCCGTAGCCGATCATGTCACGGGGATAGACGTCGTCGCTCATGGCGCACCTTTCG
>JAAEOR010000645.1 GCA_024222895.1 Hyphomicrobiales bacterium | reverse complement strand
GCCTATTTCGTGGATTACGGGTCTCGCCCCCAGCTTGATCACGTCTCCTTCGATGACAACGAGGCCGGCGCCAATGGCGGCGCTCTTTACACGATCAGCCGCGCCTCTCAGGTGGAGGCTTCGATCGTAACCGGGAGTGAGATCACCTTCGAGGACAACCGCGCCGGTCTGCGTGGCGGCGCGATCGCGGCGACAGATGCCTCTATCGTCCGCATCGACGGTTGTGAGATGACGGATAATTCTGCGAAAGCTGGCGGTGCAGTCTCGCAAGAGTACGAGGCGCAAGTGGTGCTCAAGAACTGTAAGTTTGCGAATAATTCGGCCAGCGAGGGGGAAGCGGACATTGATCGAAACGGGGTTCAGTTGCCGACCGTCCGGTAATCGGGGCGCGAGAACAAGAGAAGCCGGCATGCGGCGGCGCGCTCGGCATGTTCGTTACTGGCGGCCTCGGTAGAAAACCGCAGGCGTCCCGCCGAGTTAATGCCCGCTATTGGCTAGATTTTACGATTCTGACGTCGGCCCGGAAACGCCCGGAATCGGGGGTCAACCAGACCACTTGGCTCCGAATCGTCCGCTTCGTATCCGACTCCGGGCGTCGATACGGCTTGGCCGGGACGGCAGAGGATGAACATTGCGGGACTCGAGGTCGATGCGACTACGAGCCCTCGGTAAGCACGGAGAAGGGGCGGGACAGAAAACGCGAATATTCTCGGCTTTCTCAACCGTGTGAACAACAAACTGAATTGACCGGTTTATGTACCATATTGATTGACCGCTTCTGTTGTGGTTGCTGGCTCCGTGGGGAAGTGGTCAGGTCGGCGTAGCCGGGCTGTCCACTTATCCACGGAGCGTCGGCCGGTCGCGTCGAAGCGGGTCACGCGGCCTGCCTGTCACTGGTATCGATCGGGCTGCCATCGGCCTGATAACGGGCCAGGCAGCGTGGGCCGTGGAAGACGGCGAGCGCGCCGTCGGGGTATTCGTGGACCCTGACCCTGGCCTTGACGTAATGATGGCGATGGCGGTCGGCGGGGATCTGCAGGCTCCGGCCCTTGTAGCGCACGGTGTTGTCGTTGCCGACGACCCGCTCCTCGTGGACGCAGAGGATGTCCGCCAGGTTGCCCGTGAAGGGCACGAAGGCGGAGCCGGTGTCT
>JAAEOR010000644.1 GCA_024222895.1 Hyphomicrobiales bacterium | reverse complement strand
GTCATCCGCCATGAAATCGGTGTGGGTGCGATGATGGCTTCGGTCTATCTGCTTTCCCGAGCGTTGGCGCCTATCGATATGGCAATCGGCATGTGGCGCCAGATGGTTGCCGCGCAGGCGTCCTATGGCAGGCTGTCCCTGCTGCTTCAGGTGGAGGAATCGCGGCCGGATGGATTGAAGCTGCCACGGCCTGAGGGCCGCCTGACCGTGCAGAATGTCGTGTTCGGTCGACCAGGATTGCCGCCGGTTCTCAAAGGCGTGTCGTTTGCAGCCGCACCGGGTGATATTGTCGGGATCGTCGGCCCGAGCGCGGCCGGGAAGTCCACTCTTGCCAAGTTGCTCGTCGGTGTCTGGCGTCCAACCTCCGGCGTTGTCCGTCTCGACGGCGCTGATGTCACCAACTGGGATCCCGACGATTTGGGCAGCCACCTTGGCTACCTGCCACAGGAGGTGGAGCTCTTCGCTGGAACGGTGAGCGACAACATTTCACGGATGCAGCCTGGGCTGGACGCTGAAGTCGTCGCGGCGGCCGAACTATCCGGTGCTCATGATCTCATTCTGAGGTTGCCGAAAGGCTATGATACGGAGATCGGTGAAGGAGGATCCGTCCTGTCCGGCGGGCAGAGGCAGCGGATCGGCCTGGCGCGGGCATTGTTTGGAGATCCGACTCTGGTTGTGCTCGATGAGCCGAACGCCAACCTCGACGGCGCCGGAGAGGACGCACTCATTGCCGCGGTCAAACGGGCGAAGGAGTCTGGCTGCACGGTGGTTCTGATCACGCATAAACCGGCGCTTCTCTTCGCGGTGGACAAGATTCTTGTGCTGAAAAACGGTATTGTCAGTGCGTTTGGAGACAGGAAGGAGATCCTGCCCAAGGTTCTGCCCAATTCGCCTCGACCGGTCGCCAAAGTCGAGGGCCAACGGCGGGCCGTGCAGGTGGAAGCACAGCGCGGCTGAGAGCGAACGCAGCGCCGAAGCGTAGAGTGTAAAGGTAGATTGGTAGAGTCATGAAAGAGACCGGCAGCGACGATCGACAACGTGAGATGGGCTTTGGTGATCGAGCGACAGCATTGCTTGGAGCGACCGCCGCCCTGACCCGACGGGCGAAAAGCCGGATTGGCGAAGTGATGGCCGGGTTCACGAAAGGCACGTCGGTCGACACTGCCGGGGTTCCAGAGGAAAGCTCGGATTCGGACACCCAAGGTGGCTCGCTGGTTGCAACGACTTTGGAGGCCCTCGACGTCAAACAGCGCAAGCTGACAGTATTCGGCTTTACGGTCGTCGGTGTCTTTTTCGGCGGCCTGGCGGCCTGGTCGGCGCTTGCTCCCCTGGAGACGTCGGTGTTGGCCGAGGGCCAGATCGTCGTCGCCGGAAACCGCAACCTTGTCCAGTCCGAGCGCGGCGGCGTCGTGCGCGAGATTCTCAGTCGTGACGGTGATCGGGTGGAACAGGGACAGGTTTTGATCCGGCTTGACGGAACCAGGGTCTCGGCCACGTACCAGGAATTGCTTGGTCGCTACTATGAGAGTCACGCGCTCCACGCCCGACTGATTGCCGAACGGGACGGGCTTGAAACAATCAGCATCCCGGACGAATTATCATCCGAACTCATGGAAGACCCACTTGAAGGTCAGAAAAGGGTTTTCGAGGCCCGGCAGCAGACGCTGTCCAACCGGGTTGGGATTCTCAAGAAGAAGGAGGAGCAGCTTCGCAAGGAGATATCCGCTCTCGAGACTCAAATTGTATCGGATGAGGAGCAGCTGTCGCTTCTGAGCCAGGAGGCGGAAGCCATAGCCGAGCTTGTCGAAAAGCAGCTGACATCCCGCTCCCGGTTTCTGGCGCTGAGGCGGGCGATCTCGAATCTGACCGGTGAGGTGGGTGCGAACAAGGCTCGGATTGCGCGCGCCGAACAGGCGATCCTCTCGGCGGAGTTGGAAGCCGCCGACCTCAAAAACCGTCGGCTGGATAGCGTCGTCCAGGAAATCAGCGAGGTGGCGGCGAGACTGGGCGATATCGAAGAGCGGCTGAGGGCCGGGAGGCACGATCTTGAGTCCACCGAACTCAGGGCTCCGAAGACCGGAACTGTTGTGGGCACAACCGTTCATACACTGGGGGGCGTCGTGTCCCCCGGCGAGATCCTGATGGAGATCGTTCCCGAGCAGGCTAACCTGATCGTCGACGCTCGCGTTCGACCGAAGGATATCGAACAGGTTCAGGTCGATCTTCCGGCATCGGTGAGACTTACAGGTTTCAACATGCGCGTTGTGCCGACGGTCGAGGGAAAGGTCACCTATGTTTCGGCTGACAGCCTGCTCGATCGCAGGACCAACACTTCGTACTATCTCGCCAAAATTGCGGTCAATCTTGCCGCCAAGCCGGACACCGCCGACCTGAAGCTACAGCCCGGTATGCCGGCCTCGGTCATGGTCGTCACCGGCACGCGAACCGTGGTGGATTACCTGCTGTCGCCGATCACGGATAGTGTGTCCCGTGCAATGACTGAAAAGTAGCAGCATGTCGCTTGCGTCGACGACGC
>JAAEOR010000643.1 GCA_024222895.1 Hyphomicrobiales bacterium | reverse complement strand
GATTATCGTCATGAACGGGATGGTCGGATTGTCGCTGCTGATCGGCGGAATTCGCCACAGGGAGCAGGATTACAATCTGCAGGGGACGCGTGCGTTTCTTGGTGTTCTTGTAACCCTCGCGACGATCACGCTCATCCTGCCGCGTTTCACCACATCGACGCCTGACGGCAGTCTGACTCTCGCCCAGTCTGTCGGTTTTGCGATTGTCACCATAGCCCTCTACGGTACTTTTCTGGCGATGCAGACGACACGGCATCGTTCCCATTTCGACCAGCCCGTCTCGAGCCTGGCCGACGGAGGGTCCGAGCCGGACGACAGGCCCGTCGATCACAAGAAGCACATCGACCTCGACGTCAAGTCGCCCCTCTATCACGCGATATTTCTGCTTCTCACCCTGGTTCCGATCGTCCTCCTGTCGAAGAAGTTCGCGGTGCTCACGGATTTCGGACTCGTGACGTTCGGGCTGCCCCAGGCGCTCGGCGGTATCCTGGTCGCGGTCCTGGTCCTCACGCCTGAGGGCATGGCCGCCCTCCATGCCGCTGCTGCGAATCAGCTCCAGCGCTCGGTCAATATCTGTCTTGGATCGGCCCTGGCAACGATCAGCCTGACGGTACCGGCGGTTCTCACGATCGCGCTCTTCACCGGCATCCACATCGAGTTGGGGCTGGAACATGCTGAACTGGTGCTGCTGATCCTGACACTGGCCCTTGGCATATTGTCGTTCGGTATGGTTCGCACCAGCATGCTGCAAGGGGCCGTCCACCTTGTAGTGTTCTTCGTCTATCTGTTCCTGATCTTCGATCCCTGACCGCGGGCTTGCCGTCAGCTCAACCCGGTTCCGGTTTCCCGTTGAAAGTAGAGAAGATCGAGTGGCGGCATCGCATCATTACCGGCGATTTGGGTCATCAGGCAGTGTGCCTGACCGCGATGGTGGGTTTGATGGTTGAAGAAATGCGCGAGGGCTGGTGCCAGCGGCTGGCTGATATCGCGCGGACTGGTGATGGTGCGGTATGTCAACATCGCGACCAGATCAGCGTCCGTCAGCCCGTCGACGTAAGTCATTATTCGATTATCTTCGGCATTGCGCGCGGCTCGCAATTCCTCGAATTGGTCGTGGACGACAGCATCCAGTTTGGTCGGCGCCGACTTGTCATTGGTGAAACGCGCCATCCAGATGCGGTCTGCGACCAGCAGATGGTTGAGAGTGCCGTGCAGTGAGCCGAAGAACGCGCCCCGATCGGCACGGTAATCTGCATCTGCAAGACCGCCGGCGGCTTCGTAGAGGCGTCGATTGGCCCATTGGTTGTAGTGGGCGAACATTCGGTAGTGTGACTTCAAGGTGACCCTCTCAGGAATTCTGTATGAGTGCGATCCTCACGCGTCCAGGGTCCCGATCGTCTTTAGACTTAGACTATAGCCTGGATATCGATCAAAGACGCCAGAATGGAGGGATAGATGGCAAGGGAATTATCGAGTTTTGGTGCGGCGGTGTTGCTGCTCCTCGCGCTGGGCGGTGCGGCGGCTGCAGACGACGGTCTGGTCTGCGATCCGATTACGCTTATCGGTGGCGAGAAGAGCGTCGCCTTTATCGACAACGGGGCGGAAGGGGTCAGCATCGGGGACGCCCGGGCCGGTTGGCGGATACTGGCGGACGAGGCCGGTACCTTCGAGGGCAGGGTGCACTTTGTCGCGACCGTGACCGAAGTTGGCGCCGACGGCGGTGGCCAGACGCTTCAGGGAGACTATACGATCGCCCTGGCTGACGGATGGTTGTCCGCGACCGCTCTTTACGTCTGGAACGATGCCTCGGAGGTGAGCCAACGAGCCACCGGTGCAACGTTGATGGTGACCGGAGGCGTCGGTGCCTATGGCGATGCCGAAGGCGCTGTGATCATCGAACCAGGCGACGCGCCTCGCTATCGATTCAATATCGATTGCGACTGAGGGTGCGATCTAGCCGACCAGCGTCAGGACGTTTCTGGCCGGATCCACGAAATGGGTCAGCGCTCCCCCAGAATTGCTTCCTGGGCGGGCCCTTGAAGGTCACGCCCTTGTCGGACAGCAGGCGATAGGCGTCGGCGATGTTGTCGACCTGGATTGAAATACCGACAAAGCGGCCGACCAATTCGCCATCTTCGCCAGCCGGGTCTTCCTGCTCGATGATCAGGCTGTTGGAACCAAGCTTGAAGCCGGCGGTATTCATTTCCGGGAATGCCCACGCTTCCTCAAGCTCGAGCATCTCGGTGTAGAAGGCCCGAGCCTTGGGGAAGTCATCGACGAAAATGCGCACAACGTAGAGCCGCACGGCGGTTCTCCTGTCTATCTCTTTGTGGGACAGCCTATCGCTCCGGAAAGGCGTTTCACAGCGCCTTGTCCTCAGGACACGAATGAGGCGCCGACCTTTCGGCCGGCGCCTTCGCAAGTCACGGTAGACCGGAATTCGTCCGAGACGCGTTTCTAGGCAATGTCAAAGCGATCCGCGTTCATCACCTTGTTCCAGGCTGCGACGAAGTCGTTCACAAACTTCTCTTGCGCGTCGCCTTGACCGTAGACCTCCACAAGTGCGCGCAGCTGGGAGTTCGAACCGAAGACGAGGTCGACGCGGGTGCCGGTCCATTTTGTTTCGCCGGTGGCGCGATCGCGCCCCTCGAACACGTTCTCGGCTTCCGACGCCGCCTTCCATTCCGTGCCCATGTCCAGCAAATTGACGAAGAAGTCGTTGGTTAACGTCATGGGACGTTCGGTAAAGACGCCGTGTTGGGACTGACCGAAATTAGCGTCCAGCACGCGCATGCCGCCGACGAGGACAGTCATCTCCGGCGCGGTCAGGGTCAAAAGCTGGGCCTTGTCAATCAGCACCTTCTCGGCCGAGACAGAGTAATCGGCCTTGAGGTAGTTTCGGAAACCGTCGGCGATCGGCTCGAGAACGGCAACCGACTCGATGTCAGTCTGATCCTGCGACGCGTCCATGCGGCCCGGGGTGAAGGGGACCTCCACCGGGGGCCCGGCGTTTTTCGCGGCCTGTTCGACAGCGGCGCATCCACCAAGGACGATCAAGTCGGCGAGCGAAACCTTCTTGTCGCCGGATTGCGATTCGTTGAACGCCTTCTGAATGCCTTCGAGGACCTCGAGTACCTTGGCCAACTGTTCGGGCTGGTTCACTTCCCAGCCCTTCTGCGGGGCGAGGCGGACGCGAGCCCCATTTGCACCGCCGCGTTTGTCAGAGCCGCGGAAGGTCGAAGCGGATGCCCAGGCGGTCGAGACCAGCTCCGGGATCGACAGTCCCGAAGCAAGAAGCTTGCCTTTGAGATCAGCGATGTCTTGGGTGTCTACGAGTTCATGATCAACCGGGGGAATCGGATCCTGCCACAAATCGTCTTCAGCCGGGACCTCCGGGCCGAGATAGCGCGCCTTGGGCCCCATATCGCGATGAGTGAGCTTGAACCACGCTCGAGCAAAGGCATCCGCGAACTCGTCCGGGTCCTCGTAGAAACGCCTCGATATTTTTTCGTAGGCGGGGTCGGCGCGCAGGGCGATATCGGTGGTCAGCATGGACGGCGCGTGACGCTTTGACGGGTCGTGCGCATCCGGCACGGTTTCGGCACCGGCGCCATCCTTTGGTGTCCATTGAAGTGCACCGGCGGGGCTTTTTGTCAGTTCCCATTCATAACCGAACAGGTTCCAGAAGAAGTTGCTGGTCCACTTCGTCGGTGTCGTGGTCCAGATGACTTCCAGGCCGCTGGTAATGGCGTCATCGCCCTTGCCGCTGCCGAAACTGCTCTTCCAGCCGAGACCCATCTCCTCGATACCAGCACCCTCGGGCTCGGGCCCGACAAGCGAGACATCGCCCGCGCCATGGGTCTTGCCGAAGGTGTGTCCGCCGGCAATGAGCGCGACAGTCTCTTCATCATTCATCGCCATGCGCGCGAAGGTCTCGCGAATATCTCTCGCGGCGGCGAGAGGATCCGGATCGCCGTTCGGCCCTTCCGGATTCACGTAGATCAAACCCATCTGAACGGCGCCCAGGGGGTTCTCCAGATCCCGATCGCCGGTGTAGCGCTTGTCGCCAAGCCAGGTGTCCTCGCCGCCCCAGTAGACGTCTTCCTCGGGCTCCCAGACGTCCTCGCGTCCACCGGCAAAGCCCTGAGTCTTGAATCCCATCGACTCGAGCGCGCAGTTACCAGCAAGGATCAGCAGGTCGGCCCATGAAAGCTTGTTTCCGTATTTTTGCTTGACCGGCCAGAGCAGACGGCGCGCCTTGTCCAGGTTAGCGTTGTCGGGCCAGGAATTCAGAGGCGCGAAGCGCTGCTGACCGGCTCCCGCGCCGCCGCGGCCGTCCCAGGTTCGATATGTGCCGGCGGCGTGCCACGCCATCCGGATGAAGAGCGGGCCGTAGTGGCCGAAGTCCGCCGGCCACCAGTCCTGCGAGTCCGTCATCAGGGCAAAGAGGTCCTCCTTGACGGCACCCAGGTCGAGCTTCTTGAACTCTTCAGCATAGCTGAACCCCTGGTCCATAGGATCGGACAGGGAAGAGTTCTGGTGGAGAATTCTGAGGTTCAACTGGTTTGGCCACCAGTCCCGGTTCGACGGGCCCTCGACCACAGTGTGTACGACTGGGCACTGGTTCGTCTCTTCGCGCTTTGAGTCCATGGTTCTCTCTGATCGGGTTGTGGAAGTTTGGGTCTTGGCTTCGGGGATTGTCGCCGATGTGATCCGGGTTTCATTGCCCGGCGTCAAACTTCGGTCGCAAGCACGAAGAAAAATGTTGGTCGTCGACGCTCAGATCGCCCTTGCTTGTCGGCAGCGGCACGACGGGTCTTGTGATCAGCGCCGGCAGTTCGGCATTGCTCCTCGCTTTCTGTTTTTTGCGCGGTCAACGCGCCGTTATCGGCCAATGCCGCTAACGCTCACTAGAATAATGCCAGCGGGATACTATAAAATCCAATCATATCGACTGCTCTCGTCAATAAGGAAAAATTATCCCGGTGATATCGTTGAAACAACTCCGGTATTTCGATTTCCTGACCGCAACCGGTCATTTTGGCCGGGCCGCCAGCCGGGCCGGCGTGTCGCAGCCGGCGCTCTCCATGCAAGTCAGGGAACTCGAGCGCTCGCTCGGCGGGCAACTCGTCGAGCGGCGGCCAGACGGAGCCCGTCTGACTGAGCTGGGGGAGGAGGTGGCCGCACGGGCAGGGCGCATCCTGGCCGAAGTGCAGGATCTTGAGAGTCTCGCTGACGCTCAGGGCGACATTCTCAGCGGACCATTGCGCCTGGGTATCATCCCGTCGGTTGCGCCCTTCCTGTTGCCGCCACTTCTGGGACTGCTCGCCGAACACCATCCTCAGCTGCGCATGACCGTCCGCGAAACAGTGACTGAAACGCTGGCGGATGAACTGGCTGCCGGCAGCCTGGATGTAATCGTTGCCAGCCTGCCGCTGGGGCGCGAGGATCTGGAGGAGGCGTCTGCGTTCGAGGATCGATTCCTGCTTGCCGTACATGCCGGATCAGCGCATGCGAAACGAACGCCGGCCCTCGCTGACCTGATCGAGGCCGATGAACTCCTGTTGCTCGAAGACGGTCATTGTTTCCGTGACCAGGCACTCTCGGTTTGTCGTGCGATCGACCCGGCCCGGCTCCGCAGTTTTGGCGCCACAAGCTTCTCCACGCTCCTTCAGCTTGTTGCGGCCGGCCACGGTGTGACCTTGCTTCCTGAAATGGCTATCGATGCCGGCATCGTTGTCGATCCGCGGCTTCGTATGAATCGGTTCGCTTCGCCGGAGCCAAGTCGGGTCGTTGGTGTCGTCTGGCGGCGGCGCTCGCCACGGGAAGGGGACTATCGGGCCCTGGCCGAGCGGGTTCGGGAAGCCTCGGGTACTCCGGGCATTGGTCGACTTGGCTGAAGTCGGCGAGTGCCATGTCTTGCTGCTCCGTCGGTCGGGCCGTAGATTGGCGCGATTGAGCAATGCTAAGGCCCTGACAGGAGTGACCATGTTCGCCAGAATCTCAGCTGCGCTAAGCCTGCTTTTCGCGATCTCCGTTTCCGCCCTGGCCGCCGACATCGGTGGGCAGTACGCGGTGAGCGGTACGAACTTTGACGGATCGCGTTACCGGGGCACTGCAGAGATCGCTCTGACTTCGGACACAACCTGCAACATCGCATGGCAGACCGGCTCGACGGCCCAAGGAATATGCATGCGCAATGGTGACAGCTTTGCAGCGAGCTACGTGATGGGTGACGCGATCGGCCTGGTGATCTACAGGGTCAATCAGGATGGATCACTCGAGGGTCTGTGGACGATTGCTGGCCAAGACGGCGTCGGGACCGAGACACTCACACCGCGTTAGCCGCCATACGGCGACCCGCGCACCGGCGATGGGTATTTGGTCGTCGAACGCCAGGGGACGGCGCGACCCGTCAGGGCCCGCCTCACAACGGACTGTCCGTCAATGGATTCGGGTCCGAGGGACTTGCGGCCTCCTCGATCCAGCAATATCCGGTTTGAACTTGTGGCGGCCAGGGGCGGTCGCTATACAGCCGCGAGACCCTATTCGGTACACGGAAAACAGGAGCTAATATGGCCGTCGAACGAACCTTCTCGATGATCAAGCCGGATGCAACGGCGCGTAATCTCACCGGCAAGATAATCGCGAGGCTCGAGGATGCCGGCTTGAGAGTGGTCGCCAGCAAGCGCGTGTGGATGAGCCGAAAACAGGCCGAGGGCTTTTACGCCGTTCATGCCGGCCGGCCTTTCTTCGACGAGTTGTGCGACTTCATGTCGTCCGGTCCGACGGTTGTCCAGGTCCTCGAAGGCGAGGGCGCGATTGCCGGGAACCGTGAAGTGATGGGGGCAACAAACCCTGCCGAAGCCGCTGACGACACCATCCGTAAGGACTTCGCCAATTCGATCGGCGAGAATTCGGTGCATGGCTCGGACGCCGCTGACACGGCCGCCGCGGAGATTGCCTATTGGTTCTCCGAGCTGGAGATCGTCGGCTGAGCTTCCATCAACGGCGGGCGCCCGGCGGTGCGAACTCTACCTTCAAGTGCCCGAGCTGCGTTACACCTCTCGAACGATGACCCCGTATCGCCCTTCGAGACGTGCCTTGTCGGCAGACGAATTGGGGCCGTCAAACGGGTCAATATTCAGCACCCTTGATATAAGGTTCCGATATCTCGGGTCGGTGCTGCCGGATGTCAAAGACCGGTATCGGGTCATCAGGCGACTGGCTTGCCGGCTGTCGACCAGCGCCGGGCGTCGGCGTCGTCGGCCGGTCTCGCTTCGATCCACTGCCCGCCATCGGCACGGCGCTCTTTCTTCCAGAATGGTGCCTGTGTCTTGAGAAAGTCCATCAGGAAGTCGGCGGCGGCAAAGGCGGGCCGCCGATGCGCGGCGGTTGCGATAACCAGCACGATATTCTCGCCAGGCGCGACCACGCCGTAGCGATGGACAATCAACAGCGCGTCGACGGCCCAGCGGCCTGCCGCTTGTTCGGCGATCCGACCGATTTCTACGTCGGCCATGTCCGGGTAGTGTTCGATTTCCAGGGCCGCCAGCCGCCCGCCTTCACTGCGGCACCGCCCGGTGAATGTCACGATCGCTCCGGTGTCTCCGCCGAGTTGGGCTACACGGTCGATCTCGGCTGCCGTATCAAAATCCGGTTGTTGGACGCGAACCTCGATCTGCACCATTTCAGCCCCCCGTCATCGGCGGGAAGAGGGCCACCTCGTGGGCGTCATGCAAAGGGGTGTCAGCGCCAGCATGCACATGATCCACGGCCACCCGAACAACGTCCGGCTCGGCCAGGGCGTGAGCGTATCGCTCACTCCGGCCGCTCAACCAGGTAACCAGATCGCCCACTGTCGCCACTTCGGGTGGCAGCGTGACGTCCTCGTCCTCGAGGCCGATACGCTCGCGTATCCAGGCAAAATAGAGAAGCTTCACGGGGCCTCCGACAGGATGTGCCGGATTCCGGCGCGG
>JAAEOR010000642.1 GCA_024222895.1 Hyphomicrobiales bacterium | reverse complement strand
GGGACGCTGACGCCCGCGATGGCCCAGACGGAGGCTCCCGCTGAGGAGCCGGCCGCGGCCGATGCGCCAGAGGCCGCCGCCCCGGAGGCGCCCGAAAAAGCGGCGGAGGAAGCCGCCAGGGAGGTCCCGCCGGAATTGCCTGAACCGATCCTCAATCTGGATATCGACACCGCCGAGCTCCACCTCCGCCTGATTCCGCTCACCAAGGATGAGCTGGCCGCCGTCGCCGAGCAGTGGCTGGTGATCGTCAAGGGGAAGACCGAAGAGGTCATGGAGGCGCAAGTTTCGATCTCGAAGTCAGACACCGCGGTCGAGGAGGCCGTGCGGGATCGCCTCACCGAGCTTGTCACCGAACGCAAGGCGCTGTTCGACAAGTTCGACGCCGTTGTGAACGGCTGGGAACTCAAGGGCGGTGACGAAGCGGCAATCGCCGACCTGCGCGCCTATCGAAACTCGATCATCATCGAAGAGACCCGCACGGCGGATTACAAGACGCTGATAGCGCAGGCCGTCACCTGGCTGACCGATGCCGATGGCGGACTCAGTCTCGCATGGGACATCGCCATCGCCGTGGTCGCCTTCGCGGTCCTGTTGCTGATCGCTCGGCTGGTCCGCGGCGGTGTGCGACGTCGCATCGACCGCGTCCCCAATCTCTCGAAACTGCTCCAGGTGTTTCTCGTCACGGCAATCTACTGGGTTGTCCTGGCAGTCGGCATCATGCTCGTTCTGTCCGCCCTGGGCGTGGATGTGACGCCGCTCTTTGCGGTGGTCGGCGGCGCCTCGTTCATCGTTGCCTTTGCGCTTCAGGACTCGCTCAGCAATCTTGCCAGCGGCCTGATGATCATGGTCAACCGCCCGTTTGACGAAGGCGACTATGTCGATATCGGCGGCGTCGCCGGCACCGTCAAGGCAGTCAGCATCGTCGCGACGCGGGTCAATACGCCCGACAATCAGGTGATCGTCATTCCCAACAGCCAGGTCTGGGGCAATGTCATCACCAATGTCACCGCCAGCGACACACGCCGTGTCGACCTGGTTTTTGGCATTGGCTATGAAGACGATATCGCCAAGGCGATCGCGGTCATCGACGAAGCGGTGAAAGCCCATCCGCTGACGCTGGAGGAACCGGAGCCGACCATCGTCGTCGGTGCCCTCGCCGACAGTTCGGTCAACATCCTGTGCCGGCCATGGGTGAAGACCGAGGACTACTGGACGGTCTTCTGGGACCTGACGGGTGATATCAAGGTTCGCTTTGACGCGGTCGGCATCAGCATCCCCTTCCCGCAGCAGGATGTCCATGTTCATGCGGTCGGCGACGCCCCTCCCACAACGACCTATCTGGCGCCACCACCGGATCGGGATGCCGACAAGTATCCGGGGCGCGCCACGATTGCCAGAGACGAGCCAGGCCATGACGAGGAGGAACGCTGAATCGAAGACGGCGTAGTTGCCCGGACGATCGGTCACGTCCGGCCGAAGCGGGTTCGCTTGACAGGGTTTCGCCCCGTTCCTTATATGCCACGCGCTTTCGACGCGTGTCTGGCGGAGTAGCTCAGTTGGTTAGAGCAGCGGAATCATAATCCGCGTGTCGGGGGTTCAAGTCCCTCCTCCGCTACCAATAAAACGGCCGATTTCTGCGGGTTTCAGAGGGTCGACATACCGGACATCTGGGAACAAACCGCGGATTTCGACCGCACAAAAGTCGCACAATCTGAGATGCTGAGATACGCCGCCCTTCTGACACTGATCCCGACCGCGGCAATGGCGGACATCACCGGGGCCGTGCCCCATGTCATCGACGGCGATACATTCGAGCTCTGCGTCGTCCACGATTGTCAGAAGATCCGGCTATGCGGGATCGACGCACCCGAGGAAGGGGATCCAGACGTGAAGCTTGTGATCGGCGACGCTCAGTCGCGACAGCCTTCGATTGTCGTCGCGAGCATGTAGGCGAGCCGACGAAGGTCGGTCAGGCCGCGGCGCCCCCATTCATCAAGGATCGCCTCCATGCCTGCCACCTGGTTCTTGGTGAGGCGGCCGGGGAATGGAGACTTCCGCGCCGCGTCGAAAAACGGCTTACGCTGGATCATTGCTTTCTCCATGAAAAAACCGCCCCGGTGGGAGCGGTTGTGTGGTCGGTCTCGGCGTATTACCTATTGAAGACGAGGAGGACGCCTATGCGTGCTTGGGTAGTGCTTGCGGTGCTCTTTGCTACGCCAGTGGTGGCGGGGGAAAGGCTATTTGAGCACGGCGCCTACGGGGCCGAAGCGGCCTGCGAGTACCGCGCGATCTACGGCGTCGGGAACGGCAAGCCGCTTGGGCTCGAGACCGACCCGCCTTTTATCTTCCTGCCTGACGAGATCGTGGGCATTGATTGGGGCTGCACCTACACTTCCATTTCCGAGGAAGACAACGACGGGTGGATTAACGTCATCGCCGCATGTGGCGGTGGCGATGATTATTGGACCGATAATCTCGCGATCCAGTTCAAAAACGGTGAAGTCTCAATCTTCTTCGAGGACCACATCGACAAAACCGGGCAGATGTCACCGTTCCGGCTTCCCTACTGCTTCGACTCGCCGTCTCAGGGATAGGCCCATGCACATTCCCTGGTGGCACACGGTTCTGATGTTTGCAGCGTTCTTCGCCATCATTGGCGCGGTTCGGTCAGTTACCGGCCAAGGCGCCGGTCGATGGCTGCTTTCACGTCGTCAGAGAGCGTCGGATCGGTTCTGTTGTCGGCCGCGAATTTATCCAGCATCGCCTTGTGGATGATCGCCGTGTCCTCGGCTTCTTGTGATTCGGCTACGAGGCGGGCTTCGCTTTCCTGAACCATGCGCACCTTTTCAGGGCGCGGCTCGGCCATCTCATGTTCAAATTCTTGTGGCGTTTGGCTTGGTCAGAAGACGCACAGGCCAAATTCCGGATGCATGTCGTGGTTGGATCGCCCTTTGATCGGCTTGTATTCGGTCATTAACTCGCCCCACAGAATGTGCAGCCAAATGTGACACTGTAGCGCTGATTTCGTACATCGAAATACCGGGTCAGCAATCAAGACCGCGACGGCGAAGAGTTAATCGCGTAAAGCAGCTCTGGATTTCGTGCGCGAGGGCGACACCCTTGTCGTCTCGAAGCTCGATCGTCTGGCGCGTAGCATCGTCGATCTGACGTAGATCCTCGCCCGGCTTCAGGCAAATGGCGCGGCGCTTCGGAGCTTGAACATGAAACTCGATACGGCGACAGCGACGGGTAAGCTCATGCCCAATCTGCTCGAGTCGATTGCTGAGTTCGAGCGTGAGATGCCCCTCGAACGGCCAAAAAATCGGCATCGCTCGTGCGAAGGCTGAGGAGGTGCGTCAGCTCAGGGATCAAGGGCTTGGTGCGGTTGCAATCGCGACGAATCTCGGCATCAGTAGGGCGAGCGTGTGAAGAGTTCTCGCACGCCGAAATGAAAACTCAAGAAAGCGGTAAAGACGGTTGGCGGTTTCCAAACGAAAAAGGCCAAAACCGCCAACGATTTCGTCGATGCCAAAGATGCTGGCTCAGGGCGATGTTCGCGGTCCAGATTTCATTTGCATCGGCGCCCAGAAGGGCGGTACCCGCTGGCTCTTCGACCAGCTTGATCAGCACCCGCAATTCTGGATGCCACCTATTAAGGAACTGCATTACTTCGACCGCGAGAAGGCCCTGGCCAAAGCGGCAGTGACTCTTTATCGACGCGCTCGCAAGGGCCTGAAGGCCGCCAATCGCTGGCGCGAGCGCAAACGCGTACGCCCGCTGAAGCGCGAGGACATTCTCTGGCTCAAATCCCTGTTCTGGCTAGGCCAGCACCCGCTCGATTTTGACCGCTATGCGCGTTTGTTCAATTTGCGCGGTAAGCGGCTGTCGGGCGACATCTGCCCGCCCTACGCAATCATCCCCGACGAACGCGCCGCTGCAATCCGAGAACGGTTCCCGGACACCAAGATCATTTATCTGGCCCGCGACCCGGTTGAGCGCTTGTGGTCCCAGCATTGCATGCTGGTACGGAAAGGCTACTTGCCTGATGCGACGGACCTCGCCAGCGTGAAGTCATTCGTGACAGACGGCACCGGGATGGCGCATTCCAGTATCAGCAAGGTCGTCCGGCGGTGGCGCCTGCGGCCGAGTGATGACCGCTTCGCCTTCTATTTCTTCGACGACCTTGAGAAGGATGCGGTCGGTTTCCGACGAGAGGTCCTACGGTTCCTCGAAGCCGACGAGCACCCATCGCCCGCAGGCGTGCCAGCCGACTTCAACCGCAAGGAGAAACTAGCCAAGATCGTTATGCCCGACCCGGTCCGCGACTACTTGGTGCCCCTGTTTGCGGACGAGATCCGTGCCTCGGCCGATATCTTCGGCGGCGCGGCCATCGGTTGGCAGAAGAAGTACGACCTCTAACTTTAGCCGTGTGACCGACTACGAACGGCTGAACTTCACCCAGTTCCCGCCGGCTTCGTGGCTGTCGGCGCAGGCATAGACGAAGTGCACGCCTTCTGCGCCTTCCTCCGGGCCGGGCAACTCGACAAAATCCTCTGGAAGCGGATGGCCGACCACCGCCGCGGCAATAGCGATCCCCATTTCGGCGTAGAGGTTTCCCCACGCGTCAGTCAGGGCCTCGCCATGGCCGCGCGGCAGGTGAACCAGTTGCTCGACCGCCGGGTGGACCCCGCCGCCCGTGCCACGGAGGATGTGGTGCTCGGGCTGCCCGAGCGGCGCGAATTTGAGAGCCTCGGGGTTCTCCTGGTCCCATGACAGGCCACCCCTGTCTCCCCATACTCTCAGCCGCAGCCCGCAATACTGCCCAGGTGCAGCCTGGGTGACCCATAGCAGACCCGGCACACCGCCCTTCATTCGCAGATTCACGAAAGCCGTGTCCTCGAGGTCCTTCGGTGCGCCACAAATATGGAACTCGGCCCGGAGCTCGGCAAGCTCGAGTCCGGTGGCGTATCGCAGCAAATGGAAGGCATGGGTGCCGATGTCGCCGATTGCCGAAGAGCGCCCCGCCTTCTCCGGTATTTGCCGCCAGGCCCGCCCCTGGATAGTCGGGTCGGGCGGCTCGGTCGCCCATTCCTGCAGGTATTCCACATTGACCTGGCGGATCTGGCCGATGTCGCCGGCGCGGATCATGTGCCGCATCTGGCGGACCATGGCGTGATGCGCAAAGGGATAGGTCATGAAGAGGCGGATGCCGGCCCGCCGCGACAACGCGACAAGCGCTTCGGCATCTTCCAGGCGGGTGGTCATCGGCTTGTCGAGGATGACGTGAATGCCGGCGTCAATGAAAGCGACGGCGATATCGTAGTGCGACCAGTTCGGCGTACAGATCGCAACCGCTTCGATCCCGTCCTCGCGGGCCGCTTCGGCGCGTGCCATCTCGCGGTAGTCGGAATAGGCCCGCTCCGGCGCTATCATCCAGTCCTCGCCCGAGGCTCGGGCTCTGTCGGGATCGGAGGACAAGGCGCCGGCAACGATGTTCCAGTGATTGGACAGTCGGGCACCGGCGGCGTGCCAGTTGCCGACCAGTCCGCCGCGCCCACCGCCCACGAATCCAAGTCGAAGCCGGCGCTTGAGAGGCGGCTCCCGCAAGCTCTGAGTATCGTCAAACGACATGCTTCCTGCCTCGTGTCCTGTCGGTGCCGATAGTCCGTCGGCGCGACCGTGGATATCTGCCAGACCTCTCGTGCCTGCCAGCTCGACAGTTCAGGCATGGCTGCGAAATTATGGCGCCCTGCCCTCAATGGGCGCGCGTGCCTTGTTGAAGGGCAAATCGGGGTGCGTCCCGTAGACCGAGCGGTAGGTATCGTACCGCATGCCACGGTATTCGGCGATGATTGCAAGCACCGCGCACCCGAAGAAAATGATGACCGCCGCCGTCATGATATTCGGCATCCAGTATTGGATCAGGCCGGTAAGGATCGCGCCCGCGGCCATGACAAGTGTGAAGTAGCCGGCCGTCGTGTGGTACGCCTCGAACCGCTGCCGTTTTGGGGTCATGTCGAAGTGATCGGCATGCCATGTCCTCGGATCGTCCGGGTCGGCGCCATGGCCGTACTTGCCACCGTGCGAGCCCCTGAACCACGCCGCAACGACCTGCAGGCAGCCAAAAACGAGCGTGCCGATCCCAAAATAGGAATGCAGTGATCGGCTGAATCCGCCAACGGTCAGGATGGCTACAAAGGCGCCGGCAATCGTCAGGCACACGGCGGTGTAGGATCCCCAGATGTGCATGCGGGAGAAGAAGTAGGTGCTCGCCGCCGGGATGCCGTAGTCAGGCCCCGGCTTCGGCTTCAGATACCGCATCGACATGATGGCGAGCGGCATAAGCATGAACCATATGAAAAACATCAGCATCGCATGGTAGTTCCAATGCGCGTCGATGATGATGCTGGTGAACGGCACGTGCAGTTCGGTGGGGATGTCGGGGGTCGGCAGCGTCGTCCTCCCTCAAAAACTGACCTGTCGGCTCCTTCTAGTTCATTCGAAGAACGAAGAGTCCGGCATTGAAGTCGGTACAATAGATCAGCCCGTCCTTTGAGACATAGACGTCGGTTGTATCGATGACGTAGGGCCGGTCGGGACGATGGTCCATGAGTTTGCTCGGCGCCGGCGGAACGAAAGCGCCTACTTGCTCAGGGCGGAACGGATTGGAAATGTCATAGGCCCGGATGCCGGCATTCTGGTAGGTTATGAAGACCAGTTCCGAACTCTGGAAACTCTCCTCCCTGTTCTCATGGATGTTGTGGGGTCCGAACTGACCACCTTTTGATTTGTAGTCGACTTCGTCCGGAATCGGCATCGACGATATGGTGACAGGATTGGTCGGCTCGCGGATGTCGTAAACCCAGTTGCGCTTGATGCCGTCCTCACAATTGTCGGCGGTCGACTCCTCGACACACACCGCCAGGCCCCGGTCGGGTAGCGGCAGCACGTTGTGTGTGCCGCCGGCGAAAGGAGGCGCCGGATTGTCGTGCGCCAGGATGCGTGGGGCGTGCCGGTCGCTGACGTCGATGGTGGTCATGCCACCGTCGCGCCACGACGCGCAGGCCAGATCGCCTTTGACGATCGGGTGGTGCAATGCATAGCGGTGTTCCGGATTCCAGGACGGCTTTTCGCCGGCTGCAGTGTTCATGCCCGGCAACCAGAGCTGACTGACGACCTCCGGCTTCGCAGGATCGTTCAGGTCGATGATCAGCATGATGTCGTCCGAGAAGCCCGGCGGCAACGCAGAACAGTAAGCCCACCGTCCACCATCGTACCAGATCCGGTGGACGCCAAGGCCCGGAATCTCGAGAAACGCAATCTCCTTCGGCGATTTGCGGTCGGAAATGTCGTAGATCCGCATGCCGGCGCAATGCTCGGCGTCGCCGTCGAACTGCAGCTTGTCGCCGATCGAACCTTTGTAGTAGTCGCCGGAGATCCCCTGCTCGTGCTTGTACATGTCCTTCATGTTCACGGTGAGCAGCAGGTCCCCGTTGGTTTGGAGATGTTGGCTCCAGGTCGGTCCCGGGAAACCGATGTGATCGATGGGCCTGATGTCGCGCGGATCGCTGACGTCGAGGATCGAGAAACCGCCCGAGAACAGATGTCCAACGTAGGCGACCCCTTTCGATACCATCACCTGCACACCGTCCGCCCGACCGCCCTGATCGGAATACCCGACGAACTCCATATTCAAAGCG